>CAYJLP010000050.1:0-10224 GCA_964371115.1 uncultured Akkermansia sp. | reverse complement strand
AAACTAATTTTGCAAGGTCCCCTGAAGGGGGGATTGCGAGTGAAGAATAGCGATGAAGAAGATGCGAAGCGGCTCATCGGTGCTGTCATTCCCATGACTCGTAGCTGATCTGGTCGAGCTGGTAGGCGAGCTTGTCGCGCAGCTTGAGGATCTTTTTGGGCGATTCAAGATAGTTGTCTTCGAGGATATGCTGCTCGTAGTTCGCCTCGATCTCGGCGAGGCGTGTGATGGCCATCTGGAGCGCGGCCTGCGCGCGCGTGTCGTTGATCATCATTCTTCTATCCTCATGGCTCATCAGGCGAATAGAGAAGAGCGTCTGGAGCGAATGGCAGGTGTCGTAGAAGTCGGTGGGATCGGACTGCAGCTCGTCTGTGATGTAGGTGACGAGGCTAGTCAGGTAGTAGTGGAAGGCACGCGACCCCATGAAAGCCAAGTCTTCTTGGTAGTATGAGAAATTGTCGCGCAGCAGCTCCAGTGCCTGCTCGTGGTTCTTCCCGAGAAACATCTTGACCGCGTGAGCCTCATCGAGGTCGAGGCAGTTGCTCGGGCTGATGTCGAGCAGCGTGGGGAGGGGGGCTTGTTCGGATGCTGTCATGGGGACAGGGTGAGGAGACTTTTCTCGCTTGGGAAAAGTCTCCTGAGGGTTATTCGATCGGCTGAGAAGCGATTAATTGCCGAGGTAGGAGCGTCGCGCGATGCCGTTGAATCTGCGGCAGGCTTGGCGGAGGGGCTCTATCTGATAGTACTGCACGGCACGGAGATTCTCGCGTACGCGCTCGAGTCCGCGGTCGGTCTTGCGGTGCTGCTTGGCGTAGCGCCCGCCAGTCAGGATCTCGCCGAGGGCGCGCTTCTCATGCATGCTGAGATTGCCCATGAGGCGGTCGCCTTTCTGTCCGAGGCCGTAGAGCTTGTCCGAGAGGCGGTTGATCATCTGGATAGCGTCGCGGGGGCGGATTTGCCTGTTGATGACCTGGTCGATGACGTCGATGTAGCGCTTGCGCACGTTGATGGATTCTTCAAAGAGGGCGGTCGCGCGCTGGACGTTGTTCGGGCGATTGGGCTGGAGCTGAGGGCGTCCACCATGGCTATAATGATCGCAGCTGTTACGGTTGTAGTAGCTGTTTCTATCGTAGTCGGGGCGATAGCGCTCATTGTAGGCTTGCGCAGGGGAGGCGATGAGAGGGAGTGTCGCGAGCGCGAGCAGGATGTAGGAAGAGGGGTTTTGTTTCATTTGTCTTTTTTAGCATATTAATGATAGACTATCAAGGAATTTTAAGGACATATTTTTGTATGCTTACAGTTCTTGCCGTAGATATGGTTTTTTTTAAGGCGTCTCTAGCACGATGATGCCTAGGCTTGGTGGGGGTGGAGGCGCGGGCAATGGCATGGTCAGTCGTGTATAGGGGGCGGGGTAGTAGCTGATCTCGAGGCGCAGCGCGTCACCTGGCGTGATTCGGCTGAGGCTGAAGTGGCGATGTCGATGTGTTTCTTGATAGACCTTGTGCATGTGATCGAGTCGTTCGCCCTTTGGACTCACGAGGGTGATCTGCTGGATCATCGTGTCGTGCGGAGTGGTGACGATGAGCTCATCGTCCTCGCGGCGGTAGCTGATGCTGTGCTTGAGTCGCGGTGGCTGGACGCGCCCTTCGGTGCCGTCGAGCTCGAGGGTCTCAGTAGCCAAGGGGCGGTGGCTGAGAGTGAAGGTCACGTCCTCGCGCTGGGTGAACGGTGTATTCTCTTTGGGGAATGCAGGGGAGGTGATGAAGTAGGTGCGCTTGCCCTTTGCTGCTGCCCAGAGCTCAGAGGGCTTGCGAGGGGAGCTCCAACTAGGGGTACTGCTGCTGATGTGATGAATAATAGGCTCGGCGCTATCGACGCTGACGAGGATGCTGCGCTGCGTGGTGCGCTCGCCCTGCTCAAGGAGGAGGGGGGAGGTGGGGCGCGCCTCGCGAGGCCTAGAGAGATCGAGAGTGAGCTGCTTGTAGGGGGGCTTGTGGTAGCAGAAGGAGATGGCGGCGAGATGCTCATCTGGCTTCTCAGGTATGGCTGCGCAGTAGAGCAGGGTGATTTCTTTTTTGTCGAGGGCGGGCTGGTTCTCGATGACGCGGATGCGGCGCCCCTTCTTATCCAGCAGCTGGACATCGCTGATGACAAGATGCTCGGGGAAGCGCAGCGTGAGTCCCATAGGCGGCTTGAAGGAAAATCCCGCGCGGGGGATCCCCTTTCCTATACGGTAGGGGATCTGGCCGTGCTCCCAGCTGAGACTACCTTGGGTCGACGTGATGGGGAGCTCCATCTGTACAGGCTTGCTCTCGCTGTAGCTCAGCGAGATGCTAGGCGATCTGCTCGATCGCAGGAGGAGGAGACCGCCTGTTGCGGGGATGCGCGCGTTGCTTGTTTCGTAGAATGCGCGGCTGTAGTCCTTTCCCTTCTCACCCAGCAGCACGATGCCCTCGGGGGGCGTGAGCATGAGGAGGGGAGCTTGCGGGCTTTCGCCCTGCGGCGAGCCTTCGACCAGTTGCTCGACGCGCACACTGGAGGGGCTGAGTGCCGCCGAGCAGAGGGGAGTCAGGAGAGCCAAGGCGAGGATGGTGATCTTCATCATCATACTTATCTAGCATTTTCTCTCTCAGCTGTCAATGAAAAAGCCTCTATGGAGAGCATAGAGGCTTTGTGTAGAAGGGGATGGACGCAGGATCAGAGCGAGAGGGTGCGGTAGCCGCGCTTGAGGTAGGTGGTGAGCGGCTCGCCCATGTACCTCACGTCGACGCCGAGGGCGCGCAGGGCGTTGACGAGGCCGTAGCTCTGGGCGCAGGCTTGGCAGGAGTAGACCTTCACACCGGCGGCGAGCATTTTCTTGAGCTGGGCTTGGGTGTGGGGGTTCTCCACGACGAGCTTGTTCGCAGGTCCCCAGAGGATGATGTTGACTTCTTCAAACCAGCCCGCGCGCTTGGCCGTGGGACCGTACATGCCGACGAAGTTCTCCGCGATGCGGGGGTCGCCGCTCGTCCAGAGGATGGCGAGCTTGTTGCTGTTGGCGAGATTGAGCTTTTGCAGGGCGGCGATGATGTCGGCGGGCTTGGCGCGCTCGCGGTAGTTCTCATTTACGTAGGCGTAGACGATGGTGCCGTCTGTGTTCACGACGTAGGTGGCGGGGATGGGGAGCTGGTTTTTCTTGTTGCCATTGACGACGCTGAGTTTGAATCGCTCTTCGTAGCGTGTGGCGGTCGCGGTGTCGAGGGTGAAGACGAGGCCGTATTTCTCCGAGACGCTGAGGTTGGGGTCAGAGAGGACTTGGAAGTTGAGTTTGTTCTTCTCCGTGGTGCTGAGGCTCTGGTCGGGTAGCTCGGGCGTCAGGGCGATGAGCTGGGCACCGAGGCCGCGGATGATGGAGTTGTGGTCACTGAGTTCCTTGAGCGCGACGTTGCAGTAGGGGCACCAGCCGCCTCGGTACCAGGTCAGCACGACGGGACCTTTCTTGAGTGCATGGCTCAGGGAGATGTCTTTGCCCTCGGCGTTTTTCAGGACAAAGTCGGGGGCTTTGTCGCCGACCTTGAGCGCGGGGCTCTTGGCTGCGGTGCTGCGGGTGGGGCTTTCTGCCTGCGCGCTGATTCCGATGAGGAGGCTGGTGGCAAGCGTGGCGGTAAGGAGGAACTTGAGTGCTTTCATGGATGAATGAGGGGTGTGTGCAAGTTTGTAAAGACGATATCATACAGAATATTCTTTGAATTGAAAATAATTTTAATTGTACGTGTATCTAACAATGTGTTTGTGTAGATCTAATATCTTGATGATGCATCGCTTTGCACGTGACATCATCATACATGATGCTATAATCATACGACTATGAATATGGCTTATGTAGAACCTTGCAATAAATGGATCTCGCTGCTGCTGTGCTTTTTTGTCGGCTATCTCGGTATCCATAAATTTTATGAAGGCCGCATCTTGCTTGGTATTGTCTACCTCTGCACGGGCGGGATTTTCATGATAGGCGTGATTGTCGATCTGATTTTCTTGCTCTTCAAGCCCAATCCCTATTATCCGTAAGGAAGGGCTAAAATCGCAAGAACTGGGTTGCGCGTGATGCGGAGCTTGGGGTATAATGCGGCAACAGACTATGAGCTCCTGCACGCATTACGCCACGATAGAAAAGGCAATCCACTACCTCGTTGATCATTACCAGTCTCAGCCCTCTCTGGATGAGGTGGCGGCGCATGTGGGGATGAGTAAGTACCACTTTCAGCGGCTTTTCTCCGCGTGGGTCGGTGTCTCTCCCAAGCAGTTCGTCGATCATCTCACGCTACAGGCTCTCAAGGAGGAGCTGCTGAGGACCTCCAGCATCTTGGAGGCGAGCGATCAGGTGGGGCTCTCGTCGCAGTCGCGGGGCTATGACTTGATGGTCAAGATTGAGGCGGTCACACCGGGGGAGTTCAAATCGCATGGACAGGATGTGGAGATACGCTACGGCTGCGCGCCGACGCCCTTCGGCGAGGCACTGGTGGCGACGACGTCGCGCGGTGTCTGCGCGTTTGAGTTCGTCGATGGGGGTGCGGAGATGATCCTTGCCGCGATACGTGAGAGCTGGCATCAGGCGCGCTTTGTGCATGATGAGGGAGAGGCTCAGCGTATTTGTGCGCAGATTTTTGAGCGAGACAATGAGGTAGAGCTGCCTGTGCTGCTGAAGGGCACGCCCTTTCAGATCAAGGTCTGGTCGGCGCTGCTGAGCATCCCCTCGGGTGTGGTCGCGAGTTATTCTTCTCTCGCGGACATGATGGGGCTGAGCAGCTCCGTGCGCGCGGTGGCCTCAGCCGTCGCGAAGAATCCCATAGGCTACATCATCCCCTGCCATCGCGTGATCCGCAGTACGGGTATCATCAACAACTACCGCTGGCGCAGCGAGCGCAAAGCCCTCATGCTGGGCTGGGAGCATGCGCAGAAATGTTCTTCTTAATTTTTTCCTCTTTTCATTATGCAACATCCTCTACCATCCGATGGTCCCCTCGCCGTGATCTTCGAAGTCACGCCCACCGCCGAGGGCAAGGCTCAGTACCTCCAGCTCGCCGCAGGACTGCGAGACGAGATCATGCAGGCGGCAGGCAATATTAGCTTTGAGCGATTCTCCAGCCTCACGCACGAGGGCAAGATGCTCAGCCTGAGCTTTTGGGAGGATGCAGAGAGCGTGACACGCTGGCGCAATACACTCGCGCATCGCATGGCGCAGCGCGCGGGATTCACCGAGCTCTTTGAGCAGTATCGTATACGCGTGGCGGTGGTCGTGCGGGATTATACGATGGAGGAGCGCGGGGAGGCACCTGCGGATTCGAATGATTTTTTATTGAATTGAGTTTGCATGAGATGAAAAAAAATTTCCAATACTCGCATGTGGAGCTTGATTATCTCAAGAAGAAGGATAAGAAGCTCGCGCGCGCCATCGAGCAGATCGGTATGGTTGAGCGCGAGGTGCATTCTGATCTCTTTCATGCGCTCATTCATAGCATCATCGGGCAGCAGATCTCGACGAAGGCGGTACAGACGATCTGGCTACGCCTGCGCGCCCTGCTCCCCGAGCTGACGCCTCAGGCGCTGGCGAGCTGCGAGCTTGAGCAGATCCAGAGTCTCGGCATGAGCTTTCGCAAGGCGCAGCATATTCTTGACATCGCGCGCCTCGTCGCGAGCGGCGAGCTGGATATCGAGTCACTCTATCAGCTCAGCGACGCGGAGCTCTGCGCGCGACTCACGCAGCTCAACGGCATCGGTGTGTGGACAGCGGAGATGCTCATGATCTTCTCCATGCAGCGGCCGAATATCTTGAGCTACGGCGATCTGGCGATCTTGCGCGGGATACGCATGCTCTATAGGCATAAGAAGATCACCAAGGATCTTTTTGCGAAGTACCACCGCCGCTACAGTCCCTACGCCTCCGTGGCGAGCATCTATCTCTGGGCGATCGCAGGCGGCGCGATCGAGGGGCTGACCGATCCCGCGGTGAAGGCGAAGTGATCAATATCCTATGAAGAAGGAGAGTTTTGTGCGTATCTCATTCCAACGCGCGCGCCAAGTGCGTGTCGGGTAAAGGAGGTAAAAGGGCTCATCGTCTGCGCGGTAGAGGACATGATCCTCGCCGATGCTGTGCTGAGCTGTTGTCTGCTGGACAGAGCAGCTCAGTGCTAACGCGGCACAGAGCTCATCGAGCGCTACTGCTCCGATGAGGGACGCTCGGCACTCGTAGTTGATAGCCTCGACCTCACTCTGGGCACGGTCGAGGTAATAGATGCACTGCGCGCTGAGAGTGTCGCCGTCGATCTGGGAATCGAGTCGATAGCTCACATGAAAGAGCCTATGCTGCTCTCTCTGCATGAGAGCGCAAGAAAATCCCTCTGCGCCTTCTTGTGTACTGTAGAGTTCTCTGCTGAGGACGCGTAGATGCCTCGTGATATGACGGCTGCGTGCCCGCTCCGCTCTGATCTCTGTATACTCGACCGTGAAAATACACGCGATGATGAGCAGAAATAATAATCCGAACGCGAGCGGTATCTGCCAGAGGAGAGGAGGGTAGAGGAAGAGCAGAGGTGCTAGCACGGCAAGCAAGAGCAGTGCTAGCAGAATACGTCTCGCCCTTGACTCTATTCTCATGGGAGTAGATCAGTCTTTGAGATCCACCGTGATACGCGGTGTGATGATGCAGTCGCGGTAGTTCCCCGGCGCGACGCGTGTGCGCGGCCAGACGATGCAGTTGGTGAGCGTGGTCTCGGCGGGGATATGCGCATCGAGTCCGACGACGCAGTCCTCACAGAGATCCGCAAGCGCGGAGATAGTCGCCTGCGGGTGGACACGCTGGGAGGAGGGCAGCTCCATGAGTGCCGAATGATACTGATCAGGCGTGCCGATCTCATGCCAGTTGCACCAGTCAAAGACGACGCCTCCTGCTTCTCCTTTTTTGATCAAATCAATCCAGATCGGGACGATAGAAAAACAGTCCTCCTCGGGGAATGCCTCCGCAATGGAGGGATCAATGATGTAGATGCCGGCGAATTGATAGCTGCCCGCGTCGATGCCGAGCGCATGGCGTATGTCAGTGACGAGCCCCGTAGCGGGGTCAAAGCCGACATTCTTGTGCCCATCCACGCTGCGTAGCGCAAAGGTGATCTTGTGGCCGCTCTTGAGATGGGCACGTAGCAGCTCATCGACGGGGATGTCGGTGAGGATGTCGCCATTCTGCACGATGATGGGCTCATCGGGGCTGAGATGGGGCAATACCTTTTTGAGCCCACCACCCGAGTCGAGAGGAGTTTGCTCATGGCTGAGGCAGACGGGGCAGCCGCGGTAGCGCTCCTGCGGAAAAGTCTTCTCCCAGAGGAAGTCTTGCTGCGAGATATTGATGCAAAAGTCGCGTACTCCTGCCGCATAGTGCCTGTCCATGATATGCTGCACAAGCGGCTTTTGGAAGATGGGCGTGAGGGGCTTGGGGACGATGTAGCTGAGGGGAGCCATGCGGGTGCCGAGCCCCGCGCAGAGGATAAAGGATTGCATGTGTAGTTGATTTAGAGGGTAGGGAGGTAGTATGGAGAGAGAGAGGGGGAGTGATGAAAAATCACCAAAGCCCTGGGATGTCACAGCCTATGGCGCAGATGCCCATGATGAGGTTGGCGACGGCGTGATAGATCACGGCGGGCATGAGCCTACGCGTCTTGATAGTGAGCAGATAGGCTACGCTGCCAAAGACGAAGGCACCCGCGTAGTCCTGCGGTTGGTGGATGAGGATGAAGCCCGCCGTCGGGATGAGGTAGGCGAGCCAAGAGGTGGTGCCTAGCGGCACGCTCTGCGGCTCGTCGCGGTTGACCGCCCAGCGCATCAGAAAGCCGCGCCAGAAGAATTCTTCCACCAGCGCGACGATGACGACGGCGCGTACAAAGCGCAGCGCGTACTGCACATAGGCGACGCTCGATCCCTCGCCAAAGATGCGCTCGGGGTCGAATCCCTCGCTCGCGTCGATCCAGCCTGCGAGGTAGGGCAGCAGCCACACACCTATGGCAGGCACGGCGACGAGAGCTCCGATGAGGCAGCTGCGCCACTCCCAGTCCCACTCGACCGCGCGGCGTGACCACCAGAGGTAGCAGCCGCAGATGAGCGTCTGGAGTGGGTAGATGATCATCTCGGGCGCGCGCTGCCACCACAGAGCCTCGGGATGGTCCCATGCAAAGGCATCCGAGGCGGGGAAGAGCAGCAGCAGCAGCATGAAGATGATGAAGGGCACCGCATAGCTGCGGTAGAGCCCCTCATCGGTCATCTTCTTGCTGTAGGGGGGAGGTGCGGAGGTAGAGCTCATCTCAGCTGGGGGAGTGGTTCTTTAGCACATTCTCACAGAAGCGCGCCATGTGGTCACATGCGAGCTCCAGCTGCGCCATGCTCGTGGCGTAGCAGCAACGCAGGTAGCCCTCACCCGAGCTACCAAAGGCAGTACCGGGTACGGCAGCGACCTTCGCCTCTTGTAACAGCCTCAGGGCGAAGTCCGCTGAGCTCAGACCAAATCGCTTGATGCTGGGGAAGGTGTAGAACGCGCCCCCAGGCAGGTGGCAGTCCATGCCCATGTCGTTGAAGCGCCCGACGATATAATCGCGTCGCTGGTGGTAGCTATCGCGCATCTCCAGCATGGCGGGCGTGCCGCGCTCCAGTGCCTCGATGCCCGCCTCCTGAGAGGTGATGGTGGGACAGATCATGGTGTAGGAGTGGATCTTGCACATCTGCTCAATGAGGGGTGCGGGTGCGCAGACGTAGCCGAGGCGGAAGCCCGTCATGGCGAATGCCTTGGAGAATCCATGCAGCAGCACGGTGCGCTCCTTCATCCCAGGGAAGGTGGCGATGCTGGTGTGCGGTTCGCCGTCGTAGCGC
Source organism: uncultured Akkermansia sp. (assembly GCA_964371115.1). Taxonomy (GTDB): domain Bacteria; phylum Verrucomicrobiota; class Verrucomicrobiia; order Verrucomicrobiales; family Akkermansiaceae; genus Akkermansia. The sequence goes on along the minus strand of CAYJLP010000050.1, from coordinate 1,332 downwards.
AGCTCCGAGTAGATCTCATCGGTCATGACGATGAGGTCATGCTTGACGCAGATCTCGGCGATCTGCTGGAGCGTCTCGTAGGGGGCGATCGAGCCTGTGGGGTTCGTGGGGAAATTGAGCATGAGCACCTTGGAGCGCGGCGTGATCGCCGCCTCTAGCTGCGCGGGGTTCAGCGCAAAGAGGTCTGCTATCCCTGTCTGCACAGGCACGGGCACGCCGTCCGCGAGCAGGATGCTGGGGCTGTAGCTCACGTAGCAGGGCTCATGGTAGATGACCTCATCGCCCGGATTGAGGATGGCGCGCAGCGCCAGGTCGATGGCCTCGCTGACGCCGACCGTGGGCAGGATCTCCGTACGCGCATCGTAGTCGACACGGAAGAACTGCGAGACATAGGTCGCGATGCTTGCGCGCAGTGTCTCGAGGCCCATGTTGCTCGTGTAGGTGGTGTGCCCACGCTCGAGTGAGGCAATGCTCGCCTCGCGTATGTGCCATGGGGTGACAAAGTCGGGCTCACCGACGCCCAGTGAGATGATGTCTTTGCTGCCGATGACGAGGTCAAAGAAGGCGCGGATGCCGGAGCCCGGCATGTTGCTGACCTTGTGGCTGAGTTTGTTGTCCCAGTTCATGGATTTTTCAACTAAAAACTAGAAAAAAATTAGGGAGAGACAATGAGGCGCTCCAGCGTATGATCATCCTCAAAGAGCACGTCGTCCTTCTTGTAGGTCTTCAGACGGAAGTGGGTGGCAGTTGAAAGCACGCCGTCGATATTGGAGAGCTTCTCACTGACGAAGCGACCGACGGCGGGCAGTGTATTGGACTCCATGAGCACGAGCAGATCGTAGCCGCCCGAGATCAGGTAGCAGCTGCGCACCTCGTCAAAGCGCGCGATGCGGCGCGCGAGGCGGTTGAAGCCATCACCGCGCTGGGGCGTGCAGCGCACTTCGATAAAGGCGTAGACATGCCCCTCATCCTCATCATCATTGATGATGGCTTGGTAGCCGAGGATGCGGCCTTCTTGTTCGAGCTGCTGGCGCGCTTGCGCGACCTCGGCTTCGGTGACGGCGAGTGTCTGGGCTATTTCAAGATCAGTGAGTCGGGCGTTCCCCTTGAGGAGGGGGATGAGGTCTTCGTTCTTCATAAAATGATAGGGATATTCTAGGTGCTCAGGCAGGGATGTCAAGATTATTTCTCGTCCTTCTGGGTGTGTGCGTGGGGTGTCGCTTGCTATTCACACTTACTGAGTAAAAGGATACCGTGTCCACGTGAAAGAGATGCGCAGCATCTTGGATTCTTAAGGTCTAGACCTTAAGCGATCTCCGGCGATCGTTCGCC
>CAYJLP010000049.1:12988-15290 GCA_964371115.1 uncultured Akkermansia sp. | reverse complement strand
TCGTAGACTGTGCTTCCGTGAGCTGAGCTTCTGTGGGCTGGGTTTCTGTGGGCTGAGCTTCTGTGGGCTGGGTTTCTGTGGGTTGAGCTTCCGTGGGCTGGGCTTTCGTGAGCTGGGCTTCTGTGGGCTGAGCTTCTGTGAGCTGAGCTTCTGTGGGCTGAGCTTCTGTGGGCTGGATTTCTGTGGGTTGGGCTTCCGTGGGCTGGATGCTGCTCGGATGGATGTAGAGCCGCGCAGGGGCGGGGCATAGCGTCGCGGAGCCTGAGAATAACTCAGGGTGGCTCAGCAGCAGCATGGACTGGTCTGCCAGCATCACCTCAAGGGGGGGATTCCACGGGCTGGCCTTGAATGGCATTACTGCCTGTGCTGCTGCCTCGACGAGGCTGTTGAGCCCCACGCCCTCGAGCTTGAGCCCGTGGCGTCGCAGCAGCGGGGTGCCGTCAGCTACGCCGACGAGGGCTTTGGCGCGCTCAAGGCGCATACCCCTCGATAGGTTCATCAGATGAGTCGCTTGTGACTCCTCTACATTCTTGTCGAGAATCAGCGCGTGGTAGGCGTTAAAATTGACCTCTGCTGCCTGCCCAGCTGCGCCCTTGCCCGCTCTCTGGTATTCCTCGATGAAATTCACAAGCTCGCTGTTGCTATACATTTCTGTACGTGCTGATGCCCAGTCAGGGAGGATGCCTGATACGGTAAATGCGCGCGTCCAGAGCTGCGTCCCCTGATTGCGCGATACGCTGAGAGAAAGCGAGTCTCCTCGCTGTAGCTTGAGCTGACGCGCGAGGCGCGTACTGATGACCAGTTCACCTTCCTGTGGCACCTCGCACTGGCTCTTTGCCATCAGAGGGTCACTGGGTGCACTGGGTAGTACATCGCAAGCCGTCGCGGAGGCATGATCTGAGATCGTGATGGCGTGTGACGGTGTCTTCATCGCTCGCACACTCACGCCGTTGAGGTCAGGCATTGCGATGGCGAACTGGGTTTCTGGCCATGAGAGGATAGTTTGCAGGTCTTTTTGATAGACGTCAAAGGGGGCTTTTTGGCGTATCTCTAAGGTAGCAGGGTTGCTGAGTAGCTGCTGCTTCATACTCGAGATCATACCGTGCTTGAGTCCCAAGATGATGAGTAGAGGGATGAATACGGCGGCGATGGCCAGAATCTGGCACGCAAGGATGAATTTCTCCCTCGCCATTTGTTTTAAGGCGAGTATGAAGATGATAAATATTTTCATTGAGGTGTAGAGGGGGCGATAAGGGTAGAGCGCGTCGTGTTGGCTTGCTGATCAATCTCAAATCCAAATATGCCATCTGCATCGCCTGCAAAGAGCTCGACGTCATGGGTGACAATGAGCGTTGTCACACCATAATAGCGCGCATACTTGAGCAGGAGGTCTCGGACGACACAGGCATTGGCCGGATCGAGAGCACCCGTGGGCTCATCGGCCAGTAGAAACTCTGGCCGATGAGCGAGGGCGCGCGCGATGCATACCCTCTGGCGCTGCCCGATTGAGAGCGCATGAGGGTAATAATTGAGATGCTTTGGGGTGAGTCCCAATTGAGCGATCATGTCCAGAGCCGCTTCTTTGCGGCTTCTAGAGCGTAGAGAGAGCTCAATGGGCAGCAGGATGTTCTGCTTTGCTGTTAGGAAGGGTAGCAAACCTCCTTGCTGGAGCACATAGCCGATGTGGCGGCGACGCGTCTTGGCTAGTGTCAGATTGGAGGCTTTTGCCAGTGCGATGTGCTCACCTTGTAGATTATGCAGCGAGTACTCCGTCACCTCGTCAAAGCTCGACATACACCCCATGGCATCGAGGAGTGTCGTTTTGCCGCAGCCACTGCGACCAGCGACGATGTAGAGACCTCCTCGTTTGAGCTGCATCGCGGGGATATACAGCTCAAACGTATCTTCTGAGCTCCGGTAGCGCTTGGTCGCATTGCGTAGTTGGATTTGATGTGTAGGCATCGTTTCGTGGGCTAGGGGAGGTAATGCAGGGAGATGAAGATGAGGTCATTCTCATTATCCGAGCCAGGGCGCTCGAACCAGTCTGTCTCGTAGGACTCATGGAGCTTGTTCTCCAAGGTGTGGATGAGGTTTTTCACACGGGCGAGCACATTGTGCATATCAGATTCGGTTGGGTATTTCGTCATCACGAGTGTCTGACTCTTGTAGGGGAGCCTTTTGATGAGCTCGTTGTGGAGCTGCTCTTTTTGGTCTCCCGTCTCATCTTGATGCACGCCTGTCTGCGTGAGCAGGGCGATGTTGGCAATGTTCTTTTGCTGATTCTCTATGCTCTCACTCTCAT
>CAYJLP010000049.1:0-12978 GCA_964371115.1 uncultured Akkermansia sp. | reverse complement strand
ATTACCCAGCTCTTTAGATAGCTCACCAGATCTCGGAGCTCACGACGTGACATGAGCACGCCCGCCTGAATCACATCCTCACCCGAGGCTGTCTCACCAGCGAGCCAGAGCTGCTTGTCACGTGAGGCTGCATCCGAGTCGGATTGATTGTGACTGTCTGTCGATATGTTTCGGATCTGCTCTTTGCTTTCGTTATGAGCGAGCCATTCGACGTAGGCGTCGGCGAAGATGGCGTCCATCTGTGCTGAGGTGCTCTCGGCGATCTCTTTTGCTTTCTGCTCGACGAGCGCGCGCCCTTCCAGGCGCAACTTTTGCTGGTTTTTCTTTGCCAGATCCTTTTGTTCGTTGTGTCTTTGAGTGGCAGCTTCGCTCTCGCGGATGAAGTCCTTTTGAACATTGCTAATACTATTGATAATGCTCTTCATAAAGCCTTTGAAAAGAGTAGTCTTAAGTTCGTCGCTACTCAGGCTCTCTAAGTCTACATCATCTATCTGATCTGCCAATGTCGCTGGCTCGTACAGGCCTGCATGCGTGGCGATCCTGCGGAAGTAGTCGATGCTCATGTCCTGATAGTTCTCCCATGTGGACTGGTGAATCGCTCGCTGCTCAGGGGCGCTTAGCTCACTGTAGGCTAGGCCATAGAAGAAGGGCACACAGTTGATGTGCCTATCTTTCATCGCGGCGAGGAGGGTTTCTAGGTTCGCATGATGCATATTGCCTTTGGCTCGGTGACGCTTATGCGAGTTGTTGAGTTCTGCGCTCTCTTGCTCGCCTTGCTCGCGACCTGGGGCATCACCGATGAGTAGGATGATGCGTGTATTATATCGCGTTTTTTTCGTCGTCTGCCAAGGCATGTCAAAGATAGCTGAACGCAGGCCACCGATGACCTCCTCTGCATAGTCGACTGAGTCGACCTGAGAGGCGATGATGCCTGTTTGCGCGCCTGGTTGGCTGAGGAGATCTTTGAGCTGGCTGTGAGTGAGGAATTGGTGCTCTGTGTGATTCTTTACGACATATTGATCCAGCGTGACGCCTGAGCGGGAGCCGCGATTGCTTTTCGCCTGACTCCAGTCTCTGTAGGTGCAGAGACCGTATCGAAGGGTCACTTTGACATCTGAGTGCGCATTATTCTGCCTCGCATTGGCCTCCATGGCGTCGACTGACTCGATGATGCCTTGCTTGACACCGTCGATGAAGGGTCCCATGCTCTTGGTCGTGTCGATGACAAAGACGACGTCGAACTTGAACGCTTTCTGCGTAGGCTCTTCTTGCTCCTCTGTAGCAACGCCTAGCTGTGTTTCTTCTAATGCCTCAGGGGTGGGCACGGTCATCGAGGCGACCTTGATGACATTGTGAGATTTTTTGCGTCCTTTGTAGGTACTAGAGACCTGCTTCACATGGCCTTTCTCATCACTGAGGAAGTCGAGAATAGGCATGAGGTAGAAGTCGCGCTTGGCACCGCCATAGGGTGATTCAATAGCCAGAATACCGTATGATTCAAACGCTTTTCTCACATCCAGTGTCAGAGGAGTGCCTCGGAGATACGCACCGTAGGTGGACATGAATTGGGATGTCTTCTTTAAGTAACCGACGACTGATTGATCGTCCTTGAAGAAGGGGGCACGATCTCGCTGCTTGAATCCAGAGTTGAGTGCTTTGAAGCGCATGGACTGGTTGTTTCTCCAGCGCAATGTGTCATCCTCATCGACCCAGCCTATGGCAGGACTACCCTTTTGCTTTGAGACGTGGTAGCGCTTGTTCTTCTTTTCGATGGGATGAAGGGGGGAGAAAATGAGAAGCTCCTCCTCATCAACAGTCGCATCGCCTTCTGCGTTTTGGTATAGAATGGCATCTGCGCGACTGAGTAGGCGGTAATCTAAGCTTGTACTGGTTTGAGTGTCAGTTTGAGTGCCAGTTTGAGTGCCGGTTTGAGTGCCGGTTTGAGTGCCGGTTTGAGTGCCGGTTTGAGTGGCGGTTTGAGTGCCGGTTTGAGTGCCAGTTTGACCTTCGCCTTGAGGTGCAGTATTTGGCTGCAACAGCGCGACGACTGAGGGGCGCCAAGTCTGATGGGTGGCTGCACCTAGGGCAACGACTGCGAGCAGAAGCCCCGCGGTGATAAAGAGCTTCGTATTGCGGCGAGGTGCGGTGCTGTGGTCAATGCGACCTGTTTTGCCCAGATCACGGATGTTTTTGGTAGTAGGGTCGTCGGAGCTCTGCCGATCGTGAGGCAGAGGCGGAAACTCTCTAGATAGAGGTAGTGGGATAGGAGCCACGCACTGGAATTCGGGCTGACTCTGTAGATCTATCACCCATTCTGCGACACTCTGATAGCGCTCCTCGACCTCGGGCGCGGCGGCTTTGCTCAGACTCAAGATGAGAGGCTCTCCATATCTGCGAATGAGTACTTCCTTTTGCGCTAGATGCTCAAGCGGATCTATTTTGGTACGAGCAATGCTCGGTGGCGTGTCTGAGCCTGTGATCAGCGCGATGAATGAGGCTGCGAGGCTGTAGATATCAGTCCATGCGCCCTCTTGCTCACCTCGGTATTGCTCCAGTGGTGCAAAATTAGCACTTAGCATCTGGGTCTTATTGAGACGCCCTGTATTGCGAGCAGACCCAAAGTCAATGAAGAGAGGCTCGCCGTTAGGGGTGATGAGAATATTGGCAGGTTTGATATCACGATGGAGTATGCCCTGCTGATGGATATAGTTTAAACCATTCATCAAGGAGCATAGCTGGTAGTATACTTGCTCTTTTGAGAGAAGATGAGAGCTGGCAAAGAAGCTTTCGAGCGAATATTCTCCCACGTAGGGCATCACGTAGTAGACCGTATTGGTCTCATCTCGCGAAAAGGCTGTATAAATGGGCACGATGGTGGGGTGCTTCAGCTTGGATAAGGTGTGAGCCTCATCGATGAAATTTCTCTTAGCCCATTCAAAATTACCCTGGTCGCAATGAGCTACATCAGTTCTCTCTACTATTTGGATGCTACCTGGTACACGGTAAGCATATTGCTCGGGTAAGTTCTCTTTGAGGGCTATGGTGGAGCCCACCTCGTGGGGGATACGTTCGTCAGGGCTGATGAGTGTAGCTCTGTAGGTGATACCATATCCTCCTCGGCCGATGACGGATTCGATGCGTATGTTTTTGATGATCGTACCAGGGGGGAGATCGCTAGGTAGATGTTGTTGCATGTTGGTGTTCTCTTTTTGTTGTAGTGCGAATGTATTCTATTATTCAGCGTAGATCGTATAAGGAGGTGGCCTACTCGTAGGGCAGGACTGTGAGATGTCGGTCGCGGTGGGTGGGGCGCAATTTGATGCCTCTGAATCTCCATTGCGAGGAATTATTCGGAGAAGCAATAGCGCAACAGTGCTAAAAAATGCCTCGAGACACGGTTTTGGCATTTGCTAATTTGGAATGATGAGAAAGCAGAGCTCCTTTATAGCTGGAGCGAGCCTTGGAGGCGATTGAGCGACTGATGTTGTCAGATGCGAAAGATCCTATCGGATCGTGATCTCTAGGCTTATCTTTCCACATGAGATTGTATCGCCATTTACGAGGGGGATAGGTCGATTGGGCTCTAGTACAGCGCCTGCGATGCGTGTTCTATTGGCTGATCCTTGATCAATGAGCCAGAATTGGCCATTATGGGCACGGAGTTGAGCATGCTGTCTGGATACGGAATGATCGTCGAGGTGGAGCCACGAGTCAGAATGCCGTCCGATGATGGCTGAGGCATTGTATGCTCTCATGATGTCTGCATATGATATGCTAGCACTGATGATCTGCCCGCTGGGCAAACGACCAGATAGGATAAGCTCAACTGCTTCTGACTCGTCCTCAGCACCTTGAGGCAGTGCGATTTGATTCCTTGCTATCGAGCTAGCAGGGGTGGTTTTTTTTATTCGCCTTAGTACAAACAGCATAAGGTAAATGATACTAGCGAGAATGACGAGGAGAGCTCCGGTCATAAGAGCATATTGGACTGCAGGATAAGGGAAGATCGTTTCTATGCTATTGAACATAATGAATTAAGTTTTGTGTCCACTCATTCTACGAATCTAAATCAGGGGAGCCTAGAAAGGTATGAGTCTCCAGCTATCCCGCTTGATCGCGGTTGAGAGCGGGAGGATCGCCGAGGCGTGGATACTCTACTTCTGCAGGAACCTAGGAGCAAAAGTAGAGCACGTGTGGCAGAATAGCTAAATGAATAGTATGCGCCTAAACTGTTTTTTGTGTTAATAATTAAGAACTAGAGCTCGTCTTTGGGCGACTTCTGCTTCTAGTGCAGTGACCCGACTCTGGAGTTTGGCGATTTCTTCGGGGGAGACGCTCTTTGAAACGGCACTGTGGTGGGCTCTCTTTGCGCGAGCGAGTGACGCTTCACTGGCAGCAAGCTGTTTCTTGAGCTGAGCGTTCTTAGCCAGCGTCTTGTCATGCGCGTCTTGAGCTAGCGTCTGCTGCTTGACAAGATCATCTTGTCGCACTTGAGCCTGAGCAGGTGAGAAGCATATGCCTCTCGTGCTTGGATCGCCTGAGCAAGATACCAAGGAGAGCAGGACGAGAGCCGTCAGGGCTGGAGGAGTATAATTCATCAGAAAGAAATGGGGTTTTCTCTATGAGAGACAGAGCTCTCATAGAAAAGGGGGAGGAGGGGGGATTATACGGTTTGGCGTGTGACAGATAGCAGAGTGGCGCTATTTTTGACCAAGGCGTTGCGGTGACCTTGGAGTACTTTGATGCGGTTGAGGAGGTCTGCCTTTTGGGCTGCCGAGCTACCAGCTGCAGCAGATTGAGCTGTTCTGATATCGGTATCGATGAGACCTACTTTATTGTCTATATCCTTGGCTACAGCTTGTCTTTGAGCCTTAGAAAAGGAGGTTTTATTTTTTTTCGCGTTGCTGATTTTGGATACTAAACTTCTGTTGAGCTTCGCTACTTGGTGGGTGCGTTTGTTGAGCTGATTGATATTGGCATTCAGATAGCCCTCAGTTTGCTTGTAATATTCCTTTTTCTTGACAAGGGACTTACCCCAGCGCTGTCCGATGAGGATACCAACGATGGCTGCGCCTGCTGCGACATAAGCTGCAGTCCTATCATTTAAACCTACTAATTTTGCGCCTACAAATCCTATAGCGGCTGCTCCTCCACCTGTCACTGCTGCAGCTTGTATTTGAGTTACGGTTGAATCGCTCATTTTGGAGCAGGAGGTCAAGCAGATGCTGCTCGTGAGCAGGACGGCTATGGCTTGTTTTGAGAATGTGGCTTGTTTCATATTTAAGCTAATGTGTTGTTGAGAGAGACCAATGCGTCTCTCTGTTATTTATAATGTTTTCCCTCTGTGAATGCAAGAAAAAATGGCTTTTCCTATAATTATTCATTCAAGTAGTAGTGTAGTATTAGTAAAATCTGCGATTTGTCTTCTAATTGTTATTTGAGTATCATCCTAAAACTGAGCTAATATTTGTGCTTGCAATAGATTTGAACCTAATATAATGTGATCTAACTCAAAAGGCCTCGGGGAGGCTATCCCAGCTCGTGGTGTAGGCGGGGCTGCTAAAGGAGCGATGCCAGAGCTGCTCGGTGGCATGATTAGCAAAGTGAACCTTGTGCCCTGCGCGCTGCAGCTCATCAAGCGTCTCCATGAGAGGGCTCGTCGCGGGCTGAGGATGGTCAAAGGTGGGGTGAAAGGATTCCTTTGCCATGAGACCGCAGAGGATGACGCCTATTTTCTTGTACGCGAATCCAGGGCGGTAGACGCGCTCCAGTAGTGCGGTGGCGGCGGCCGTGTGGGCGCGAGTGTCATCGCTGGGGTGGGGGAGCGTGACGGCGAGGCTGCTGGAGTATTGCTGTGCTTGCTGCTCAAACGGAGAGGTGCGCAAGACGACTTGCACATCGCGCGCGAGCAAGCCCTCGCGGCGCAGATTGCGCGCCGCCTTCTCGACGAACTCGCAGAGCACGCCGCGTAGCTGCTCCCAGTCATCAATCCCCTCCTTGAGCGAGCGGCTGACCATGATCTGACCACGCGTGCTCTTTGGCTCATCGCCGATGCAGGATTTGCCGCTGAGCTCGAGGGCGAGACGCTCGCCTGTCACGCCGAACTGGCGGCGCAGCAGATCGAGGCTGGTGCTCGCGAGATCCTGCGCATTCTGAATGCCTAGGGCGCGGAGGCGGGGGGCGAGTTTCTTCCCCACTCCCCAGATATCCGAGACAGGGGTGCGGCTGAGCAGTGCCTCCCAGTCCTCAGCCTGGCGCAGGGCGTAGACGCCGCGATGATCGGGGTTCTTTTTTGCCTGCTCATTGGCGAGCTTCGCCAGTGTCTTGGTCGGGGCAATGCCGACGCTGGTCGTGATGCCTGTCCAGCGTCGTATGCGCTGGCGGAGGCTGCGGCTCTCCTGCTCCCAGTCAGTGTATCGCTCATCATCGACATGGGCAAAGGCCTCATCGATGCTGTACTGCTCGATGGTGGGCAGCGACTGCTCAAGGATGCCGATCACGCGGTCGGAGAAGTCGCCGTAGAGCCTAAAATTGCTCGAGCAGACGATGGCATGGTGCTGCTCGATACGGGCGCGACACTTGAAGTAGGGCTCGCCCATGAGGAAGCCCGCTGCCTTCGCCTCTGCGCTGCGCGAGATGATGCAGCCGTCGTTGTTGGAGAGAACGATCAGAGGTCTTGCGCGCCAGACGGGGCGCAAGACCTGTTCGCAGCTTGCAAAAAAGTTGTTGCAATCAAAGAGGATGTACATGACGCCTCTTTTCTTCATCTAGGCTTGCTGCTCTCAGAGCTCGAGCTTGGCGGCGATGATACCTGTGACGATCTTCGGGTTGGGCTTCGTGGCACTCGCCTTCATGACCTGACCGGTGAGGTAGTTGAGCAGCTTCATGTTGCCACCCTTGACCTCGGCGACTTGCTTGGGGTTCGCCGCGATGACTTCGTCAACGAGTGTTCCAAGAGCTCCTGTGTCTGTTTTCTTGTAGCCCAGCGAGGCCGCGGCTTCTTCGGCTCCGCGCTCAGGGGACTCCCAGAGTAGCTCCTGGACCTCCATCGCTTGGTTGGCCGATACGATGCCTTCCTCCATGATGGCGATGAGCTCGGCGAGTTTCGCGGGCTTGATGGGGCATTCAGCGATGCCGCAGCTGCGCTCATTGAGGGCGGTGCTGAGTTTGTTGATGATCCAGCTGGCAGCCTTGCGCGGGGCGGGACTGAGGGGGGCGATCTCTTCAAAGTAGCGGCACATGGCACTATCCATGAGCAGGGAATTCGCTTCGCTCTCGGGCAGCGCGTATTGGTTGATGAGGCGCTGCTGGAGGGCATCGGGGAGCTCGGGCATCTGGTCGCAGACGCGCTCGCGAATGGGGGCGGGGCGTACAGGGATGAGGTCGGGGCAGGTGTGGTAGCGGTAGTCGTGCGCGTTCTCCTTGGTACGCATGACGATGCTCTCGCCGCGCTCGTCGTCCCAGCGGCGTGTGGACTGGATCTGGGCGATGCCTCGGTCGAGTTCGTCAGCTTGGCGCGCGATTTCAAAAAGGATGGAGCGGCGTGCAGCGGAGACGGAGTTGATGTTTTTCATCTCGATTTTTTCGCCGAGTTTTTCCTGTCCTTTGGGACGCAGGGAGATGTTGACGTCGCAGCGCATCTGCCCCTTTTCCATATCGGCGTCTGAGATGCCACCTTTGATGAGGATTTGCTGGAGGCTCTTGAGGTAGGCGTAGCACTCATCTGCACCCGTGATGTCGGGGGCGGAGACGATCTCCATGAGTGGCGTGCCGCCTCGGTTGTAGTCGACGAGTGAATAGGTGGGGTAGTGCGTGAGCTTGGCTGCGTCTTCTTCTAGATGAATGTGGTCGAGCTGGACGTAGCGTACGACGGGACCCTCGGACTTGATCTTCGCGCTCTTGGGGAAGGCCCAGGAGTAGAGAGGCACGCGACCGCCGAGGCAGAGGGGTAGATCCAGCTGGCTGGTCTGGTAGTTCTTTGGCATGTCCGCATAGAAGTAGTTCTTTCTATCCCATTTGGAGAGCTCGGGGTTGCCGCACTCGAGCATGAGGCCGGTGAGGACGGTGCGCTCAATGGCGAGCTCGTTGAGCACGGGGAGTGCTCCAGGCATGCCGAGGCAGGTGGGGCAGACGTTGGTGTTGGGCTCATAGCCAAAGCCTGCTTGGCAGGAGCAGAACATTTTGGTGTTGGTCTTGATTTGGCAGTGAACTTCGAGGCCTATGGTGACGAGATAATCAGAGATGGGCATGGGAGACGTATGTTGATAGAAGCGGTTTGAAAAAATGGGATGTCGCACGTGCGGTGCAGAAGGCACCCTAGCGAGATTGGCTGATGAAGAGGATCTCACTCTGGCGAAAAGCCTCATCCATATCGAGGAGAAAGGAGCTGTCAAAGACGACATTGAACCAGTAGTGATGCGTGACCTCAAGATTGTAGTAGAGCTCATCGAGCGTGTGAGCGAGCAGCTCATGGGACTCCTCCTCGGGGTGGATGGGGAGAGCCGCGATGCGGACGTACTCCGTGCGCATATTCCAGAGGAGGCGCTGGATCTCTGCCTGTGTGGCGTGGAAATCCTTGTCCTTTGTGTTGGAAAAGTAGCGGTAGAGGTATTTTGTATCGGGGCGCAGGGTGTCAAGCTTTTGGAGGTAGGGCTTGATGGCCCTGCACTGGGATCCCGCACTCTGCGTGTCGGCAATCTGGCTGAGGTGGTCGAGGATGGCCGTGTCGGGGGCGATGAGTCGCTTGAGCCTCGTGAGCTCGATGTTCTCTTCTCGTGCGTTTAGCTTGGGCAGGACAGGCTGGTTGGGCGGCAGCATGCTTGTGTCAAAGAAGTTCGTCCCCTTGAGGTCTTCGAAGGCTTGGTAGAGAGAGGTCGAGCCAAAGCAGCGCGCGCGGTAGAGGCTGGCGAACTCGACGTCAATGTTGCGGTAGGCCTCAATGATGTTTTGGTTGAGCTCCACGTCGATGGCGTCAGGGTGTGTGTATTCAAAGCCGCTGAGCTCGATGTCGAGGCGGATGAGCTCACGCGTGAGGGCGCGGAATTCGGCGGTGGCAGCGTCGGCCTCCGCCTTCGAATCAATGGGGCTGAGTAGCAGCCAGAGTTTTTGCGTACCGATGAAGATGCGACGCCCTGTGGCTTCGGCTTCCTTTTGCGCGATGAGGGCGGCTTGATCGTCAGCTGGTGCAGGGGAGATTACCTCCTCAGATGCATCGGCGATCTCGGGGATCTCGGAGGAGACGATGTCCTGCGCATCCTGCACGATTGCTGTCTGTCCCGCTATTTCACCGACTTCTCCTGCATCGAGTTGCAAGATCTCAGTCTCAGCACGAGGCGCGCCTAGGTGGAGCTCCTCGGGGCACCCCTCTTGTATCTGCTCCTCCGTGAGGGGGGGGGCTGTGCTGTCGCTTTTCTGCTGTGGCAGGGCGGGTGCATCAGGCGTCAGCTCACCCTCAGTAGCAGACGCGGGGAAAGCGAGCAATAGCATATAGGTGAGAAATGTACACTTCATCCGCTGTCTATTATACTGAGTCGCGCCCAACATGCAAGGCGTGATTGAGACAGTGGTAAAAAAAGTGTATCTAAGCGTTCGTATGATTATTCAAGAATTGACTTAGAAGTCGAAACTATGCTAGAATACGCGAGATGAACGCAATGCATGCTCCACTGATCTCTTTAGTCGTCCCTTGCTACAATGAGGAGCCTACCGTGCCTCTATTTTACGAGGCCTTCAATGCCTTTTCTCAAACCATGCTGGGACGAGCGCGTTTTGAGGTGATTTTCGTCGATGACGGCTCAAAGGACAAGACGGTTGAGGCGATACGCGAGCTCGCAGCTAGGGATGAGCGCGTGCGCTATATCTCCTTTTCTCGCAACTTTGGCAAAGAGCCCGCCATGCTCGCGGGCTTCAAAAAATGCAGTGGTGACTACGTTGCTATCATGGACGTGGACTTGCAAGATCCGCTGGAGATGCTCCCTGACATGCTCACAGGCATCCAAGAAGAGGGCTATGATTGCGTGGCGGCACGGCGCACGACGCGCGAGGGTGAGCCTATCTTGCGCTCGCTTTTTGCTCGCACGTTCTACTACCTTATCAACAAGATCTCAATGACGCCTATCGTGGATGGCGCGCGCGATTTCCGCCTGATGACGCGCCAGATGCTCGATGCCATCATTGACATGCCCGAGTACAACCGCTTCTCGAAGGGGATTTTTAGCTTTGTTGGCTTTAAGACAAAGTGGCTGCCCTACCACAACATCCAGCGCGTGGCAGGTAATACATCTTGGTCATTCTGGGGGCTCTTCAAGTACTCGATTGAAGGGGTGCTCTCCTTTTCTACAGCACCGCTTCAGATTGCGTCACTGCTGGGGCTTGTCACCTGCTTGGTGAGTTTTATCTTTATCTGCTGCATGTTTGTCAACACGCTCATCTGGGACAATCCTGTGAAGGGTTACCCTTCACTCGTGTGTATCATCGGTTTTCTCGGTGGGTGCCAACTGCTCACGATTGGTATTCTGGGGCAGTATATGTCCAAGCTCTATCTGGAGGCAAAGAGACGCCCCATCTACATTATTAAGGAGGAGAAGTAATTGTTCATCTCGCGAACGCCTCAGAAAGGAGGCGTTCTTTGAACTCACTATTGTGCAGGCAGCGGTGGAGGTAGGTTCCTAGCATTCTCCCCTCTCTGTAGCCTAACGGCGCGCCCTCCTCATCCCAGAAGCAAACAGGGGCATCGCCGTCGCTGATGTCGCGATGGCTTTCAAAGCCCCTTAACGCATGCCCCCAAGGGGATATTGCACAGCGTAGGTGTCTGAGGATGAATTGCTTTTTGAATCGTGTCGTGATGTCTAGCAAGCCCAGCATCTCTTTGTGTACAAAGGGGTAGCGTACGTGATCGGGGTCATTGAGCGCGCGCCCCATGAGCTGGAGTCCGCCGCAGATGCCAAAGACGCCTTTTCCTGCTGCGGCGTGTCGGTGGATTTCTGCATGCAGTCCATAGCTGACGAGCTCGTCGTAGTCTGCTGCGACATCGGTGCTACCAGGTAGCATGATGATATCAGCGTTGGCGAGTGTCGATGCTCCCTTGATCTGCGTCACGAGTAGACGCGCGTCCTGCTCTAAGGGGGTGAAATCATGGAGCTCATAGGCATGGCTCATGGAGATGAGCATGATGTGGAGAGGCTCTAGCATGAGGAGGCTAGTAGGGGGGGGAGGAACTAATTATTCGCTTTCCTCCTCCTCATCGGGGGCGTTGATGAGGATGTCGCGCTCGCTCTTACCACCGCGTGGCGCGGAGACGACACCATTCTGCTCGAGGGTCTCCATGATGAGCGACGCTCTGTTGTAGCCGACGCGGAAGCGGCGTTGGATCATCGAAGTGCTCGCCTTGCGCTCACGGATGATCATCTCGACGCATCGGTCATAGAGCTCATCCACGACGGCCTCCTGAGAGACGGGGGCTCCGCTGCCCTTCGCTCCTGCTGCGCCTGAGGCACAGTTGTTGAGCTCTGCGGTGGCAGATTTGATGAATCGCTGGCGCACCTGAGTAGCACAGTGGATCACGACATTTTGAATCTCACGGTCGGAGACAAAGGCACCCTGAGCACGCGTCAGGCCGACGACACCAGTAGGTGGGAGAAAGAGACAGTCACCGCGGCCGAGTAGATTATCCGCACCGTCCATATCGAGGATGATGCGACTATCCAGAGGACTGCTTACCTTGAAAGCGATGCGGCTGGGGATATTCGCCTTGATGATGCCTGTGACGACATTGGAGCGGGGGGTCTGCGTGGCGACGACGAGGTGGATACCAGCTGCGCGCGCCTTTTGCGTCAGGCGGGCAACATAGTTCTCCAGATCCTCCTTGACGATCATCATGAGGTCAGCGAGCTCGTCGATGATGATGACGATGTAGGGGAGCTTCTCAGGGACATCTTCGAGGGCGTCGAGCTCGAGCTCCTCAGGGTCTTCCTCTTCGAGGGGGATGCCCGAGGCACCCTGTCGCTCGAGCTCGTCTGCCATGGCCTCGATGCGCTCGTAATCGACCTCGTCGTCCTCGACATCGTCCCAGTAGTTGTGCTGGTCGGGTAGCTCGTCCTTGGAGCAGGCGTTGTAGTCTTCGTAATTGCGCACGCCGAATCGGCTAAAGAGGCGGTAGCGGTGCTCCATCTCATTGACAGCCCAGCGTAGCGCCCCGATGGCGCGCGCGGGCTCCGTGACGACGGGGCAGGCGAGGTGCGGGATGCGCAGGTAGGGCTGCATCTCCACCGTCTTGGGGTCGATGAGCACGAGCTTGAGATCCGCAGGGGTGAACTTGTAGAGCATGGAGATGATCATGCAATTGATGCACACCGATTTCCCCGATCCTGTCGTCCCTGCCACGAGGGTATGGGGCATGCTGGCGAGGTCTCCAATGACGGTCTTGCCATAGACATCCTTGCCAAGCGCGACGGGGATGCGGTAGCGATCAGATAAAAAACTCTCATCCTGCAGCAGCTCACGGAGGAAGACGGGGGACTTCTTCTCATTAGCCAGCTCGATGCCAATTGAGTTCTTCCCCGGGATGGGAGCGATGATATTGATGGACTCCGAGCTCGTCGCCAGCATGAGATCCTTGCGCAGCGCTGTGATGCGGTTGATACGCAGCCCCTTCGCAGGATAGATCTCGTAGCGCGTGATACTAGGACCGCGCGTGATGTCACCGGGCTCGACCTCATAGCCAAAGGAGCTCAGCGTCTCAAGAAGCAAAATCTGCATGCGCTGCATCTCCTCCTGCGCTGCCTGATCGACCTCAGCGGAGACGGGCTCATAGTGCAGGATACTGAGCGGGGGAAAGTCGTAGCCACTCATGTCCTGAGCGGCAATGACGCGGTGCGAGGGCAGCTTGGGCGCGGGGGGGGATGGAGGGCTGGCTGGCTGGGCAGGTAGCGCGACGGGGATGGGGGCATTCTTTGGTACGGGATTGCCTGCGGGAGTGGG
>CAYJLP010000048.1:2124-15473 GCA_964371115.1 uncultured Akkermansia sp. | reverse complement strand
TAATGATGTTACAATACTCTAGGCATGATAAATCAATCCCTTTTAACACGTTGCAGCAACGCGCATGGCGTTTCTGGTTTCGAATCCGAGGTGCGCGAGATTGTCCGCACCGAGCTCGCCCCCCACTGCTCCCTTCACTCCTTCCCCAGTGGTAATCTCATCGCTGAGCTCCCCGCCAGCAGCTGCGCCTCCCCTGACGCCCCCCGCGTGATGCTCGCCGCCCACATGGACGAGGTGGGCTTCATGGTGCAGTCCGTCACGCCTGACGGCTATCTCCTCGTCGTCCCCCTCGGCGGCTGGTGGAATCACACGCTGCCCAGCCAGCGCATGACGGTCATCGCCCACGATGGCTCCAAGCACCCCGCCATCGTGGGCTCCAAGTCCCCCCACCTCATCCCCGCCGCCCAGCGCTCCCAAGTGCTGCCCAACGAGGCTCTCTGCATTGATATCGGCGCGAGCTGTGCCTCCGAGGTCGAGCAACTCGGCATCTACCCCGGCTGCCCTGTCTGCCCCGAGGCGTCCGTGACCCCACTCTCCATCCCCCAGCGCTGGATGGGCAAGGCCTTTGACAATCGCGTGGGTGTCTACACGATGATTGAAGTGATGCGCTCCCTCGCCGAGGAGTCATCTGATAAAAAACTCCCCTGCCAGCTCTCCGCCGCCGCGACCGTCCAAGAGGAGCTCGGCACACGCGGCGCAAAGGCTCTCGCCCGCGAATGCATCCCCGATGTGATGGTCGTGCTCGAGGGGCCCCCCGCCGATGATACGATGGGCATGCCCGCCTCTGGTCGCATGGGGCAGCTCGGCCACGGCGTGCAGGTGCGTCTCTACGACCCCACTCACCTCACGCATCCCGCCCTCGCACGTCTCGTGCGCCAGATCGCCACCGAGCAAGAGATCCCCGTCCAGTGGGCGGTGCGCTCCACAGGGGGTACAGACGCCGCCGCCTCCTACTCGCACTGGCAGGGCATCCCCACGATCGTGCTAGGTGTGCCCGTGCGCTACATCCACTCCCATCAGGGCATCCTCGATGAGCGCGATGTGCTCGCCATGCAGCGTCTCTGCTGCGCGCTGATCCGCGCGCTGGACTCTCAGGCTCTCACCGCGATGTGCTAAGGGGGGATTTCTCCCCCCTCCCTCATCATTCTCAAGCAACTCTACTCTCCTCTCCCATGAAAGCTCAATACAACTCTCAGGGCAATGTCACGCGCCCCCCTATCCCTCCCCCCGCCCAGCCTACTGGGATCAAGGTGAATCCAGGCTCTCCGAACTGTTCCGCAGGCTTGCCCTTCAACTCCAGTCCCCCCCCTGCTGGTATGTCCTCTACCAGTGGTACGATTCAAGCCTCGGGCATCCCCCCTGCGACGAGGATCCCCGCCACCACAAGGCTTCCCTCTGCTTCAGCTATTCCTTCTGCCTCAGGGTTACCCACTGCCTCAGGGTTACCCACTGCCTCTGGCGTGCCCGCTGCTTCTGGGTTACCCACTGCCTCTGGCGTGCCCGCTGCCTCTGGCTTGCCCGCACTTGGACAGACAGCGACGGCGAGCTATCTGGGGCAGGCGCATACCCCTACCTCTCTGTCCCTACCTCAGCGCATCCTCTGGGTGGATGTGGCGCGCGCCTTTGCCATGTTCTTCATCATGTGGCTGCATGCGCGCACGCATCCTGAGTGGCTGCCCACGCCTGTGGGGGGAGGGATTTGCTTTTTCTTCTTGACCGCAGGGTATTTCTTGCCGCGCAACACGATTGACTGTGCACGTCGCACGCTCCAGCTCACCATCGCGTGGCTCATCTGGTCGTGGGCGACGACCATACTGGTTATGATCTTTGACCCGACGGCGAGCTTTGAATGGAGCCGCGTCTTTGGGATTAATGTCGCCGCGTACAATACCCCCCTGTGGTTCTTGCGCAATCTCTTGATATTCCAAGCAATCTTCTTGCTTCTCATGTGCCTGCGCATCCTGCCCGGAGCCGCGCTCAGCGTCTGCCTCATCTGCCTCGTCTGGCCCTATGATCTCAATGGGCAGCAGCATATCAATCTGCTATTTAACTGGATGATGGCATTCTCCGCGGGCTTTGCACTCGCGTATTTCAAGCTCTCGCGCATAGATGCCCATATGCTGCGCCTGCTCTACGTGCTCGTGCCTCTCGCGGCCTTTCTCATCAGCGTGGATGCGATGGAGTATGGATTCATCGAGATGGCGCTCTTTAGCTATGCTTGGGGCGCGGGGGAGCATCCCTTTGTCTTCTCTCTAAAGCTCATTCCCTTCACCTCCTTGGGCTTTGCGCTGAGCTTTATCATCGTCGCGTTCCTGCTGGTGACTCTGCTGCCCAAGCTCGCACACTACGTCGCCATCATCGGGCGCAACATGATGTTCATCTATGCGGGGCACACCATCCTCTATGGATTCCAAATCGGGCTAGATCAGCAGCTCTTTGGAGGTATGCTGGGTGATGGTATCTGGCTGCCTATCGTTGCGATGCTCGTGCTTGCGGCGGCTTCAGAGGCTCTGTGTCGCTATTGCCCGAGCGCGATGGCTTTCCTCGGCTGCCTGAGTCCACGTCATCTGAAGTGGGGCAAATGGCGTCTCTGAGGCGTCTGCATGACAGGCGGGGGCATGGCAAAGCATTGCCCATGCCGTGCTACCCGCGCTTTGGCAAGAAAAACCCCTGCTGCTTGGCAGAGATAGGCAATTGGGCAATCTCCATGCTACGCAGCATCACCTCCCAGAGCGCGCGCCGCTCGGCGCGATCCACCGTCCGTAGCAGGTAGCTCGGGTGGTGGCTCACGAGTACGGGGATGCCCTCGTAGCTATGAGCCTCGGCCTGGTAGGCAGCCAGCGGCAGATCGCCGAGCTGGAGTAGCCCACGGGCGGCAATCACGCCTAGAGCCACAATGACGCGTGGGGCGACGAGCTCAATCTCGCTGCGCAGCACATGCGAAAAGAGATCTACCTCGATGGCGGAGGGGGGGCGATTGTTCGTCATCTGGCGAGGCATCTTGGGGCGGTATTTGATGAGGTGCGTCAGGTAGATCTCATCGCGTGACAGCGACATGGCCTTGAGTATCTCGTCGAGCTTCTTGCCTGCTTCGCCGGAGAAGGGGCGTCCACTTTGCTCATCGGCCGCATTGGGCGCATCGCCGATAAACATGATATCGGCGTGCTTGCTCCCCTGCCCCAGCACGAGCTGATCGCGAAGGGTGGCGAGTTTTTTGACAGGATTCCAATGATGAAGGAGGTAGGCAAAGGCCTGCCAACGCTCGGCTAGCTCGCCCTGGGGGACATGGAAGCTCGCCTCCAGCACCTCGGGGGGAAAGGCGGGCTCGCGCTGCGGCTCGCCCTCAGGGAGGATCAGGCCAGATACCGCGCCGTGCTGCTCGGCAGCAGGCTCTATTGTGGGTGCTGCTGCTGGGGCTGGTGTTGCGAGATCTAGCGATACTGCTGGGGAGATGGTCTGCTGAGGCTGTAGCTCGGAGGGCTGTGGAGCCAGGGGAGCTGGAGCGGGGAGCGTGCTAGGATCGACTAGGGACGCGGAGGAGGCATCAGCATAGACCTGACGAGCTGCGGCAGAGGCGGGGGAGATGGCAGAATGAGCCGCGATGCTGGGAGGAGAGGTTGCCTGTTTCTTCGCCGCGCGTGTGGCGAGCATCCACTCACGCAAGACGAGGCGTGCCTCCTCATTGAGGGGTAGCTTTTGGACACCTTGCTCTTGGAGAGACTGGAGGAACTGGAGGGTGAGATCGCGCGTATTCATAAATGAGGGGCATGGGTAGTGTAGCGCAAAAGACCGTGCAGTACAAGAACAGGCTTAAGGGCACCTTGCAAAATTGGTTCTGGGAAATTGTAGATTTCGAAAATGAGCGACACAGCACATCTTTTGCAGCATTTTGGCATGAAGATTGTACGCAGAGTATGTTTACTCCATCAACTAGTGCCAAAGTAATCACCCCAGCCAGAGTGATAACCAGATAAACACCCCTCGTCGAGCATCCGCCCCTGCGTGATGCTCGACTGCTGCGCCGCCCTTCTCATGGGCAGCGCAGCAGGGTGAAATAATATAGGGGGCTTTTCTCGCGAGGGAAGATTTTGAGATGATTTTAGAGCTGGATTTTTTACGAATTGATGGCTCAGAGTGTCCTCTGAGACGAAAAATTCGCGACAAATTGCATGTCCATTTGAGACCAGAGCTCCCTACGACACCTCGTAGGGGAAAAGCGACGGGATATGCAGCCTAAAAGCGCTCAAAAGCTGCCTCGTGAAGCGATTTTTTGTATTTGCTTATTTAGAATGACGAGAAGCCCCCTATATCCTAGACCCCCTTTCTGAGAGCTCTTTTAGCTGATTCGTTGCCCTTGTTTGCGGCTTTGTGATACCAGTCCAGCGCAATCTGTCTGTTCTTGGTCACACCCTTGCCATGATGATAGCAATAGGCTATATTATACATAGAAGCAGCGCTCCCTTTATTCGCAGCTTGGCGATAATAGCTGACCGCAGCACTATAATCTCGTGGGACAGCATAACCATGATAATAATGCTCCCCAAGAAAGGTGAGGCCCATCGCATCGCCCCTCTTTGCAGCTCGTTCAAAGAGATTATAAGATCGCGAATAGTCTTTCTGCACCCCTTTCCCTTTGTAAAACATAAATCCCAGCATCGACAAGCCGCGCGTATTGCCCTGCTCGGCAGCCTTGCCATACCACTTCAGAGCTTGGATATAGTCGCGGCGTACTCCTTTACCATAGTAGTAGGCATCGCCGAGTTTGGCCTGCGCTGTTGCACTACCAGATGCAGCCGATCGCTGCGTCACCTTGATATTGCTCGCGAGCATGAGCGATTGGGCCGATACCATGGGGGAGATCAGAGCGAGCGCGAGTGCGCACGCAGATAGATGTTTTTTCATATTCTGTATTTGTCTTGTTAGATGATTAATAAATGATCTCTCGACAGCCGCATCACTCCTGTGCCTAGATAGATGTGCGTTAGAAGGACACCTCGCCTGTCATGATCATCTCCAGAATACTCTATATCATACTGTAAGTCAATATTGTTATTTTCTCAGTAGGCTAATTTTCGCTGACGCCGTGCCGCGCCAGTGCGAGACTGACTATAGCTACGCTGAAAATCCCCCATCATGCTCTAGAGTATAGATGCAGCGCGCATCTAATATATTTCATTTCTACTTGATGACAAGAGAGTTTGATGATACTTTTACATACAAGGAGGCAATAGCGCGCTAGAGCCACTAGCACGACTCCGCCTCCGCATAATCACCCCGCTGAGCCATGCGAGACGCGCGCTCTGAGCGCATCAAAATGGCAACCTACCATCATACCATGAAATTCCCCACTATCAAAACCGCCATCCTCCTGCTCGCCTGCACGGCAGCACTCCCCGCCATCGGCAATGAGATCGATGATTTCGTCGAAGCAGCAGGCAAAGGAGACATAGAAGCTGTAGCCAGCTACATCGACAAGGGAGTCGACATCCGCGCCCTATCCAAAAACGGTACCAGTGCCCTCGATCTAGCCGCGAAACATGGTCATCTCGAAATGGCCAAATACCTCATCGAAATGGGCATCCCTGTCGATCACGTAGACTCCGATGGCAACACGCCTCTCATGGAAGCATGCTACAGTGGTCGGCGCAAAATGGCTGTCTACCTCATCAGTGAGGGAGCAGATGTCAAGCATCGTGACAAGTCAGGTGGCACGGCGATACACGACGTCGCTCGCAAGGGGCATACCGAAATCGCTGAACTGCTCATCAATTCGGGGGCAGATCCCAATGTCGTGCGCAACTCAGGCTGGGTCCCCGTCTCTGAGGCCGCTCATCGCGGCTACTACGAGATTGTCGAAATACTGCTCAAGGCTGGAGCAGACCCTGGGCTCTCCAACAAAAAAACCAAGATAACAGCACGTCAAGTCGATGATGAGAGGGTGCGCGAGCTCATCCGCGAACACAGCCAGTTCGAAGACTAAGCCACCTCCACACAGACAAGCTAGCACCTCCTCCCACACGGCACAATGAGGAGGCAGGGTGCTAGCTTGCCTCTAGAGCAAGCATACCAGAGTCTGAGAAGGACGCCTCGCTCCACCTGACACCGCAGCCCCAGCTTGTGCGCAGGCGCGCGCCGCCTCTGGGGAGATGAGGCGACGAGCGCATAGGTGGGGATCGCATCAGAATAACTGCGTGAAAATAACTGCGTGAAAATGACTGCGTGAGAAATCTTGCCCTGCCCCCCCCCGCTGGGATACAATCTGCTCACCCTCCTCCATGTTTGAATCCATCCTCGTTACCGCGCGCCAGCTCACCACACGCCCTCTCGTCGAGCACATCTCCACCCTCCTAGAATCTGACCTCACTCTTCCACTGCCCGCTCCTAGCCGCATTATACTCAGGGAAAAAGACCTGAGCGATGAGAGCTACAGTCAGCTCGCTGAGCGTGTGGCAGCACGATGCGAGGAGGCAGGCGTAGACTTTCTCTGGCAGAGTCACGTGGAGGCGGCACTAGCCCTGCGCGAGCAGCACACCTACTGCCGCCGCGTGCAGATGGGGATGGGAGACTTTCTCCACCTCTGCCAGAGAGCAGAGCATCAGGGGATCAAGAGCTATTTTGATAGCTGCTGGGTCTCCGTACACAGCCTACAGGAGGCGCAGCGCGCGGCGGCACTCGGGGCAGATGCTCTCATCTATGGACATGTCTTTGAGACGAGCTGCAAGCCGGGGCTCGCGCCGCGCGGGACACAGCAGCTGGCGGACATCGTCAGCGGCCTCGATATCCCCGTCTACGCCATCGGCGGTATCTCATCGCGCCAGCAGTATGAGACCCTCGAGCAGCTCGGCTGCGCGGGCGCCTGTGTCATGTCTGGCTATATGACCATGAGATAATGCTGCTCACGCCGAGCAAATTTTGTTTACGATACGTATAAAATATGCTAGCCTTGCTCCTATGAAGTGTATCTCCCTCGTCTGTTCTCTGTGCTGCATCACGCTCGTGAGCTCCTGCGCCTACACCCAGGTGCACAAAAATGTCAAGCAGCGCGGCAATTACTACAAAGGCTTCGAGGCCGATGCACCCACCACCGTCTACGAGAGCCAAGGGCGCTGGTACCTCAAGGGGAAGAAATACCACCTACGCCTCCACTACCCCGTGATCTATGATACCGTCTTCCTCGAGGGCGGTGAGCCTAGCCTCATCCACGTCGGCGCTAGTCTCGGCGACGCCTACCAAGAGATCTCACAGGGCACCGCCATCGCCCTGAGAGAGCGCAATGGCTACGCCTCCCTCCCCATCCTACAGCGCGAGATGCAGGGCCTCGGCGCCACCCCTATCAGCGCGCTCGCAAAGAATGCGAAAAGTCACCGCGTCAACGCCGAAATCGCCGACGCTGACACCCCTATACGCGTCACGTACGCCAATGCGAAAAATCAGTATAGGCTCGCGACCAAATCGCTTTCCTACCTCACATTTGCCACGGTTGATATCCCCGGCACCCTGCTCTACAACATCTCTATCCCCCTCATGGCGCCCTTCTACTTCTTTTATGATAACTATGAGGAATATCAAAAAAACCCCTTTGATTAAAGGGAGTTACGACTTATTCACAAAAACATGTGAATAGTATGTGAATAAGCTGTGAATTCATGTGTGAACAAAATTCTTACTCTCGATTCCCCCTCATTTCTCACAGCTCTATTCACACGAAAAAACTACTCCTTATCGCTGATTTTCAGAAACTCTAATAATTTTATTCACTTATTCACACCCCTTATGATGATGAATTTAAATTTAAATTCTTTATTATATTCTTTTCCCCTCTGCCCTCACTCATGATCTTCCCCCCTCCGACACAGGCACAGGATGAGGCATGGATGGAGCAAGCCCTCTCCCTGGCCATGCGAGGGCAGGGACTCACCAGCCCCAATCCCCCCGTCGGTGCCCTCATCATCCAGCACCGCGACCACCTCACTAGCCTCCCTGCTATCCATCATCCCGCGGCCCCGCAGCTCGGGGAGTGGCAGCTCATCGGCGCCTCCTACCACCAGCGAGCAGGCGAGGCTCATGCGGAGCGCCGCGCGCTGCTCGATGCGCGGCAGCGCGGATACAGCGAGGAGCACCTATGCGGCGCCTGCATCTACATCACGCTGGAGCCTTGTAGCTCCTGGGGGCGCACGCCTCCCTGCACCGATGCCATCATCGAGGCTTCTCTCTCGCGCGTCGTCTATGCCTGCTGCGACCCCGATACACGCCATCAGGGACGCGCAAAACGAATTCTGGAGCAACAGGGCATCGAGGTCGTCGAAGGTGTTTTTAAGGCACATTGTGCGCCATTGCTGCGTCCATGGTTTTTTGCCATCCAGCACAAGCGGCCTTGGGTCGTGGCGAAGGTCGCAACAAGCCTCGATGCGCGACTGAGTCGGCGCGACACACCATGGCTCAGCGGGGCGCAGTCACTGCACTACGCCCACCAGCTGCGCGCGCAGAGTGACGCCATCCTCATCGGAGGCGGCACACTGAGAAGCGATGACCCCTCGCTGACCATCCGCCTCCCAGAAGGCGAGCTCCCCGAGGGCAAGCAGCAGCCCTGGCGCGTGATCGTCTCGCGAGAGGCAGACATAGCGGCAAAGCACGCGCATAAAAAAATATTTTCTGACGAGCACGCAGCTCGCACCCTCGTCTACACAGCAGTAGAGGACTGGGAGGAGCTACTTCACTCCTTGTATCGGGAGCACGGAGTCATCCAGCTCATGCTGGAGTGCGGCGCCAGCCTGCTCAAAGAATGGCTCGAGCGAGGACTCATCCAGCAATGGGTGCAGATCATCACCCCTCACCTCGCAGCAGGCCCCCATGAGCTACTGGCGGGAGAGGATTATCTCGCGCTAGAGCCCCAGTGGGAGGAGAGCAGCTGGAGCCCATCGGGAGCGGACATGATCTATCGCGCCCTCATCGCCCCGCGCAAGGATGTCGAGGAGTGATTGTTCTACTGAGTAGCAATTTGATCATTAGAAGCCGAGCTTGTCGCATTATTACTTTGGCAATTGTTATTGCAACAAGTAGCGCATGAGCTTTGGGGGCTCGTGCAGAATTCGCGACTTTGGATTTTGGATACTGTTTGGATGATCCCTTAGGGTATTTGGGCGGCATAAACACACGCCAGAGTAATAACTACAGCAAAGTAATAATAATGTCGTCAATCCCATGCGGATGACCTGCCAGCCGCCGATTTGGCAACAGCATGAGCCTATCATTCACACGCTGAGAGAAAGCCTCGCTAGCCGCCTGTTCGTCAAGCATGATAATTAAGCTCGCCAAAGACTTGACCCACGTGTATACTCGCGGCATGACAGTACGTGTATGCACCTATGAAGGCGGTCTAGTCCTCTGCTCAGGCTATGTTCTCGACACAGAACAAGGTCTCATTGTCATTGACGCACCCGCTGGCATCTCCAAGTGGATTGAGAAAAACTTCCCCGACAAGCGCGTCATCCACCTGCTGCTCACCCATCTGCACTTTGACCACATCGAGGACGTAGCCATGCTCAAGGACGCTCACGGCTGCACGATCCACGCAGGCGCGGCATACAGCCCCGAGCTCACGCTAGCGGAGCTCGCCAATGAGGAATGGGGCATGACGCTCAAGCTTGAGGAGTTCATCGTTGATGATGAGCTCAGAACCCAAGCGCAAACGAGCGACTGGGGCGGTCTCGTGTGGCAGTCCTACCTCATCCCAGGTCACTCACCCGATAGCGTCGTCTATCATCTGCCCGAGCACAACCTGCTCTTCTCTGGCGACGTCCTCTTCTCTGGCTCTATCGGGCGCACCGACTTCCCCGGTGGCAAGCTCAAAGACCTCCTCACAGGCATCAGAGAGCAGCTGCTCCCGCTCAATGCGCATACCATCGTCTATCCTGGGCATGGTCGCGCCACCTCCATAGGCGAGGAGATCCTCTCCAACCCCTACCTCTCCTGAGGCGCTGCTCGACACGCGCTGAGAGCGCGTGTCAGTCCTATGCGCCGTGCCAGCCGCTCGGCGCTGCACCCTCGTCGAGAGAGAAAAAAGAAGAAAAATTTTCCATCATATTAACCCTGAAGAACTAAACACATGACATTTGCAGAGCTTGGTCTCTCATCGCCCATTCTCAAAGCCGTCGAAGCATGCGGCTACCAGACTCCGACCCCCATACAAGCCGAAGCCATCCCCCATATCCTGCAGGGCAAGGATATCATCGGCGCCTCCCAGACAGGGACGGGGAAATCAGCCGCCTTTGCGCTGCCACTACTCTCACAGATTGAACCCATGGGACAGCCCCAGATCCTCGTGCTGGAGCCCACACGCGAGCTCGCTGATCAGCTCGCCGAATCCTTTCGCAAGTACGCCGCCCACACCGATATCAAGGTAGGACTCCTCTATGGAGGCATCGGCTATGGACAGCAGAGCGAGGAGCTGCGCCGCGGCGTCGACGTCATCGTCGCCACACCTGGGCGCCTCGTTGACCACTTCTACCGTGGCACGATGAAGTTCAAGCATATCAAAGCACTCGTCCTCGACGAGGTCGACCGCATGACGGACATGGGTTTCTTGCCTATCGTGCGCAAGATTGTCAACCTCTGCCCTTGGGACACACGCCAGACGCTCTTCTTCTCCGCCACCATGCCACAGATCCTGCAGGGATTTGCCAAATGGTGTCTCAAGGAGAATCCGATTGAAGTCACCATCGCGCGTAGTGAAGTCGCAGCGACCATCTCGCATGCCTTCTACCCTGTGGGACTCGACCAGCGTGATGAGCTGCTCATCGCTCTGATCAAATCGCTAGATTTCTCGAACCTCATGCTCTTCACCCGCACGCGCAAGGAAGCGGATACTGTCGCCTACCTGCTCAAGAGCGCGGGCTGGGACAAGGAAGTCGCCGTCATGCACTCCGACATCGGGCAGCGTGAGCGTACGGAAGCGCTGAAGGGATTCAAGCAGGACAAATATCGTATCTTGGTCGCGACCGACGTCGCGGCGCGTGGGATTGATATCAATGACGTGACGCATGTGATTAATTATCGTGTGCCTGAGAACTCGGAGGACTACGTGCACCGCATCGGGCGTACAGGACGTGCCGAGGCGACGGGGGACGCGTTCACACTGCTCACGGCGGATGAAATCGACTTCGCGAACTGCATTGAAGGCTTTATTAATCAGAAAATCGAGCGACGCAAGCTCGAAGGCTTTGATTATGCCTACACCGCATTGCTGGAAGACAAGCCCCTCAAGCCGCTGCGCAAGGCGAGACCTGCGAAGCGTCGCCGTCGCTAGTTTGTAAGAGCGAGGTAGCGCATAGCAATATATAAAATATAGAACCTTTCTTTTGTTGGGTGAAAAATCTTATTTTTCATTCAACAAAAGAAAGTACATGCTCCTAACTTGATTAGATAGAGGCTGTCAAGGAGCAAACGGAATAAATTCCCCGAAAGGGCGAGCGAAGCGACTTGATGGGCTCTAGCTAATCAAGTACGCAAGCCGTTGTATCCCCATCCCCATACAAAACCCATGCGCGTACTCGGAATAGACCCAGCCATACGACACACAGGATTTGCCGTACTAGAAGGCGACTTCCGAAGCCCTCGTGCCTTGGAATACGGCGTACTGCTGCTGCCTGCGAAACTCAGACAGAGCGAATGCCTCGCGCGCATCCAGCAGCAGGTCGTCGAGCTCATCGAGAAATGGCAGCCTGATGAGATCGCGATTGAAGCAATCATCCATGTGCAATCGCGCAGTACCGCGATCGCCATGGGATCGTCGCGCGGAGTCGTGCTGGCGGCGGGGGCGATGAAGAATTGTCCCATCATGGAATACCCGCCCTCGACCGTGAAGCTCGCGGCCGTGGGAAAAGGCGCGGCGCAGAAAGCGCAAGTGGCGTTTATGATGCGCGCCCTGCTGCAACTGCAGGAGAACCCGCAGTCGGACGCGGCGGACGCGTTGGCAATCGCCTACGCGCATCTGGTGGCGACGGATCCGAGCCGCAGGCATTTGTTTGAGAAAAGCCGTTACGTGTGATGCATGTGAGCGGTGGCATCACGTGGCAGCGACACAAGATGCGAGAGTCCAGAGACCCGCGAGGTCTTTGGTGGCCCTCTGGGGGCCAGTCCCCAGCGTGTCTGGGCAGAGCCCAGTGGGGTCGAGGGGCTAGCCCCTTGCAGGGTGACGGGACAGCGTCCCGTCGGGCGTCAGTGCCGCTTGGAGACACACGCCCGCGTGGCAAACCCAGCATGCTGGCCACAGCCTACACTGACACCCCCTATACCCCCCCCTACACGCAACAAGGCCTCCTCATATCGAGAAGGCCTTGCGGATAGATGTCTACCAGTTAGCTTGCAGCTCAGTTTTTCTTCGTACTTGCCACACGCTTATGCTCAGGATCGAGCAGTGAGACGCCCTTCACATCGACATGATTCACCGACTCCAGTCCAGGCAGCTGCGCCGCCAGCGCCTTCTGCGAGAGCTTGAATGTCTCACTGAGCTTGACCTTCGTCTCAGGCACGCCCTGCTGCTTGACATAGTCGCGGTAGTTTTTGAGGATCTTCTCCGCATTCATCGCTGTGCGAGCCGAATCAGGGAATTGCGACTCCACACCATGACGGATGTACACCTTCGTACGACCTATGCCCGTGATGCCATACACCTTGCTCGCTGCTGCACGTGGCATGCGGATGCACCCATGCGAGAGACGACGCCCCGGTACGACGCGTCCGACGTGCATGCCGATACCATCCCACGTGAGACGCTGCCAGTAGGGCATAGCTGCTCCGACGAACTTGCCCCCTGCAGGGATCTTCGCCGTGCGTGAGTCCGCATTGCCCCTGACGGTTTTGCCACTGCTATTGACGACGCGGCCATAGAGCGAGGACGCATGGTGAGTCTTCTTCTCCACCACGGAGAAGGTGCCATTCGGCGTGGGATTGCTGCGCGTGCCCGTCGAGACAGGCCAGTCCGCAGCGACCTGCCCATTCACATACATGCGCGCACGCTGCTGCTGCTGCGAGATGTAGATGGGCGTACTGCTGCCTGCCTTGCGAAGCAGGCTGTGGTTGAAGTAGACGCGGGGCGAGGAGGGGTAGTTCGCCTGCGTGACAAAGTTCTCAAAGCTGCCCTGCGGATGCTGCAGGATGACTTTGAGCGCGTGCTGTTCTGAGCTAGGGGCGGCGGGCTTGGTGGGGATGCACGAGCTGATGGCTAGTGCACTCGCCGCAATGATGCTCAAACGGGTGATGAGGTTCATGTGTCTTGGATTGATGGGTTAGGTAATAGCTAGGAGGGGGGGGGGGGGGGAAAAAAAAAAAAATTTAAACAATACGGGGGG
>CAYJLP010000048.1:0-2114 GCA_964371115.1 uncultured Akkermansia sp. | reverse complement strand
CCCCCGCGGGGGGCCCGCCCCCACAAAAAAAAAATTATTTCACAATGACGGTGGAGCCGACGGGGATGTGCTCATAGAATACCTTTGCCATATTGGTCGGTACGCGGATGCAGCCCGCACTCTCAGGGGCTGATGTGACAAATCCCTCGTGCATCCAGATGCCTGTCGTATTGAGCATGAGACCATAGAACATGCTCGAGCCGATGAATCTCCCGCCCGCCGGCATGCTGTCTTCACCTCGGACGAAGGCCTTGACTAGCACATTGCCCTCACTATCCTCCACACTGCCATACTTGCTTGAGCGGTGGTCGATGTCCTTGCCCAGCACGCGGTAGGTGCGGCGTGGCGTCGCCTTGCCCTCCTTGCCCGTGGAGACCGTGGTGTAGCCGACCTGACGATTACCAATGTAGTATTTCGCGTTTTGCATCGCGATATCCACGACGATCTTGTGCGCGCCTGTCAGCCCCTCGGGCTTGTCCCAGTAGCCATCGCTGACCGTCTGCTTGGCATCAACGCTATAGCTACCACTGCCAAAGGCGTAGCCAGTCGTCGTGACGGCGGGGGGCAGCACGTCACAGGATACGAGCAGAGAGGCGATGAGAAGGGGGATGGTTTTTTTCATTGTATTAATCGTCATCGAATGGTAAGAGTATGTGGCTCAGAGTATCTTTCAAGACAATGAGGTCGTCTATGCTGCAAGCGACCCTCATGAGTATACACAGAAGATCATGCCCAATGGGGGGGGGATTGTCAAGGAAAAACCCGCCAAATGTGGGACATTTTGTTTCTAAAACAGCCTGAATGCGAGCTGCCTAGGGCAGTGCTCACGCGCGCGCGCGCCCTCTCAGCGGCTGAACATGATGCGTCACGGTGAGCTCTCTCTTGACAAAATGCCTCATTCGTGTAGACTGTCTGCCGATGAGTACTCCCAAGATTCCTATTCTCTCGCTGCCTACGTCCGATTATGAGCAGATTTGTTCGATGAATAATAGGCGCCTCATTCATTTCCTGCGCACGGCCGTACTCGCCCCCGATCGCGTGGCGCGCTTCTCCCCGCGTCCGCCCGCCGATCATGATGCCTATGTTGTTGTGCGTCAGATGGATCGTATCAGGGTGAATCTGCTGCTCGGCGGGCGTGTGGTCTTCCATTGCCTGCTGCTACCATCATCAGAATGATTCTGATTTTTCTCAATAATGACACATTGTTAGGTATTGATGACCTTTATCAATATTGAGTATGCGGAGCTCAGCTGTTAGCATAGCGGCATGCTCAACGATGACATAAACCAATTAAATAATCAATTCTCCACGACTCTCCCCCAGGACGTTCTTGACGCCATGCAGACTGCCAATGAGCAGCTGCACGCCACGAATCTCATCGCTGATGCGGTCGAGGTGGGAGACGAGCTCCCCGAGGCGACGCTGCTCAACGAACGCAGCCAGGAGGTGTCTCTGCGCGCGCTGCTCGCAGGCCAGCCCGCCGTCATCACCTTCTACCGCGGGACATGGTGCCCCTATTGCAATCTGGAGCTGCGCGCCTATGAGCAGCTGCTCACCCAGCCCGAGTATGCGCAGCTGCGCGTGGTGGCGATCTCGCCCGAGCTGCCTGATGTGACGGCGGAGGCGATGAGCAGTGAGCCGCTGCATTTCTCCGTGCTCAGTGATCATGGCAATCAGCTCGCGCGCGCTCTAGGCTTGACCTTCGAGCTACCTGAGAATATACATGAGATCTATCTCGGGCTGGGTATTGACGTGGTGGCGAGTCAGGGCAATGAGCAGCGTATCCTGCCTGTGCCTGCCACATTCATCGTCGATGCAGCGGGCAAGATCGCCCATGCTTGGCTGGATACGAATTACGCCGTACGAGCCGAGCCGCAGGACGTCCTCAGACTGCTCAAGGAGATGGTCTAGGATATCGTCTAGGCTGCTCACCTCTACGCACAGCTTCTAACCCTCTGCTCTACTTACTGATACTGACCAAAGAAATAAAAAAAATACACTTTGCGCTATTTTGTACTCGACTTTTGTGACGCGATACGATAAAATTGCCCCGCACAAGCGGCAGGATAGCTCAGTGGTAGAGCAGAGGACTCATAAGCCTTTGGTCGGGTGTT
>CAYJLP010000047.1:0-15521 GCA_964371115.1 uncultured Akkermansia sp. | reverse complement strand
CACACCCGCGCGCAAGAAGCAGGCATCACCCCCGAGCAGGGAAGCCGCTTCGTCTCCTCCGTCATCGCCGACATGCACGCCGAAGAAAGCGCGCGCCTGCAAGCAGGAGCCAAGCAACTGCGCGCCGACTGGGGCGAGTCCTACACCGCCAATGTCAAGGCGACGCAGGACTTTATCCAGCGCGCCGCAAAGGGCGCAGGACTCAGCCCCGAGCAAGTAGCCGCTCTGAACTCACGCGAGGGCTTCTTGCTCATGAACTCCATCCGTCAAGGACTGGGTGAGAGCCGCGCCGCGAGCAACGCCAGCCCCAGCCAGACCAGCAGCCGCGACCAAGCCCGCGACATGCTCCACAACCCCAACAATCCCCACTATGAAGGGCTCACGAATCGCGAAGCCCCTATCGAGCAAAGACGCGCCGCCATACGCCAGTATAACAGCCTCATGGGGCGTACCGTCTTTATTGAGCCCTAAACCCTAGTAATACAAATAAAATAGAATAATATGTCAGACCCCAACAACACCGCACAAATCACGGAGATGTACCGTGAGAGCTACGAGCCCGTACTCATTCGCAACCTCCAGCAAAACGAGAGCGTTATCAAGCCCTACGCTAGGATTCTTAGCGGCTGCAAGGGAGAGAGCCGCGTCATGAGCAGCATTGGCGATACCAAGCTCAACCGTCGTACAAGCCGACTTCAGAGAATCGTCCGATCTGAGCTGCCATACGGTGAGCGCCGTATGCTCCCTGAGCTCTTCGACAAAGCACTCATCATGTCCACTGATGACCAAGCTCTCAAGGGCGAGTTCCCCGCCAAGATGGATGATCTCATTGTCGAGCTCACTGCTGCCGCCGCCCGCTCCTGCGATGAGGTGCTTCTCGGCACTATCTACGATGATGACATCAATGACTACATCATCAAGCAGCATGACAGCATTTCAGACACCGCCGAGGATGGCAGCCCCTATGAGGGCGGCACGACGGGCGGTATCTTCGGTGATGCGTATGCGGGCAAGAATGGCACCATCAAGAAGCCCCTGCCTCTCCAGCCCTACCTGACTGGAACAGGGCTCGCCGCCACCTACGACCTCTACACGGGTGAAGCCTCCACGCCTCTTGACTTCAAGAAAACGAACGTCATTCCTGTCAACTGGGTCGAGAGCGGCTCGACCAATGAGACAAACTTGACACTAGACAAGATTCTCGTCGCTATCACCTGCATGGAGACGCGTCACGCTCACCGCAAGGGGGATAAACTCTGCCTCGCCATCACGCCACGACAAAAGCTCGAGATGATACGCTGGGAAGAGATGCAAAATCAAAACTACGGTTTCCAATCATTGAAGAGTGGCCATGTCAACGAGCTGCTCGGCGTTAACATTCTCGTCACCGATATGCTGCCCCGCGTCAATGTCGGCACGGTCGCGAATCCCCACTGGGTGCGCGCCCTGCCCATGTGGAAGCAAGAAGACATCTGCTTCGGCGTATGGCAAGATACGAAATGCCATGTCACACCTCTCGACCAAGACTATATTGACGTGGTGCAAGTCCTGCTCACTTGTGGCTTCGGCGCAGGTCGCAAGCGTGAGGAATCCGTGCTCTCCATCCTCGTAGACGAAGGCCTCAACAACTAAGCCCCTACCAAAAACCACCGCCCCCCGTGAGGCTGTCTTTCACCCACGAAAGACAGCCTCCTTTTATTAGAATCATTCCTATGTGAATCCCCGCCCATGGACAAGTACAAAATCTACGAGCTCGCCCTCAACGCCATCGGCGAGAAAGAATACCGTGCTGACTCCCCCAATGCGAAGCCCTGCGAGATCGAGTTTGACACCGTGCTACGCGAATGCCTCAGCAGGTACGCGTGGACATTCGCCCGCAAGCTCATCACCCTGAGCCCCAACGAGAGCCCAGAGAGTGGCATCTACCCCCTGCCTGTCGACTGCCTGCGCCTCCTCTCGCTCAGCCCCGCCTACGACTTCCAGCTCATCGGCGAGCAGCTCCACATCCCCGAGTCGAGCGGAGAGCTCACGCTGCTCTACATCTCCGACGACATCGCGCGGCGCGGAGAGATCCCCGACCGCTACCCCGCCTTCTGCCGAGGTGTCATCTGCCTGCTCGCCTCGCGCATCACCATGGCCGTGACAGGACAGATGCAGCTCGTAGCCCACATGGAGGAGCTCAGCGCGCGCCACCTCGCCACCGCCATCACCAAAGACCGCCAGCAGGACGCATCCAACGATCAAGACCCCTTCGCCCGCATCGCAGAATCAAGCATCTACTAACAACATGGGATTTGTCAACAACATCTTCGGCAGTATCACCGAGGCACGCGGCATCGAGGGACAAGCCGACCTCAAGCGAATCCAATGCGAGGAACAGCGCGACGCCGACCACCTCCAAGAATACACCACCGAGCGCGAAGCCCGCCAGAACGCCGAGCTCGCAGGACTCCAAATGCGCCAGAGCCGCAGCGCACAGACAGCCGCCGCAGGACAGACACGCACCGCCCGCGCCGCTGCAGGCTTCGACATGACCAGCGGCAGCGGCGGCGCGGCAGAGCAAGCCGTCTCAGCCTCCTTTGACGACCAGATAGCCAACATGGCACTCTCCAGCAGCATCCAGCAGGCGAACGCCATCAACGCCGCCACCACCGCCCGCCATAGCGGCAACGTCGCCCAACTCTCGGCGAACCTCACCGCCGACAACATGGACGCACAAGCCAAGGCCATGAGGAATAGCGCATGGTTCTCCGCTGCTGGTGGGCTCGTCGGTGCCGTCTCAGGCGGCATCGACAGCTACAACAAGGGCGGGGACTGGAGGCAAATCACCGCCTCCTCCATGAGTGGGGCGAATACCTTCAGCTCCGTCGCAAACGCCTTCAACCCCTACACCTCCCAGCACACCAGCCAAGGCTGGGACAAGAACTTCATCGGCAATTTCCTTTCACACACAACATGAGCAACATCTACCAAGGAGCCCAGCACCAGCTCACCGCCACCCCCGCCCCCACCTTTGACGGCGGGGGTGTCACCCAGCGCAACCAACAGGGCGCACAGCGCGCCTTTCAGAACTTCAGCGGACTTGGCGAGCAAGTCGTGCGCTTCGTCGACTTCTCCACGCAGCAAGAAGACGAAGCGCGCCTCCACCAAGCCGCCCGAGACTTTGATGTAGAAGTCGAGAATCGCCTCATGCTCCCCGACGGACACAGCGATTCATTTTTTGATCCCAACGGCTCATTGAGACAGCACAAGCTCAACGCCCTCACGCAGAAATATCAAAAAGACTTCTCAGGCATAGGAAAGCAAATCATCGACCCCGAAGCCCGCCTCCAGATGCAAAGCCGCGCCCAACACGCCATCAACGGCATGAGCGCATCTCTGATCTCACGCGGCGCGAAAGAAGCCCAGCGCAAGGCTATGGTGAACTACCAGAACAACCAAGCTCTCGCCCTCGAGCGCGGCGACTACGCCACCGCGCTAAGCTCCAATGAAGCCGCCGTCCGCGCCGGCCTCATCCCCCAGAGCGAAGCCGATTTGAAGAACCACCAAATCGGACAGCAAAGCCTCATGCAGAGCGCGCAGAGTCTCTATCAAAGTGACCCTCTCCAATTCATCGCCGCCATGGACAGAGGTGAATACAACGGTGCCGACGTGGGCAACATGGGACAGCTCCAGAGCCTCTACAACCGCTCTATGGGCGCATTCCAACGCCCGCCCCGCACTCGCGAGGTGAAGGACGCGAGCGGAAAAACCATCAGGACAGAAGAGGTGAAAGAAGCCCCTTGGGGGCTTCCCTCCAACATGGTGAAGCTCTACAACCAATACGGCGGCAGCTTTGACGCATCCACCCAGCAGCATGAGGTGCGCCCCGCCCTGCGCCAGTACGTCGAGTACATCGCCCACACCAATCCCCAAGCCTTCGACACGCCCGAGACGCAGCAGCACATTGAGGAGATCAGCAAGGCATTCGGCAATGATGCGAGCTACGCCAAAGACTTGATCAAGTCCGTCCAGACCCAGATGACAAGCCCCGCCGCCTATGATCCATGGGGCGCGATGGAGCAAGTAGATTTCTCGGAGACCTTTTCCGAGGACTCACAAGCCAATATCACCGCATGGCGCGAAGAGCTCCGCGACCTCACACACAAGAAGTACCACGATGATGACGAGCTCACAGACGAAGAAAAGAAGCGCATGGATCAGCTGGAGGAGACGCTCAAGGAGTGGGAAGGCTTCGCTAAAGATGCGCGCTCGCGCCTCACCGCCCAGACCAAAGAAAGCTATGCTCTCTGGAGGAACACCCCCGAGGGCAAGAAGGCATCCTATAATGAGCAAGTCGATCAATTCTGGAATATCTTCGACACCTACGCCCAGAACGTCGATGCCTCACAATGGGACATCGTCAAGGAGGAAAAAGCCCGCGCCCACCAATACAATTCCGAGCTCAAGGAGCAGCGCGCCCGCCAAGAGGACGAGTACACCAACTACCAGACCGACATCACGCAAACGGATGTCGTGCGAAGCAATCACAAGGCGCAGGAGCTAGGCATCATCCAGCCCCCACAGGCAGAAGAAGCCCCCCCGCGCTACGACCCCCTTGAGGCAGCGCGAGCAAGCGCGCCCGCTACTCGCCCCTCTCCCTCTTCTCACACCCTAGGCCGCGACTACGCCGCCGTCTCACGCCGTGAGGACTACGTCCGAGAGCCCATCCTCTACGTACCCAAGGGACAGCCCTATCTTTCCACCATGCTGCTGAGAAATGGCGACGTAGAAGCCTACGCCCGCGTCATCGAGACAGACGAGGTGAGCAGCCCCACCATGTCCGCCGTACTGCGTGGACAGCTGGGAGACGTGCAGGGCACAGCGGGACAGCTCAACATCCGCGACGGCGTGGGCGAGCTCTCCGCTCGAGCGCGTGGGAACTACGCCACAGGCGGCTTTGCGGGGCAGCTCAATGTCTCACGCATTCCCGCCCCCTTGCGCCCCTACGCCAAGGATTATATCGAATGCGGAGAGAAGTACGGCGTGAATCCCGCGCTGCTCGTCGCCATCTCCATGCACGAGACGGCGAACGGCACGAGCAATGCCTTCAGAAACAAGCGCAACGCCATGGGCATCTCCAATGCCAAGGGCGTAGTGGCTCAGTCCTCAGTCCGCGCCTCTATCGAGCGCATGGCGCGCCTCATGGGCACCGCCCGCATGTACAAGGGGAAGGACCTTCCAGCCATCGCCCGAGTCTATGCCCCTGTAGGAGCGGGGAATGACCCTCGCGGCTATAACCAATACTGGACACGAGGCGTGTCCAAGTACATCAACCAAATCACTTCCTAATACACACACATGAGCTTTTCATTCTTCCCATCAAACACAGCAGCCCCCGACATAGACAATCACGATCTGCTCCCCATCGGTGCTGACCGCCACGACAGCAGCGACGAGGCGCGACAAGCACACCTGCAGGGCATCAGTAGCTACCTCATGTCCGAGCACGATGAGGGAGCGCGCCAACGCGTCACCGACACCCTAGGACGCGTCCCCGATGTCGCCGATACCAAGTCGCGCAACTACTGGGCAGGGCGCGCCTATGCGAAGGCAAACGGCTTCTACGGCAATCCAGAAAACTACTGGCGCGCCCAGAATATGAAGCTCCCCTACGCCGAGAAGAAGGGCGACATGTACGAGCTCATCGGTGCCGAGCTCGCGCAAAAGACCCACACCCATCACCTCCAGCTCAAGCAGCAAGAGAAGGAATACGAAGCCTTCGAAGCGCGCAACGCCGACACCCTCAGCAAGCTACTTGCAGGACACGACTATGAGGAGTTCTACGGAGAGGGTGGGGGCATCAGCCGCATCGACATGCAGCAGCTTGCTGAGCAGATGGATAGCAGCATCATGGATCAGGTCAACGCCCTGCCATGGAAGCAGAAAGCCCCGATGTCGCGCAATCCTCTCCTCGACATGACCGCAGAAGCCACAGGTATCAATATGCAGAAAGTCCTGCGCATCAATGCCGTCATGAAGCAGGTGCGCAAAGCCGCTGAGCTCACCGAGGACGGCGACTTCGAAGCCCACGGCGCCCTCCGCCGCGTTAGTGACAAGATAGGCACCCTCGTCGCCAACATCGCCGAGATAGATAAAGACGGCAACTACCACATCCCAGAAGAAGATCTCGCCTACATCCACCGAGGACTCATGACCATAGCCGAGGAGATCAAGGAGCGTGACGTGGTCGACTCACTCGACAACTTCAACCTTGCCTTCATGTCAACATTTGATGACATAGCGGCTTTCTTGGTGAATTTTGAAGCCTCCAGCGGAAATGATCGCATCTCTCAAGAGGCATTGGATGCTCAAGAAGCGGCTCACTTGAAGAGCTGGCAGTTATTCGAATACGGTGAGAATAACCCAGCCTTTATAGATGGACATGTCATCCGCACGCCAGATGAATACGTCCAGCGCTATATGCAACGCTTCTATGATCAGAATGCACGTGTCACAAGAAACGAGCTCGCACGCAAGCAGCACACCGCCATACGCCAGCTTCAGGGCGCATTCCAAGCCTACGCCCAAGTAGCAGCCTCCTCCGCCGACCATCTTGCATGGTACAAGAAAGTCACCAAAGGCGCGGCAGCCATGGCGGGGGACTCTGCACTCTACTTGCTCCCCATCGTGGGGCAAAGCGTAGGCACCGCTGGCGCGATTGCCTCAGGCTATGAGCGCAATATGAACAGCAACTACTTCGAAGGACTCCGAGGATCAGAAGCCCTCGTCCGCTCATGGCAGGATGACAACATTCAAGCCCTAGTCGAGCTGCTCCCCTGGTCACGCGTCGGCGGTGCCGGCCTCAACAAATGGGCGGGCAAGATGCTCAACAAGGGCAAAGTCGGCACCCTCACACGCTCCATCGCAAAGTTCTCAAGCCGCGGCGGTCTGCGCGCCTACGCCCTTGAGGTAGGCGGCATGTTCATCGACGAGGGACTCATTGAGCCGCTCAGCGGTGGTATTCTCACATTGACCTCAGACGCCGCCCTCGATGCGCTAGGCATCGCCCACGGAGAGTCACGCAGCTTCTCTGAGGCCTTTGAGGACATCACGGAGCTCTACGAAGACCCCGCGCAAGCAGGAGCACTCGGGCTCTTCTCCGCCGTGCTCAACGGCGCACGCCTCCCCGCACTGCTCTCCCAGTCCCGACACTTCGCCACGCTGAGCGACACATGGGAGCGCGTCGGACTCAGCAAAGCACAAGCCCAGCGCGTCATTGAATCTGAGAACCCGCTGGACGCAGGGCAAAAACTCTGGCAGGAGGAGATGGCCAAAGACCCCACCGCCGTCCGCGAGCGCATGAGAAAGAAGAGCAAGCAGCAGCCAGAAGAAGGCTCTATCCTCCTTGCCACAGGACAGATGCAGGGCGCAGAAGGCGACGCGAACCGCATCCGTCAGGAGACATGGCGCGAGATGCAGCAGCGCGGATTCGTCCCGCAGGTCGAGGCACTCGGGGAGCGCGATGGAGAAGAGCACTTCCGCATCACCGAGCTCTCCCCCAATGGCGAGCAAGTCCTTGCCACCCACGAATTCAACGCCAAGAAAGCCGACGACTACCTAGCCGCCCGCATCACCATGGCCGAGCAACGCCACTTCGCAGGGCAGCAGAATGTCATCTATGGCGCGATGAGTGACCATGCAAGCCAAATCGTCGGCGAAGCCATGGCTCAAGCCGCCGAGAACACCAAGGGCAAGAAGGGCATCACCATTGAGAACCTCAACGAACTCCCCGAAGGCATAGGCGAACAGGTACAGCGCGACGGCATGCTCACCATCAAGAGCATCAAGCTCGCCGCCGAGAAGCTAGGAGGCAAGTGGAAGAGCGTCTTCTCCAGCTTCGCCGAGCGACAGAGTATCGCCGAGCAGCAGGGCGCGAGTGCCACAGGCTCAGCCGTGCTGCGCATGCGTGAGGCATCACCCTACAACACGCGCGGCATCCACGGCAGCACCATTCACGTCGCACGCGGCAGCGCACGCGCGCATGAGGTGCTCGAAGACACCATTGAGTCATTCGCCGACATGGACTTGCAGGAGCGCGCCCTGCGCCTCACCGACGAGCAGAGCCTCACCCCTGAGGAGGCGATGAAAGCCGCCTTCTCCGAGCAGGTCGCCATGGTGCGCGCCACGCGTGACTCTCTCATGCGCATCGACTCTAGCCTGAAGCTCCCCGAGCTCCCCGAGGATGCCAGCTACATGCAGCTCATTGAGACACTCAGCCAGATGGGCGTCAGCCAGATGCTCACCACGGGGCTACTCCCCAAGGAGCTCGACGGCATCACCGACATGATCAAGGGAGCCGTCGACCTCTCCGCACAGTCCGTCAAGCTCGCGCGAGCTTGGAAAAAGGCAAAAGACCAGGGTCTCGACGGTCTCCCCGAGATGTCCGACTACTTCGAGCAGCTAGGCATGGACGTGCGCGACACCTTCAGCCGCGCCCGCATTGACGAGCGCGTACTCGAAGCCGTGCGCAAATCACGCCCCATCATCCAAGGACAGCAGCAGCTCATGGGCGTCGACGTCCCCACCGTCGAGCAGATTAGAGAAGAGCAAGCAGCCGCTCAAGCGCGAGACGACGAAGAAGAAGCCTTCGAGGACAAGCACCGCATCGAGGCGAGCCCCCAGCAGGTGCAAGCCTCCCACGCCTCCGACGTTGAGCAGCACATCACCCACACCTCCAGCCGCGCCTCCTCCGCCGTGCACGGCGTATTCGTCGACAACGCCGCCGCCTACAACAAGGCGGGCGGCTACTGGATGGGCTGCATTCCCGTCAAGCATCTCAGCGACTCCAAGGACGTGCAGCAGGTGAAGGCAGGGGCTAAGGGCAAGCACGGCGTGATCAACCCCATCACAGGCGACTACCAGCAGGACACAGAAGCCATCTACGTGTGGAAGCGCAAGGACGGCAGGCTTGAAGTCATCTCAGGTCGCCACAAATACGATCTCGCGCTACGCACCGACACCGAGGCCGTCACCTGCTACGTCTACCTTGAGAGCAGCAAGCACGATGCCAAGTGGGCACGCCTGCTTGACTTTGAGAACAACATGCGCGGCGACCAAGCCGACGAGCTCACCGCCGCCATCTACACCCGCGAGACAGGCTACACAGACCAGCAGCTCCAGCGAAAGGGACTCATGCGCAACAAGTCCAAGAGCAAGCGCGGCATCCTCATCGGACGCGAGGCCAGGGAAGAACTCTGGACACGCTTCAAAAACGGCGCAATCTCACCTATAGACGCTGAGATCATCGTCCAGATGACGAAGAACCTACGCAACGCCGAACGCATCGAAGACATACAGGCTAAATGCGTCCACCTCCTCGACCAGAAAAAGAGCTGGGATTATATTTCCGCTATGGTGCAGCTCATGGCCAGCAAAGAAAGCGTCTTCATGAAGCAGGGGCTGCTCGATCTCGGAGCCGACTTTGAAGCCGACATGGAGAAAGCCGCCGCCTACATCGAGAAGAGCGTGCAGGGGCTCAATGAAGCCATCACCATCATCAAGCAAGGCAAGAAGCTATCAGGCAAGAAGAAGCAGCTCGCCGCGCGTCTCGGACTCTCCACCACCTCCCAGACCGAGACCGAGCAAAAGCTCGACGACCTCACCCTCATGAAAGAGATGTTCGCCGCCGTCGGCTCCTACCCTGAGCTCATAGCCGCTGCCCAGATGTGGGACGGCAAGACCGAGCTTGACCCTGTCGGCTACGCGCTCACCTACGCCACCAAAGCCCGCGAGCGCGCCAACGCCGAGAAAGAACTGAGCCGCGAAGACTGGGAACAATCCCAAGTCGACTACAGCGGCATGGGCGAGCTTTCTTTCAGCACACGCCGCAAACTAGACGAGCTAGGGCTCAAGCCCAGCGACGTCGTGCGCCCCCAACGCCATGCAAGCACAAGAGACGAGGCAAGGGGAATACTATTGGGTGTTCGTGATACCATGTTCCGAATTCGTGAGGGAAGCAAGCGAGCCTCTGACCTTGTGCCGATACGCGGCAAAGGCATTATCGCACCTGGGGTCGATTTTGAAGTTTTTGTCACAGGCAAAACAGCTGATAAAACATCAAGTGGAAAGGCTTTGGCCAAAAGCATCACCTCTAAAGAAATTCATTATTTAGCTGCCGCGAACATAGATTTACTATGGATGAAATCATTCCCTCTTGATATAGAACAATCAAGAAACGGAGCTACAGACATCAAGGAAGTGCATAAGCGAACTGCATATTTTGAACAAGAAGGTAAGATTTACAAAGTAAAAATAACAGCAAAGCGTTTTAAGACTCAATCTCAAACCGATAATTTATACAGCATAGAAATAACAGATGTCATAGAATTAAAAGAACCTGATGGGTCATTGGTAGATAGAAGCAATGAAACAGCTTCCCCTCATACCCCTCATCAGGCTCAAGGTGATGATAGCACATTGAGCCCCGATGTCAAGCCCACATCGAGCACGGATGTCAATTTTACTGCATCAGTGCGTAATCTGGTATCAGCACACACTATAGACTTATCTCGACTCAAGGACGCGGCGAAGCTAGGCGGCATGCCACTACCCAGCATCGCCGTGACGCGTACAGACAAACCCTATGCGTGGGGCTCCCCCAGCTCCAGCCTCACCCTCATAGCAGGTTCAGAGCTCGCAGACCCCGAGCAGGGGAATGATGTATACACAGCTGATGCTTACACAGGCGTATTTCCCTCAGTAGTCAACAAAAAATCAGCTCAAGCGCAAGATATTATGGACAAGATCCAGACACTAGCGAAGCAAGCAACGAAATATAACCTGGACTCAGAAGCAAGCATTGTTGATGACATTAGGCGCGTTCTGGACAATCACCCAATCAAAAGTGAATTGATCAGCAACGGACTACATTATTCTAATGCCTTCTATTTGCTGTTCGCGGCAAAAACGAAGCATAAGCCACAGTTAGCTGAGGTAGACATTCACGTGCTCAGATGGGAAGACGCCGAGCTAAGAACTGCTAGTGAAAACTTCGCTGATGTTTTGAACTCGACAAGCTCAAGTAGTGAAGAAAAACATAACGAAATTGACAAGTTTGCACTACTGCTAGAAGCGTCAATTGAAAAAGTGCCTAGCGACCTAGCGTTCAGGGGTGTTACGATATTAGCTATCAAAAGAATGATAGCTAGCATTAGAGATGAGAAAACAGGATTAAACGGAGCAATGGCATTAGCTGGAGAGATTGCTGAAGCACGACGCAAAGGCTACAAGAAGCCCGAGATGCTCAGCCTAACTCACATGAAAGAACATGCTGACGCTAACCCTAAAAAATTCGATAAATTCAAACAAGAGATTGCCGAGTACTACAGTGACGAGCTCATACTAGAAGAAAGCGGTGAAGCGATGACACTTGATACTGTCACACGTCACATGAAGTACAACAAGAACCGAGGAAACGAGAAGGGCGCACTCGGCATGAATAATGGGCAAGTGTTTGCAGCGCGTGCTCAAAAGATCATCACTCTCTCTGAGCTCAAGGAGCAGCGTGATAAACTCGTCTCTACAGTCGAACACAGCGAGAGAAAAACTGAGGCTGTGTCTAAAATGGAAGCCTTTGGCGAAGCACTCGCCGCCGTGGTCCATGAGGACTATTTCTCAGCGCGCGATACGGCAAACAAGATCTTAGCCGAGGCGCCCAGTGCTAATCGTGCTAGCATCGCCAACGCCATGAAAGGCGCGCATCTCTCATGGAAGAAAGGCGCGAAAAAGGCACAATTAGAGATCCTAGGAGCGGAAGCCGTCGAGGCTATTGACGCGCTTCCCATGGACTATTTCGAGAGCGTCCCCCAACGCGCCGTGAAGCTCAATGAATGGAAGTTCGCCCTTGCCTCCACTGAGCTCAAGGCAGACAGAGCACTCACAAGAATCCTACGTGAGAATAACATCAAGCCCATCTGGCACGACGGCACCCAAGAGGGACGTGCTGAGGCTATGGCTAGCCTTCAAAAGACACGCGTCACCTTCTCCATGCGCACATTCAATGAGAGTGCCATGGCAGCTCGCGCCGTCTTCGCCGAGCGCGCCGACGAGAAAGAAAGCGTCCAGCTGCTCAAGCGATATGATCTACTCATCGACACGCTGCAAGAATCGCTCGCCGCAGGCAACCGCGACGAGACACTCGGTACAGGCGCGCAACGCTACGCCGCCATCATCTCGCTACTCGAAGCCACCAAGGGCGTGCTCCCCGAGAAGTACACCCACATGGGCAAGCTCAACGGCCTGCTCAAGTGGGCAGCCGTCTACGCCCAGATGATCGAGACAGGCGAGATACCCCGCACAGGAAGCGGTGTGCTCAAGGGGCACATCGCCGAAAAGTTCGTCCAATCCATGAAGAACAAGAAAAATGACATGCTCCTCCAAGGCCTCAGCGAATCCGAGGCGCGCGAAGCCATGGCGACACTCGCCGCCGAGCGCATCGAGACCAGCCTGCTCAAGGTAGCGAACGCCGCCCGCGCTCGCGTCGACATGTTCATCAAGGATCGCGC
The DNA here is from genome assembly GCA_964371115.1 of uncultured Akkermansia sp. Lineage (GTDB taxonomy): Bacteria > Verrucomicrobiota > Verrucomicrobiia > Verrucomicrobiales > Akkermansiaceae > Akkermansia. The sequence continues at coordinate 2,976 of CAYJLP010000047.1, read as the reverse complement.
TTGGGAGCGCGTCGAGCTCACCGCCGAGCGCGCCTACCCCAAGAAGGAGAAAGGCAGGAAGAGCCCACGCGGCAAGCTCGACTCAGCAGGCTACAAGCAAATGGAATACGCCCTCTCTGTCATGCGCATGGACTCCAACGCCATCGCCGAGGAGATGGCAGGACTACGCGGCCGCATCGCCGAGCTCATCCCCGATTCTGAAGACTACGCCGCCCGCAAAGACGAGCTAGAGGAGCAGCTGAATCAAGTAGCCGTCTTCGGCTGCTGGTCGCGCATGAGCGCGCCACAGGCTCAATCCGCTGCCGAAGCCTTCGTCGCCCTCGTCATGCAGCGCAAGACCCTCTGGGAGCAGCAACTTGAGAAGCGCGTCCTACACCGCCACTACGTCATGAACCAGCTAAAAGCCCGCTTCAAGGTAGACAACAACGCCAACAACCGCAGCGAAGGCAAGCGCAGCTACAATCCCCTCAAGACCCTCAAGCGCGTGGGAAAAGAAACAGGCTACGGACTCATGAACTACAATCAGCTTCTGCTCTCCTCCAAGCACGTGTTTGGCGAGCAGTTCACCCGCGAGCGCATCCAAGACATGGTAGACGCCACCCAATCGCTCAACATCGCCAACACCGAGAATGAAACCTTCTTCGCCCAGTCCGTATCCGAAGCCACAGGAATAGATCTCAGCGAAGAGAACGCCCTCATCGACTGGCTCAACGACTTTGGCAAGGTGCAGAACACAGGCATCAAGAAGCAAGAATTCATCACCTACACCATCAAGCTCCCCATTGATGAAGCCCGTGCATGGGTCGCGCTGAGCAAAGAAGAACGCGCCGCCAAACGCGAGAAGCTCACCAAGGACGCCACCGAGCAAGAACTCGCCACCCGCAACATCCCCAGCGAGAGAGACATCTGGATGATGGAGCAAGACCTCAAGGAGCACGACCTCAAAGCCGCCGAGGGGAAATCCATGAGCAAGCGCAAGTGGGTAGAAGTCCGCGGACGTCACAAAAGCGGCAACACCGTCGAGCTCATCGCCAGCAAAGACGCCGTCGCCAACGCCCTTCTACTCTTCGAGCAAGAGGACTATGAACACCTCATCGAGCACGAAGGCTTCGTCCCCATCGACGCACAGGGCAACATCATCGACCGCAGCACCGACAGAGAAACCCCCATCGACCCCCAGCGCACCCTCCAGCCCCTCTACGACTACGTCGGAGTAGAAGCCCTCAGCCTCGCCCACAAACTGCGCCGCAAAGTCTCTGAGAACTTCGAAGGCGTCGCGAAGAAATACGCCGAGGAGCGCGGCATCAACATTGCGCAAAAGCCCAAGTACTGGCGCGGCAACTTCAATCTCAACATCATGCTGGAGAAAGACACCCTCACCCAGCTCAACGCCTCAGCGGGTGCAGGCTACGGCTTCCTCATCGACCGCGTCAAGCATCACTCGGCTATTGAGTGGACCAACACCATGAGCGCCGTATTCTTACGCTCCATCAAAGATCAGAACAACTATCTCTACACCTCCCACATCACCAACGACTGGCGCGCCATGCTCATGGACACCAGCTTCTCGCGCGGCATCGAGCTCGAGCTGGGCAAAGAATACCTCGACACCCTGAAAAGCTGGATCAACATCATCGACGGCGCGAGCATGGCAGACGAGCTCGCCAACAAGTGGACACAGAACATACTCGGTGCCATGATGCGCGGCGTGGCGAATGCCGCCCTCTCGGGCAATGGCTGGGTGCTCGCCAAGCAATCCTCCGCCATCCTGCACGGCATGCTAGGCGGCGAAGTACCCCGCGACGTCATCGAAGGCCGCGAAGGCATCCGCGAGCTCGAATACCGTCATATCGGCATGGGTGAGTTCGCCGCCGCCATGGCACGCAGCAAAGCGGGACAATCCAAAATCTCGCTCAAAGAAATAGGGGAGAGCAAAGCCTTTCTCGCGCGTCTCGATAGCAAATACAAGCGCATTGCGCAGCGCATGACGCTCAAGGACGGACAGCGACAGCACCGCTACATGATGCGCTACACAGATGCCTCTATGGACGCCATCGACTACGTAGACCGCAAGTTCAACGTACTGAGCATGCACGCCCTCGCCGACGCCATCTATCACAATCTAGAAAAACAGAAGAAAGAAAAAAATATCAACTGGACACACGAAGAGATGGTGCAAGCCGCCCTCGACAGCGTCGGGCGCGCCATCTCCCTCTCCGCGCAGCCCAAGCGCATCATCGACAAGAGCCTCTTTGCCGCGCGCGGAGGACTCATCACCAACATCATGCTCATGTTCAAGTCCGAGATCATCAACAAACTCGGCCTGACCATCTCACGCATGATGAGCGGCGAGATCTACTCAGCCACCTCCCTGCACCTACTCTACGGCATCTCTACCGCCTTCATCGCCACGGCGATAGGCTGGATACGCTACGGAGACAGCGACGATGACGAAGACAAGGCACTATGGAAAGAAGCCCTATCCTTTGGTGTCAAAATCGGCACAGGCGATCTCTCTGCCACCCCCATCATAGGCGATGGCATCAAGAGCATCACCTCACGCCTCACGGGAGAATGGAACAGCGCGCGCCCCCTGCACGAGATGTTCATTGACCCCATCGGCATCTACCAGAAGTCGGCGCGTCTGATCTCAGGAAAGAAGCAAGGACGCGACATGACCGCCCACGACTACCTCAGCACCACCCAAGGCCTCATACGAGCCTTTGGCGCAGCCTCAGGCATCTTCCTGAACAACAAAGGCGGCTCAACGGCAGCCACCATCCTCGACCTCGCGACAGCTTCGAACCAAGCCCGCACCCTCAGCGACTTCATCAAGAAGCTCCACGAGCTCACCGAGTAGCCCATCCCATCAAGCGGCGCGTGCACCATTTGCACGCGCCGCTTGACTTATTGTAAACTTGTACTACTTTCTTGTAAGTCCCTCAATTTTACAAGAAACCCGACATAAACCCCACA
>CAYJLP010000046.1:10066-15611 GCA_964371115.1 uncultured Akkermansia sp. | reverse complement strand
CGCTCGCTCTTTCAGCTGCTCCCGTGTTGGGGTGGCAGGAGTATACACAAAACTCTCTGATGCGTCAAGCAGCTTTTTAAACTTTTTTGCATTTTTTGTGTAGATTCTTTTTTGAAATTTCGTAAGTGATTGTTGGAGAGTGGTATTCACCTCTTGAAAAAGTTCGCACCCTCGGCGATTGGATCGCGGAGGGTGCGGATTGGCTGCTTTTGCTGCGCAAATGCTGCAATGTTGACATCTCCGCTCATCCTGTTATCATTGCTCTATGCGACATATTCTATCACTTGGGTTGATTCCCGCACTCATCAGCCCCGCTCTCGGCCTCTCGACTGATCCAGCCAAGCCCAATATCATCTTCTTCATCGTCGATGACATGGGCTGGCAGGATACGAGCGTGCCTTTCTGGTACAATAAGAAGGGAGAAGCCCAGAAGACCTATCTCAATGCGCGCTTCAAGACCCCGCATATGGAGAAGCTCGCGCAGCAGGGTATGCTCTTCACGCGTGCCTACGCCTGCCCCGTGAGCTCGCCCACACGCACGAGTCTCATGACGGGGCAGAATGCCGCACGCCACCGCGTGACGAACTGGACCCTGCTCCAAGACAAGCTCAACGACACGCCCAGCCAGTATTTCATCCCCCCAAACTGGAATGTCAACGGCCTCCAGCCCGCAGGAACGAAATCCAAAGGAACGGCGCGCCTCCCCATCTCGGAAAAGGAAGTGCCCTACAGCCTCAAGCGCCCCTTTGTCGCCGCGCGCCCCGTCACGGAGTACCTGCGTGATCTCGGCTACACGACCATCCACTGCGGGAAGGGGCACTGGGGCTCCAAGGCCACCCCAGGGGCGAATCCTACGATGCTGGGCTTTGACTACAATATCGCGGGCAGCGAGATTGGCGGGCCAGCAGACTTCCGAGGAAGCCGCCGTTATAGTGCGCCCAACAATGACTTCTGCGTCCAAGGGATGGATGATGAGGAATTCCACCGCGACGATACCTTCCTCACTGAGGCTCTCACGATCAAAGCAATACGTCTACTCAATATACTCAATGACTCTCCAAAAGAAAAAGGAAAACCCTTCTACCTCTACATGAGTCACTACGCTGTCCACGCGCCGCTCGACCAGCGAGCCGAGGACAAGAAACTCATGAACAACTACCCCTCCCCCACTCTAAGCAAGCACCCCGTGGACGGCAAGCCCTGGGGCGTCTGGGAGCGCAATTACGCGACGCTCGTCGAGGGAATGGACCAGAGCCTCGGCTCTCTGATGAGCTGGCTGCGTGAGAAAGGCGCGGACAAGTCCACGGTCATCATCTTCATCAGCGACAACGGCGGACTCGCAGGTCAAGGGCGCTACGGCAGTCCGAACCACCCTCTACGCGCGGGCAAGGGCGCGGGCTATGAGGGGGGCATACGTGTGCCCATGATGGTGAGCTGGCCGGGCGTCACCGAGGCGGGCACGCGCAGTGACACGCCGCTCATCATCGAGGACATGTTCCCCACGCTCATTGAGCTCGCGGGTGGCAAATCCAAGAAGCTGCCTAAAACGGTCGATGGACGCAGCATCGTGCCGCTGCTCAAGGGGAAAACACTCCCCGACGCGCCGCTGCTCTTCCACCTGCCCAACTGCTGGGGGCACGGACATGACTATCCGCCCATGTCCTCTATGGTGCACGGGGATTGGAAACTCTACTACCGCCACGGCAGCGGCCAGCTGGAGCTCTACAAACTCGACGAGGACATCAGCGAAAAGAACAACCTCGCAGCCAAGCAACCTCAAAAGGTGCGCGAGCTCGCCAAGATCATGAGTGATGTCATGCGCCGCTACGACGCACAGATGCCCAGCCTCACGAGGACAAAACCCAACGCCGCAGGCAAGCGTCAGCCACAGCCCTATCCTGACAAGGTCGTAGGCAAGCAATAAAGAGCTCTGCGCAAGACTATGGACACAAAGAGCGGCTAGCTTCATCAGCTAGCCGCTCTTTCTTATTGGAAGAGAAAAAAATCACTCTACCAGCAATTGCTCGATGAGCTGCATGGTCATGCGGCAGGACTGTTCCAGCTTCGTCTTCGAAATCAGCTTCATATTATCCTTGTCCGTATGCCACCAGTCTGAATCAATGAAATCTCCAATCAAATTGATGCTCTGCACCCCGCGCTGGAGGTAGGGCTGATGATCATCCAAAATGGATGTTGCAGCCACTGTCCACTGGCTGCGTGGGAGCTTCAGCACATCTATCGCCTTTGAATACTCGCGGTACATTTCCATCGACGTATCGTGCATGGGGATGGCTATGGGGATGCGATGTCCTCCCACCATATCGAGATTGATCTGCCAGCGTGGCAGACTGCCCTCCTGAGCACGGCGTGCCGCATCCCAAGTCGAACCGTACAGCCCGTCGCTGCTCGTCATATTCCAAGCAAAGGATTCCTCGCCATCAAGAAAAACCATCTCGACACGCTGCGCCTGCTGGGGCTTCTTGGCGAGGAGGCGCGCGACCTCGATGAGGGCGGCAGCACCCGAGGCGCCGTCATTCGCCGCTTGGAATTGCTCGGAGACACCGATCTTCGCATCAATATGGCAGCTGAGTAACAAGGGGCGTGTGGCGGTGCTATCCTCGCCATAGCTCGCGTAGAGATTCACCATGGGCTTGCCCTCTCCGGTAAAGCTGCGTCGCTGCGTCGTCCAGCCGTGGGCTTGGAGCTGCTGCTCGAGGTAACGCAGCTGCGCCTCGTAGGCAGGTGAGCCTGTGACGCGCAGCCCCATATCGCAGAATACCTGCGTGTGGATGTAGGCGTTCTCCCCCGAGGCGTCGGGAGTATCAACGAGCTGGGGTGATGCCGCTGGCTGGGGGCTACTCGGTGCCGTCGCCGCGGGCTTGGCCGCTTGATCGCCGCAGCCAGAGAGGAGAAACAGCGAGCTGAGGCTCGCTGTCATGATCATCCTAATCGCTGAGGAGGTCTGAAATGTCGTCTTCATAGTGGATCGTCAATGCCGAGAATCTGCATGATGCGGGTGAAATCCGACTTGCTCATGTAGGGGATCTCAATGGTGCCCTTGTTCTCCCCCTTCATGCTGATCTGCACAGGCGTGCCAAGGTCGGCGGTGAGGCGGCGGCAGACATTGACGTAGGCGGGCGGCAGTGAGGAGGGCTCGCGATGTAGTCTATCATTGGGATTGAGCGTATCGCGCACGAGCTGCTCGGTCTGGCGCACGGTGAGCTGGCGCATGATGACGCGCTCCGCAGCGCGTAGCTGCATGTCGGGCTCCTTGAGCTGGAGCAGTACCTTGGCATGCCCGATGGTGATGCGCTCGTCGTTGAGCATGTCGCGCACCTCGCTCTGGAGGTCGAGTAGGCGTATCATGTTGGCTATCACGCTGCGAGCCTTGCCTACGTGGCGGGCAATCTCGCCCTGCTTGAGCCCAAAGTGGCTCTGGAGCATCTTGTATTGTTCCGCTTCTTCGAGCGGGCGCAGGTCCTCGCGCTGGAGGTTCTCGATGAGGGTCAGCTCGGCGACCTCGAGATCGGTGGCCTCGTGGATGATGACGCGGATCTCGGTCATCCCGATGCTGCGTGCCGCGCGCAGTCGTCGCTCACCAGCGATGAGTTCGTAGACGTCGCCGACCATGCGGACGACGAGGGGCTGGAGCAGCCCTCGCTCCTTGATGGATTCTGCGAGCTCCGTCATCTGCTCCTCATCAAAGTGTCGGCGTGGCTGGAAGGGGCACACCTGCAGCTCGTCTATATTGACTGTGTGGATCTGATCGGTTTCTGTACTGGCGCCAGCTGGTGCTTGCGTTGCAGCTTCAGCCTCCTCCTTTTTCATAATCAAAGCCTTCAATCCCTTTCCTAGTGCTTGTCGTGCCATATGTGAGCTGAATTCTATATGAAGGTGTCGAAAAAATCAACAAGTTTTTTCCTAAAGATGTTGTAGGGTATTGAAACTGCGCTTTTTTTGATCTTTTTTTTCTAACACGATAGCTTTTATTTTGAAACAGTCTCATCTGATGCATAAACGTCAGATTGCGATGAAATCACCCCTGATTCATACTGTGTACCTAAGGCGCATCGCGACTCGATCGCGGCTGGAATTGCGGCATGTCGTTCTTGACCTGCTTGGCTATTGTTGGTAGCATATAGGCGTACTTACATAAGATGAAATCACGATTAGACGAGTTTGCAGAATGGGGGACTGAGGTGGTCTTTGGTCGCGCCCATGGATTTCGAGCGTGGTGCCTGCGCTGTGTGCTGCGTGTGGTTTCATTTTTCTTTTATTTTTTGATTAAGGCACGATTGCTGCTCTTTCGCCGTCGTTTCAAGCGCGTTCACTACCTCGGAAGCTTCGTCATCAGTGTGGGCAACGTCACGGCGGGCGGCACGGGGAAGACTCCTGTCGTCGAGTTCCTCGCCCGCACGCTCGCCTCGCGTGGACGCCGCTGCGCTATCTTGACGCGTGGTTACAAGAGTGCAGATCTCACAGAAAAGCAGCAGTGGCTCAACTCAAAGGGGCAGCCTGTGGACAAGCTGCCCAAGATCGCCAGCGATGGCACGACGCGCTACCTCAGCCCACTCTATGCGGGGGATGAGCCCTATATGCTCGCGCGCAATCTGGACAAGGTGGCGGTGCTGGTGGACAAGGATCGTGTAAAGTCGGGCCTCTTTGCCATCAATCAGCTGAGCTGTGATACCCTCATCCTTGATGATGGCATGCAGTATTTGAAGCTCCGCCACGAGATAGATATCGTGCTGGTGGACTGTGGCGCGCCCTTTGGCACGGGGAGTCTGCTGCCGCGTGGCACGCTGCGTGAGCCGCGCTCGAGTCTGAAGCGCGCCAGCTATATCATCCTGACAAAGACAGCGGGCAAGTCGGAGGAGGAGATTGCGGGGCTCATCCAGACGATACGCCGCTACAATGAGCTGGCTGATATCATGGTGACGGATCATGCGCCGGTGCATTTGGAGAATATTTTTACAGGCGACATCATGCCGCTGAGTGCGCTGAATGGGAAGTATGTGGCGTGTCTGAGTGGGATAGCGCGACCGGAGAGCTTTGAGAATCTGGTGGAGCAGCTGGGGGCGCGTGTGGAGATACGGCGTCGCTATCCTGATCACTATTGGTTTGAGCAGGAGGAGCTGGAGAGCTTTGTGAGTCGCTGCGCGGATAGGGCGATGGATTATATCATCACGACGGAGAAGGACGCGGTGCGATTCTTAAAGCCTGATGAGATGGATGTGCCGATTTATTTCTTGCGTATTGAAATCCAGATCAAGCAGGGGCAGGAGTACTGGGATAGGATGATAGAGAATATCTGTCATCTGGGGCAGGGGCAGCCAGCGCCAGAGTGGAGTGAGGTGCTGTGAGCAGAGGAGGATTAACCCATCGACTTGACGCAGGTGGGTTTTCTTCTGCTTCATTTCTCACGAGGTCACCACCGCCTCATACAGCTCACTCACGCGCCTCCAGCTCTCAGGCGCATCATCGCTCTCAGGATAGATCTGCACGCGTGTCAATCGCCCATAGCGCGCCGCCGCCTTCTCATGCG
>CAYJLP010000046.1:0-10028 GCA_964371115.1 uncultured Akkermansia sp. | reverse complement strand
CACACAGCGATCGTGACGGAATGCCGCCCCCAGCTGGATATGAAAGGCCGAGACCTGCGCCTCCCAGTGCCCCCGATGCTTGTCATGTCCATCCAGTCCACTCTCCCCCACCCCCGCCGAGGGATAGCGCACCAGCCAGTCATCCAGCTCAAAGGCGAGCTCCGCGAGATCAGCTATCTCGCCCGCCTTCCACGGATGCACGCCAAAGCAGGGGATCATCTGCTTGGGCGCGGCCGCGATGCGCTCCCAGTCGCCGCGCTCCACAGCATTGAGGTAACCGCCTTGGGGGACGATGTGGTGGGTGTGGTGGTCAAATCGTTGTAGGTTCATTTCTTTTTTGCTTTTATAGTATCGTTTTAGAGTTCAAAGCAGTCCTTCTTCGTGAAAGCTGAAATAGGCACAGCGGTGCGTCACCGAGCTCACGCCTATGATCACGTGGTCGACGATGCGTATGTGCAGGATGTCCGATGCCTCCACGAGCTCTCGTGTGAGGTTGATGTCTGCCTTGCTCGGGCTGGGGTCTCCGCTCGGGTGGTTGTGCGCCAGCACGATGCTTTTGGCATTGTACTGGATTGCCGCGCGAAAGATGTCGCGCGGGTGAACGACGACGCGGGTGAGTGTCCCCTTGCCCACGAGGATGCGTCGCAGGAGGCGGTTGCGCACATCGAGGAGGAGGACGACCATGTTCTCCTGCTGCTCGTAGCGTAGATCTGGCGCGAGGTAGTCGTAAATGTGCTGCGCATGGCTCATGTCCTGCGTGCTGAGGGTCTCTTTCACCGCGCGTGAGCCGAGCTCAAAGACGGCGGCGAGCGTGGCTGCTTTCGCAGGGCCTACGCCCTTGCAGAGTGCGGCGATGTCCTGGGCCTCCATCGCGCCGAGCGCGGCGAGTGAGCCAGCGGCGCGTTTCATCTTCGCCGAGAGCTCCAGTACGTTGCACCCCTTGAGACCGGTGCGCAAAAATAGCGCGATGAGCTCCTCGTCGGTCAGCGTGGAGCGCCCCTTTCGCATCAGTTTCTCACGGGGTAAGTCTGCCTCGGGGAGGTCGCGTAGTTGCAGAGGGGCGTCATCGCTGTCGTCGCCATCGGGATAGGGGGGCTTCATAGATGGCTTATTCTATGTCAGAGCGGAGGCTGAGGGCAAGTTTTTTTTCAGGTCTTTACGTTACAATTTAGCGTCGACTGCGGTGCGAATCGAGCACGGCTCTTGCTATGGGGCGCAATGGGCGCGCCAAAAAAAACTCCTCTTCACCGCCTCAGCGTGCCTGCGCAGACTCAGCGGAGCTGCTGGTGGATGAGGGGAGCTTGGGCGGGATGATGCGAATCACCGTCTCGCCCTCATGCGCGAGGTTCTCCCGGTCGCGCACGATCTGCTCAAAATACTCCTGATCATGCAGCCAGCGGTAGTGGTCACGCTCTCTTTTCTCATGAGCGAGCTCCTGCTCATACCTCGCCTGCACAATCGCGAGCTCCTTTTCTAGGGCACGACGCTGCTCACGCGGCAGGGTGATGACGTAGATCACGCAGATAGCGACGATGATCAACGATGCCACCGCGAGGATGGTCATCAGATAGGAGAGCCCCTGCGCGTGCTTGGAGCGTAGGTGCTCCTTGTCGATGAGCGTATACTTTTTCTGGAAAAAACTAAACATGAGCAGAGGCAGGCAAACAAAAGCAGGATAGAGGAGAACTATAACGTAATATTAAGTTTTTGGCAAGCATATTGAAGGACGCGCTGATAATCGAGCTCGCCATCGCTGTACTCGGGTATCTGATCCATCGGCACGATGTGACTAGGGCACCAGCAGGCGGGGTGTCCCATATTCATGAGCTTGTATCGTAGCGTGATGAGCTCATGGGTGGGGATGGTCTTGTGGATGCTGGAGATGAGGATGAGCTTCTCTGCGATATCGTCACCCGCCCGCAGGCTGATGATCGCGAGTCGGCGTGGCTTGCGCGTCGCAATCTCAAAGATCTGGTATATCAGCTCCTCTATATGCTCATGGGCGACGAGCTCATGCTGGAGCTTGCTAAAGCGATGCTGCTGCCCCGCGATGCAGAGCTCTCCCTCCTCATTGATATAGGCGATCTTGCCCGTGCGCAGCCAGGCTTTTTGTGAAATCAGGCAGCTGCTGCGCACCCAGAGCATCCCCAGCTGATGGGGGGGCTCCGCGATGGGCTCTTCGCTCTCGGGATCGCAGATGCGCAGGGCGACGCCGAGCAGCGGGTAGCCATTCAAACGAACGAGCGGCGAGCTGAGGTAGTGCTGCGAGCTGCCCTGCTGCTGCGCGGCGGCACTATCAGCTGCCTGCGCAAGCATGCTGCGCGAGCTCGCCTCCATCGTCAGCAGACTCGCTGACTCAGGCGCGTAGAGGGCATGCATGAACCGCAGCCCCCAGTGGCGCTCATAATACATCTGTAGCTCACTGGGCAATCTATCCCCATAGCAGACAAAGGTCATCTGCGAGCTCGACGGCACAGCGGGTGGCTTCTCACCGAGCATCTCGCGCAGCAGCGCGGGATTGCACAACGCCATATCCACGCGGTAATGACTACCCAGCGTGAGCAGACGCGGTAGCGCGCTGGCTAGCGGGTAGGTCACGATATCGCAGCCGCAGAGCAGAGGATAGAGCATGCCGAGGATGAGTCCCATAGGTTCATAATAGGGCTGCGTACTCAGTACCGTATGGCCAGCCTTGAGAGGGAGACGCGCCTGAGAGATATAGCGACTCGCCAGCAGCATGCGATGTGTGATGCTATGGCGGCGCACGCGCTGCTGCTCATCGCAGGAGAAAAAGAGCAGAGCCTCCTCGCTCGCATCCGCCTTCACCGAGGCTATCTTCTTGCGCAGCCACGAGCTCTGCATCAGGTGTGTCACAGTCCCCCACACCCACTGACGCAGCGAGCCCACTGCCTCTAGCAGCCCGCCTATCATGATGAGATCACGCTCCAGTGGCCAGGCAAAGCTCGAGGGCTTTTGAAAGTAGCGCTCCTCGGTGATGAAGCGCGTCAGCTCTGCCTCACGTATGATCGCCTCCACCTCGGGGCGCGCCAGCGTCGTGTCGATATTCACCGGCACGATACCCGTAATGAGGCAGGCGAGGTTCGCCAGGATCGCATCACGCCCCGGAGGCAGGATGATGCCCAGACGGTAGCACTGCGAATGCGTCTGGCGCAGCTCTCGTGCGAGCGGGACAAGCAGGCGAATCATCTCGTCATAAGAGATCATCGTATCATTCACCCCATCAATGAGGCTCGCGTGGCTATGGCGCAGGAGGCTATCAATGATGAGATCGCCCACTTGCTGTGACTCCAGCTGATGGAGATCATCCAGCTGCAGCATCGAGGACTCCTGCCACGCATCGCGCAGCCTCTGCACGAGATCACCGCCCGCGCGCTGACATGCGAGCCCCTGCCCCAGCATCTGATCACAGGGCAACCTATCCTGCAAAAGTTGCTGGTCATCATAGCTATAGAGCCCTAGGTAGAGAGGATAGACATCCAGATTAAGCTCCGAGATCACAGTGAGTCCTGACAGCTCGGCATCCATCAGCGGATCACCAATCGGCTCCTCGCGCGAGGGGGTGCTCGGCAGATACAGCACCACATAACCGCGCTGTATATACTGCAGGATCTGCGCGCGCAGCTCCAACGCCTCATACTCTGCACTAGAAAAAATCACGCCCGCAGCCTGTCTACTACTCAGATACTCAATGATATCATCCGTCGGCATATGCTCACGCTCCGCTAGACAACAAAGGGGAAAGCGCGCGCGACAATGCTCCTCGACCTTGTAAAGCAAGCTGATATTCATACGATTGGGCACGAGCACGCAGGGATGCTCGGGCAGATCGTGAAGCTTCATATGAGAGGAGGGAAACATGTGGGGGGAATATAGCACAGTGTGCCCAAGGTATCAATATTGGATAAGGAATGTGACACAATTTCTGAAGACCTCTTCATCTTATACAGAAGAATGCCGTCACCTTGTTATCAAAGATGACGGCATTCTATTGTGTTAAAATATGATGATTTTATTTATATTATTTGTATTGCTCAACAAGGATGGGGGGCTGCACCTCATTGACGACTGTTGTTTCAGTCTTGAAGATAGGCATAGGACGCAGCGGAGGTGCTGGCGATTCCTGAGAGCAGCAAGAAGCGAGGATCACGGACGTGAGGACAGCGAGAGTGAGAGTTGTAGTTTTCATACGTTGGAATAACGGATTTCAAAGCCTATTAAATCAGAAAATATACCACACGTCAAGAAACAAAGACACGGAAGCGATCCCAACGTGATTTTTCTGCCTTGCGCGCCTACAAAAAGAAACCCAGATTCTATCATCGCAGAATCTGGGCTTGGATCTAGTGTGTGTGAATAGGAATGAGTGTCGATTTGTTCTAGTTGTGATTGGATCCTTTCTGGTGATGATTCTGAATTAGGCGGGGCAACAGGCTGATGATCCGAGGCGACCTTCTCCTCCGAACGGATGAGAACCAACATTCTTTACTGTATGACTATAAACCATTTTTGTAAGCTGCAACACTTGCAGATTGGTTAGATACTAGCATGAGTAAGACGGAGTAGCGAGAACGAAGCGAAGAGCGAGCAGTGTGTCCGTAACACAATCTAACAAAAAGTTTCCATCTTCAATATCTTACGACTACACACAAAAAATCACCCCGCAACGCCCCCCCGCCGCGCTCCGGGTCCAAGGTGGCGGAAATGTTGCTTGCAGACAAGTCTTTATTGGTGTATGATGAGGGCATATGAGAGAGAATAAATACGCCTCATTTTCCGAAACAGGACAACCTGAAAAAGTCCTCACGGTCAAGTTTCAACCAGTACAAGAGCCCGCCGAGGGTGAGCTCTGTGTGCGCATGATCTATGCGCCTGTCAACCCCGCTGACATCAATTTCGTCCAAGGCGTCTATGGGCTCAAGCCCCAGCTGCCTGACTCCTGCGCAGGTCTCGAGGGCGTGGGCGTGGTCGAGCAGAGCCGTGATGTAGACTTTGAGATCGGCGACTTCGTCATCCTCCTTGAGGGTGCCGGCACCTGGACCAAGTACCTGACTGGTCCTGCCAGCCAATTTCTCAAGATACGCAAAGATGTCGACCCCCAGCAGGCCGCCATGCTCAAGGTGAACCCCCTGACCGCCTACCTCGCCCTCACGGAGTTCGTCAGCCTCAAGGCGGGTGACTGGATCGTGCAGAATGCGGCGAACTCTGGCGTCGGGCGCTGCGTCATCCAGCTGGCAAAGGCCATGGGTGTCCGCACCATCAACATCGTGCGCCGCCCCGCGCTGCTCCGCGAGGAGCTCACAGCTCTCGGTGCCGACATCGTCGTGGGTGAGGAGGATGCCGATATGGTCAAGAGCGTGCTCGCCGAGCTCGGCGGCGTGCGCCCCGTGCTCGCGTCCAACTGCGTAGGAGGAGACAGCGCGCTGCGCCTCATGGACATGCTCGCGACTGGCGGCACGATGATCACCTTTGGCGCGATGAGTAAAAAGAGCATCAAAGTGCCCAACGGCTGGCTTATTTTCAAGGATATCACGCTCAAGGGACTCTGGTGTACCCAGTGGCTCAAGCGCGCCACACGCGCCGACATCGAGCAGGTCTATGGCAAGCTCATCGACGCCATCGCCGAGGAGCAGCTCGCACAGGCCGTCGATCGCGTCTACCCGCTCGATGAGGTCGCCGAGGCCTGCGCCCACGCCCAGCAAGAATACCGAGGTGGCAAGATCCTACTCGAGGTCGGCAGCTAAAGCCGAATCGCTTTTTGTCACTCCTCCCCCGCGGGAAAAGAACAAATAGAACCATCTACCATGAGCGGACTCATTGATCCCAACAAACTAGAGATGCAGGCTGTCATCTTCCTCTCGGCACACAATGTGTCGATGATCGTGACGACCAAGCAGGGAGAGGCCAAGCCGCGCCTCCTCGATGGGCTCACGCAGCCTCTCGATCTCGCACGCGAAATCTTCTCGACCAATCATATTGCGCGCGAGACGATGGATCAGTGCGTCCGCATCATCGGCGAATACAGCCAGCTGCTCGAGGAATACAAGCTCGCGGGACCTCTCGACATCCAGCTACGCGCGTCGAATATCTTCTACGATCTGGACAACATCGACACCGTCATCAACCGCATCAACATCGCCTCTGGGCTACGCCTGCAGGTCATGGACGATGGAGAGATGACGCGCATGCTCTATCTGCAAGCGCGCAAGATACTCAATAAAAATAAAGAGCTGCGGCACAAGCGCGTCCTCATGCTGCACGTGGGACCAGGCAACACGCGCGTCATGGTCTTTGAGGAAAAGCGCATCAACTTCTACGCCTGCTACCGCAACGGCGCGTCGCGCACCGCTGAGGACATCGGCTCGGGTGACTTCGTCCTCTCACAAGACGAGCCGCTGCTCATCCGCGACCACCTCAGAGGAGCCATCGAGCAGATCCACTACGACTATGAGCGCCGCTTTGCCGAGCATCCCGACGCCATCCTCATCCTCACGCCCGAGTTCCAGAGCTTTGAAGGCATCGCCTGCGACGGCACCACCTGCATCCAGCACCAGCTCGACGGCTATATCAATGAGCTCGCGCAGCTCCCTCTCAACCAGCGCGTCGAGCGATACAACCTCAGCTACGCGAGTGTGCGCAGCTTTCTCCCCACGCTCGTATTCTACCAGATCTTCATCCGCCAGATCCAGGCCTCTGAGGTCATGATCTATGCCGACGACACGCGCTACAACTACCTGCGCATGCTGCTGCCCAGTGTGAAGCAAAACAAGGCACTGGCAAAGGAGGTCATCCACTTCTCCACACTGCTCGCCTCTCGCTACCTCGTCAACAAGGCTCACGGCGATCAGGTCGCCCACCTCAGCGCGCAGCTCTTTGACCAGCTCCAGAGCCTGCACAAGCTCGGCGCGCATGACAAGCTGCTGCTCCACGTCGCCTCCATCCTGCATGAGGTCGGCACCGCTATCAATGCAAAGCAGCACCATCATCACAGTCAATACATCATCCTCAACTCCGAGCACTTTGGCCTCTCGCAGGTCGACGTCGAGATCGTAGCGCTGCTCGCGCGCTACCACCGTCATGGTGCTCCCTCGCTGCACCTGCGTCTCTATGCGGAGATGGAGGAGAAAGACCGCCTACGCGTGCAGAAGCTCGCCGCCCTGCTGCGCATCGCCGACGCGATGGAGCGCTCGCACGCCACGCGCATCCGCGAGTTCACCGTCAAGATGCACCCACGACTCATCGAGCTCATCGTGCCCGATGCGCATGACCTGAGTATAGAGAATCTCGCCATGCGTACAAAGGCGAATCTCTTCACCGATATCTTTGGCTACGACATCATCCTCGTCGCAGGAGCTGGCGTATATAGCATCAATAAACAATAAATTCAACACTAATTGACCCAACAATCTAACTACAAATACTCAACAATACAACCAAATAGCAAAGGATTGATGACACTCACCGAGCGTCACAATCCCTTTGCTATTTGCCCCCCAAGCGACCTGCGCCGCACACGTATGGTCATCCCACCACCCCCAAAATTCAGTACCCACTACGCATGATTATCAACCCATCCGCCTACCCTCTCTGCACTCTGCTACTCGCGAGCTCCCCCACGCTGGCCGCGCAGAATGCCCCGTTTAGCACCGCTGAGCAAGAAGCCATCCGCAAGATCACCATCCTGGTACGCCTCATGGTCTATGAGCCCGAGTTTGTCGAAGCCAGCATGCAAGATCAGCTTGAGAAGCAATACATCAGCACCATCTCGCAGCTCCCACCTATGCACCAGCTCTACTTTGAGGGGCTGCGCGACCTCGTCACCGAGATGAACAAGCAGCTATCACATGTGAGTGACCAGGGGGCTGAAGCGAGACGCGAAATCGTCGAGGACTACCGAGACAGGCTCAACAAGCACAGCCAGGTCTACAACTACGAACTGAGTCGCCCTGAGGGCTACTACGAGCAGCGACGTGAGCTCAAGGAGCTACTAGCCTACACGCGCCCCTCGGCCTCTGCAACGCAGCTAAAGCAGGCAAATATCGCGCTCATGCTCGATCTACTCGGCTCGCTCAGCACTGGGGAAAAGCCGCGGGCGACGGAGCAAGCAAAAGAGGAATCGAAGATAGTAGAGAAAGGGCACAAGGCCGCGAGCGCAGAGAAGAATCTGACAAAGAACAGCACGAAAAAAACGAGCGCGAGTAGCTCCTAGTGACTCCGCCCCACACCGCGCGCTCTAGCTGCGCACCATATGTCCCCTCACCCCTTGGAGTCTCCCCCACTCCACATACAAAAGAGTCGCTCCCGAAAGAGCGGCTCTTTTAAAATTTGAAGCGGAGCGGTGTGCTCGATTAGAACTGGCAGCCGATACCCAGCGTGATCATGTGCTGGTCATAGATACCGATTGTATCACGATCATAGTAGGAGCGGCCGTACTCGTAGCCTACCTTGACATAGATGTCTTCTGTCGCCTTCCAGAGCAGACCAGCACCGACGGAGAAGGTGAAGCCATTCGAACTCTGATCTAAGGAAGCATAATCGCCCGATGTCTCTGCAAAGGAGTAACCTGCATTGACGCCCAGGTCAAGATAGAGATCGTTAATAATGTTAATATGGATATCATAGCCCAGCGTGATAGGTACCAGCATCACATCATAATCAACACCATAGCCGATTGACTCACTGCCAAAGAGTGCTGCCGCACTGAGGTTGAACTCATGGATGAAGTCACCCTCTGTGGCACTATAGAGGCTCAGTGTGCCGCGAGGACCCCATGTATCGGCATAGTAATCGTCATCGGCGATAGCTGAGACTACATCGATCGCATAGACGGGCTGCCAGTCATGGCTCGTCAGAGCACCTGGCTGAGGGGAGGGGAGGACATAAGGAGCAGCCGTGGCGCTACCTGCGAGCGCGGCCAACAAGGCGAGAGTTGAAAGAAGGGTTTTCATAGACAAGTTAAGACTTAACATAGATGGCGCGATTACTCAAGCAAAAAAAACAGATTCAACCCTGAGAAAATCCATATCAATATGCTGGATTGCATTTTTTTACATTCATATTGAAAAGATTACGAACAATGTCAAAAAATCTCGTACTTTTCACCTCAGGAGATTTTCACGATGCCCTCTAGCACGAATCAGGGCGAGAGCCGCTGCTGCGGACCTCGCCCTGATCGAGATAATCTAGGGCTTCTCTTATAGGTGCTTGTCTTTTTCTCGCTCAAAGCTGCCTCGTGAAGCGATTTTGCGTATTTGCTTATTTAGAATGACGTGAATTTAAAAGCCCCCTATAAGCCTGATCAGCGATCTGTATAGAAACTCCTCAGATCATTGTGGCGCAATGACGGGGGAATATCCAGCTCATCATCCTCGTCAAAGAAGGAGGCATCCTGAAGCGGCTGCGTGAGGCTGACCTGCGTAGGTAGCACGACATTGGCAGGCTTGTAAGCCTGTGAGGGAGGAGGGCTCGCTGGAGCTGCTGCGGCGGCGGCAGGTGTAGCTGCGGGCTTCTCCTCATCGACAAAGCCGAGGAAATCGCCTTGGAAGAGCGAGGGGTAATCCTCCTTTTGCTCTGAGCGCTCTCCATAGCCTGCAAAAAGCGGCAGCGGGTCGCTCGGGGGCTGGATGTCGACGGGCTTGTGCATAGGCACTGGAGCAGGGTGCGGTGTGGCGACGACGGGCTCCTCAAAGCGACTCACCCCAGTAGGTGCAGGTCGAGAGGCTGGGGTTGGGTCAGCCACGGGGCGAGGCGTAAAGCTAGGCTTTAGCTCGGGCTCGGGGGTGAGGATAAGCTCTGCTTCAGGCTCAGGCTCAGGCTCAGGCTCGAGGGTGAGATCAGGTCGAGCTTCTGCTTCAGGCTCAGGGCTGAAGTCGAAGCGGACTTCTGGCTGAGGCTCGGGGGTGAAATCGGGCTGAATCTCTGGCTCGGGCTCGGGGGTGAAATCGGGCTGGATATCTGCCTCGGGCTCGGGGGTGAAATCGGGCTGGAGATCTGGCTAGGGCTAGGGGGGG
>CAYJLP010000045.1:0-15627 GCA_964371115.1 uncultured Akkermansia sp. | reverse complement strand
CATCAATAATCGAGTTTTGTATTTCTTGCATAATTTGATTTATATATTTAGATTTGTCGATATGTCGAGCAAAAAAATGAAGCTTATTTTTCTGTCAGAGAGAGGATGGCCTGTGCAGCCTGCTGCATCGCGTCGTCCGAGATGCAGTAGTACATCCACCTGCCGTCCTTTCGAGGGATGACAAGACCAGCGTCACAGAGGATCTTCATATGGTGAGCGAGAGTAGATTGTGCAATAGATAGATCGCTGCCTATATCGCAGGCACAGGATTCTCTTGACTTCAAATACTCAAGGATCTGAAAACGATTTTTGTCGCTCAGTGCTTTGAATACCTTCACTATGCTGCCCTGTGTCATGTCTGAAGAAATACTAATCTATATATCTAAATTTGTCAATATATAAAATGAGTTTTTTAATGGCAACGAGGCTCTCTGACTCCTCTCAGAATGATTCAGAGGGGAATAGGTGTCGAAAAGAGACTTGACAAGGATCTCCAGATAGAGGAGCAGATCTACATCATCTTCACCAGTGATAATGGGGCGCATGATGAGTATGGTGCTGTAGCAGATGGAGGCGAGGTACACCCTAGCCTGTGTCAGGATCCCGCCTTTTTCCGCAGCTATGGTCTCAGCGATGGCATCAAGCGTGATGTCTGGGATGGTGGCTTGCTCACTACTCCCCCTACTCGCTGATCCAAGCGCGCAGCTGCGGGACAATGTCGTCTATAGCGAGTTTGCCATGCAGGTGCACATGACACTCTATCGCCACTACGCGGAGAATAAGAAAAATCGCCTCCGAGGAGAGCAGCAATCCTTTTACATCGTGTCGCCTTCAGGTCAGTGGCTCAAGGCGGCTGTACGTACGGGTATCACGACAGCTGATAGCAGCGACCCATTCGAAGTCTACGACACACTCCGTGACCCACAGGAGACGTGCAACGTCGTGCACCTCTTGGGCGAGCAGGCACAGCAGCTGCTGCAAGATTATTATCTACGCCAGCGCATCCCCTATCTCCGCTCTTAGAGAACAGGTCAAAGAGATTATTAGACTGTCCTTTGATGGTATATACACGATAGGATTTTGCTTTTCCATCGCTAATACTCAATGCCGCGTCGGCTGGGGATGCCGCATTGAAAGGGATGCTTGATGAGGCTCATTTCGGTGACGTAGTCGGCGCGCTGGATGAGTCGCTCGGTCGCGCCGCGTCCCGTGAGCACGAGCTCGAGAGGCTCGGGCTTGCGCTCGATGAACTCTAGCAGCCGCTCCTCTGTGATGTAGTGATCGCGTACCGAGATGAGTATCTCGTCTATGACGAGCAGGTCGATCTGTTCACTTGCGAGGAGGTCTTCTAGTTCGATGAGTGCTTCATGTACTTCCTTGCTCAGGATCTCATGCGAGAGTCTTTTGTCGCGGCCTTGGTGACCTTGGGTGTAGTGGAGCACGCGCGCGCCTGCTTGGCGGAGGATGTGCAGCTCGCCAAAGCCGAATTTGTCGGGGCGTTTGTGAAAGGAGGCGTAGCAGACCTTGAGCCCTTGGCCGAGCGCACGGATGGCGAGTCCGGCGGAGCAGGTGGTTTTCCCCTTGCCCTTGCCGGTGTAGATGTGGATGAGTCCTTGTTGCATATCAGTAGGAGAGTGCGAGTAGAATGAGGATGGCGTAGCCTAGGGCGGATACCTTCACATTGATCCAGCAGCTGCGGAGAACATCGCTATGCTGGAGTTCTCTGGCGTGATGGCCGATGTAGGGCTTGTCCACGATACTGCCAAAATAGCTGTTGGGCCCGCCGAGGCGGCAGTCGAGGATGCCCGCCAAGGCGGCCTCAGGGTAGCCCGCATTGGGGCTGGAGTGCGCGCGTCCGTAGCGCAAGACAAAGCCGCAGGCGCGCCAGCTGGCGGAGACAATGATCATCATCAATGAAGTGAGGCGTGCGGGTATGAGATTAAAGAGGTCGTCGAGCTTCGCCGAGAAAAAGCCAAACTCGCGATAACGCTCATTTTTATAGCCCACCATGGAGTCCAGCGTGTTCACCATCTTGTATCCCATCATGAGGGGGATGCCACCGAGGGCGAAGAAAAAGAGCGGTGCAATGACACCGTCGCTGAGATTCTCCGAGCTCGTCTCGACGGTGGCGGCACGTATTTGGCTCGCGTTGAGTTGTGAGGTATCGCGCCCGACGATCATGCTCAGCTGGGCGCGCGCGTCGTCGAGGTCGCTGTGCTGTAGTTTGTTCTCCACCTTGAGCGTCTCTTCGATGAGGCAGCGGTTACTCAAGGCGAAGTAGAAGAGAATCCCATTGATGAGGGCGAGTAGGAGGGGGAAGGCAGCGAGTGCTAGTTGCAGCCCGACGAGGCCGCCGATGACGCTGCTGACGAGCAGCAGCCAGCAGAGCCCGCCCTTGAGCCTGCGATGCGAGCCCTGATTGCAGCGTTTCTCTAAAAAGGCTATCGCATGCCCAAAGGCGCGTATGGGATGCGGCATCCAGTAGGGATCGCCTAGCAGGCTGTCGAGCCCTATGCCCAGTGCGAGTGTGATGAGGGTGTAGTTGAGTTCCATTGTTGCAGAGCTTGTATCAGGTGATCATTTTTCTCGCGCGACTGAGCGGCGATGCGGAAGAAGCGCGCGTCTAGTCCTCGGAAGTTGCCCGCGTGGCGTAGGAGGATACCATGCTCGGCGATGAGGTAGTCTTGGAGCGCGTCGGCGGTGGGTCCATGTGCTAATTCACAGAGAAAGAAGTTGCAGCTGGAGGGGTGGACGCGCAGATAATCGAGCTTGGCGATTTCTTCTTGCAGGTAGCGTGTTTCTGCCATGAGCTCCTCGCGGCAGAAGAGCAGCTCGTCGTAGTGCTGCATGATGTAGACCCCAGCAGCGAGCGAGAGCGCGTTGACGCTCCACGGTGGGCGCATCGCTTCAAGTTGGGCGATGAGGGGGGCGGAGGCGATGATGTAGCCGAGTCTGATACCGGGGATGCCAAAGGATTTTGTTAGCGAGTGGATGTGGACTTCATTCTCTAGCGGGGGATCGAGGGGGGCGGCGGCTTCGGTGAGTTCTTGGTAGGCGCAGTCGATGATGAAGCGACAGTGCGGATACGACGCACTCTGAGCGGCTATCTCGGCAGGGGCGATGACGGTGCCGTCAGGGTTGTTGGGGTAGCCGAGCCAGACGCTCTGCTGGTCATAGAGGTCTTGCGCTGCCCATTCATGGATGGGGGCAAAGCTCAGCTCATGCCCGTAGAGGCGGCAGCTGTCTTCGTATTCGGCAAAAGAGGGGGTGAGTATCAGGGTCTTGCAGGATCGGTGCCGTGAGAGATGGTGAGCGAGGAGGTAAAAGGCCTCGGCTGACCCATTGGTGACGAGGATGCGATTCGCGCTCAGCTGGTGGTGCTCGGCGAGAAGTTCGCGTAGCTGCGTCGCCTCAGGGTCGGGGTAGTTCGCGATGAGTGGGAGCTGCGTTTGCAGGTGCTCGATGATGCGCTCGGATTTGTTGTTAAAGGCGATATTGGAGCTGAAATCCGCGCGTATCTCCCCCTGCTGGTAGTGGTAGAGATTGTTCCCATGTCCCTGAATCATGGTGCACCCCCCTCCCCTCTCATGCTGGCGTAGATGCTGTCCATGTCCACGAGCTCGCGCAGATGGTCGGCGAGCTTGTCGTAGTTGCGCTGCTTCATGTGGTGGTAGTCTTCGGCTTCCTCGGGTTCGCGTCCGAGGGCGCGGAGCATGGCGTTGATCACATTCTGGTTGTCAAAGATGCCGTGCAGGTAGCTACCCCAGCACAGCGCGCTCTCGATATAGCCGTCCTGATCGCCCGTGTCCAATTGGCAGAGGGGGCGTGGGCTATCGCTGTGGGTCTCGCCTGCGTGGATTTCATAGCCCTGTCCCTCGATGTCCTCATGAAGGAAGCGGAAGGAGCAGGCGCGCGTCACCTTGCCCTGCTTGATGGTCGTGCGGAGGGGGAAGATGCCCAGCCCCTCGATCTGCTGTGTCTGCCCCTCGATCTGCTCGGGGTCGCGTATCTCTTCGCCCATCATTTGATAGCCGCCGCAGATGCCATAGAGGGCTTTGCCCGCGCGGTGGTGGGCGAGGATCACGTGATCGAGTCCCTGCTCCCGGATGTATTGGAGATCGGCGATGGTGTTCTTTGAGCCGGGGATGATGATGACATCGGCGCGCTCGAGCTCACGTGCGTCTTGCGTGTAGTAGAGCTCGATGCTCTCGCAGCGCATGAGCTGGTTGAAGTCGGTGAAATTCGACATACTGCGCAGGCGCAAGACGGCAATCTGCAGCGCCTCGGGACGCTGCCCGCCGCGCTCGTACTGGTCGAGGATGACAGAGTCCTCCTGCTCGATG
The DNA here is from genome assembly GCA_964371115.1 of uncultured Akkermansia sp. GTDB lineage: Bacteria > Verrucomicrobiota > Verrucomicrobiia > Verrucomicrobiales > Akkermansiaceae > Akkermansia. Next base: position 11,284 of record CAYJLP010000045.1, on the reverse strand, counting down.
AAGATATCGCGGAAATAGGGGATGACTCCCACAACGGGAACACCGCAGAGCTGCTCAAGCATCTCCCGTCCCTCTTGGAAGAGCTCGACGTCACCACGAAATTTGTTAATAATGACTCCCTTGATGAACTTGCGCTGATGCTCGGGCAGCAGAGCGAGCGAGCCGTAGACGGAGGCAAAGACACCCCCTCGGTCAATATCAGCGATCAGATAGACGGCGGCTTGCGCGTACTCGGCCATACGCATATTGACGATGTCTTTGCTCCAGAGGTTCATCTCGGAGATACTACCTGCGCCCTCCATGACGATGGGCTGATGGCGCGCGCGCAGGCGCGTGAGGGCTTGCTGCGCCTCAATGAAGAGGGCATCGCGGTTTTTCCCTCGGAAGTAATCTTTCGCATGGTTGACTCCCATGGGCTTGCCGAGCAAGACGACCTGCGAGCTCATCTCGGTCGTGGGTTTGAGCAGGATGGGATTCATGTCGACATGGGCGGCGATGCCGCAGGCCTCGGCCTGCACGGCTTGGGCGCGGCCTATTTCCAGCTCATCGGGGGTGGCGTAGCTGTTGAGCGACATGTTCTGCGCCTTGAAGGGGGCGGGGCTGTAGCCGTCTTGCTTGAAGATGCGGCAGAAGCCCGCATTGAGCACGGATTTCCCCACGTCAGAGCCCGTGCCGACAAACATGATGGGGCGGAGCCTCGGGCGCAGGGCGACGAGCTCACCGAATGCCACCGACACATTAAACGCCTGCTCTTGCTCCACGAGCCCCTCCGCTACCATGGCCGCGCGGATGAAGCCCGCATGCGTCACCACAAGAATATTTTCCCCTCGGTGCTCCTCCATGAAGGCCTGAGCCCGCGCAACGAGGTCTTGGAAGGACTCGCCCTCGGGGCAACGCTGCGTCAGGTAGTGATCGAACCACTCCTTGCCCTCCTCCTTGGCAAAAATAGCATCCCAAGGCTGGAGCTCCCATACGCCGAAATCCATCTCTTGCAGTCGTGCATCAAGCTGAGGAGCTGGCAGCTGGAGATGGGATACTGCCTTCTGCGCGAGCTGATGGCAGCGCGTGAGGGGGCTGCTATAGACGGCGGTCACCTGCTTGGGGAGCTCGGCGAGTAGGGAGGGGAGATCCCTTGTTTCAAAATCATCCCTGAGCGCGACATCACTGCGACCGTAGCAGAGATGGGGTTCGAGAGCGGTTTGGGTGTGGCGTAGCAAATAAATCATAGCTGAGAGGAGAGGGCGAGTACTATAAGATAGAAGAGCAGCTCTGTCAACTGCTGGAGCGCACCGAGGCAATCTCCTGTGAAGCCGCCAATCTTCTTCTGCATGTAGCGGAGCATGCACCCTGCGAACACGAGCCCCGAGGCGAGCAGGACGCAAGCGGGCATCCAGCCCCAATACCAAGGCAGCGTGACGCTACAGCCTGCGGCAATGGCGAAGGTCTTCTGTGAAACACCGAGCGCACTGTGTGAGGCCTTCGACGGCTCACTGCGTGCGTAGCGAGAGAGACGCGCGAGGAGTACAGGGTAAAAGCGGCTCAGTGCCGGCACGATGATGAGCGCGGGGATCAGCAGCACCTCATCTAGCTGGCAAAGCAGCTGAAACTTGAGCAGAAAGGCAAGAATGAGCGCAATGACTCCATAGGTGCCGATGTGGCTGTCCTTCATGATACGCAGGATGCTCTCTCTATCCCAACCCGCGCCAAAGCCATCGACGAAATCGGCCAAGCCATCCTCGTGAAAGGCACCCGTGAGCAGGATGGAGAGCAGCATGATGAGCACCACACAGATCTCGCGAGGCAAAACAAGCGCCAGCACGCTGTAGCTCAGCGCACAAAGTATGCCGACGAGCAGCCCGATGAGGGGCAGGTAGCGCAATGCCTTGTTCAGATTCTGCTCATTGCAGACCACGCATCGCGGGACGGGGACGCGAGTGAAGAAGAGCATGGCGTTCAAGAAGATGTTGAGTTCCTGCTTCATACTATTTGATGCGCTGGGCGATGCCTGAAATCAGGAAGTGAACCTCGTCGGCTCCCCCCGCGATGTGCTGATTCATCCAGCCCTGCAAGTCGACAAAGGCGCGCGTGCTCGACTCCATCGGGATGACACCGAGGCCTATTTCGTTGCTCACCACGATGAGCGTGCAGTCTTGCTCACAGAGGCGCGCCCACTCTTCCTTTGTCCAGATGAGGCTCTCGTCTCGCTGGAATTGCTGCTGTGTGAATATATTCGTCCACCACAGCGTGATGCAGTCCAGCAGCACGACGCGCCCGCCGAGGGGGTGGCGCGAGAGCTCCAGCTCCTCCTCGATGAGGCTCCAGTGTGCCCCTCGGTCGCGCTGGTGGCGCTTGATACGATCGGCGAACTCCGCATCCCAGCAGTGCGCCGTGGCGAGATACAGAGGCTCGGGGCTGAGCTGCTCGGCGAGTGATTGGGCAAAGCGGCTCTTCCCCGAGCGTTGCCCGCCTGTGACGTAAATAATCCTGCTCATAGCTCCAGATAGAAAGGCTGACAATTCTTCGGAATGGCGATGCTGTCAAAGGACGCGCCCGTGACGAGATGGAGGAGGGTCTTGATCACCACGCCATGGCTGACGAGGACGACGAGCTCCCCCGCATGCTCCGCGCGCAGCATGTGCAGAAAATCATCGACACGCGCGACGAGACTACAGAGTGTCTCCGCGCCGTCGATGTCATCATCAAAGGCAACACCAGAGGGCAAGGGGCTGCCCTCCATCGAGCCAAAGCTACGCTCACGCAGGCGCGGCTCATCCCTGATCTCGCTGTCGGGGAAGATGAGCTCCGCGCTCTGTCGCGCGCGTGGCAAATCGCTGCTATAGATGGCATGCGCCTGCATCGCCACAAGCTCTGCGGCCAAAGCCTGCGCCTGCGCTATACCCTTGTCATTGAGTGTCCCTCTCGTCTGTCCTTGGCAGATATGCTGTGTATTTTCCACTGTTTCCCCATGGCGGATGAGGACGAGGCGCAGGGGGCAATCCAGTTCGTAGCCCATGAGTTTCTCCGTCTGATACTGTCCGACAATGCGATAAGAAAGCTCTCGGGTAAAGAGAGGTCCGTCTACGACGAGGCTGTGGTACTCCCCATTCTCCCCGCAGAGGTCGGCATGGGGGTACTGCTGCATCTTCTCCTCCAGCTCCGCGTCGAGGTAGCAGCCTAGCAAGGCGTGGTAGCCCTGCGACACGGCGATGATACGTGAGCGGAATCCCGCCTCGACGAATCCTCTATAGAGCTCGATGACACTCTTCCCCCACAGGGGGAAGTGAGGCGTGATGCCCGCCTTCTCGCACTCGGCAAGGAGCCATTCGCGGTGCACCTCCAGATAGATGTCGCCAAATATCCCCTGCGTGATGCCTCGCTGCTTCATCTCCGCGAGGGCTTCTTGGAAACGCTGCGCATAGACATCTCCCTCCTTGACGGGAAACATGCTCAGACTCAGCCCCATGGCGGCGGCCTGATCCTCGATGAGGCGATGGCTCAGCCTATGGGCGCGTGTCTCGCTGCTGCGCGCCATGTGCAGCAGGTGAAAGCGGGCTTCGGGGTGCTGCTGCTTGAAGAGATACAGGGCATAGCTACAGTCTTTGCCACTGCTCCATGATACAAAGTATGTGTCGTTCATAAATCTTGTGCGGGGTAGGAAATGAGGGGGCTACCACCCTCAGCAATGAGCAGGAGGCGTAGCCTAGTCGCGGGGATGAGGGGCTGCGCGTGGGCGTAGCAGCGTGCCGCGAGGCGGTGAAAGAAGCCTTCGTTCTCCTGTGGAATGAGACCCCAGAGTTCGCGCGCGCTCGCGATGGTGGCGATGCTCTCCACGACTGTGCGGGAGCAGCCGCAGTCGGCGGCGAGCTGCTGGAGGAATGTCTTGTCCATTCTTGATTGCTTATTATGCGTGTCGAGAGCTCCTTGGGCGAGCTTGACTGCCTTGCCTATCATCAGCCCTAGCGTCAGCTCGGGCAGCTGGGCTTGGGCGCAGAGTCGCAGCGTATCGCCGATGAGATTGCCATAGTGCAGGAAGCAGATGGCGGGGAGATCTGGCAGCTGCGCGCGCATGACCTGCTCACTCTTTGCCCCCGAGCTCAGGGCGACGTGGGGATGATGCAGCGCGCGGATGATATGCACCTGCCTCTCTAGTGAGGCGAGAAAAGCCTCGGCAGAGTACGGTTGCACGATGCCTGAGGTGCCCAAGATAGAGAGCCCCCCTTCGATGCCGAGCCGCGCATTGAGGGTGCGCGGTGCGATCTCGGCACCTCGGGGGATGAAAATCTCTATCTGCACGCCACCTGTGTAGTGGTACTCGTCCATCAGGCGTGCGATGTTTTGGGTGATCATGGCACGGGGGACGCTGTTGATCGCCGCCTCCCCCACAGCCATATCGAGACCGGGTAGCGTGGCGCGTCCTACGCCCTCGCCTCCGTCTAGGGAGATTCCTTTTTCATCGGTATGCAGCGTGACGCGCGCGCCGATTTCTAGCTCGTGGACGACACTGGGGTCATCGCCCGAGTCGTTGATCACGCGGGCTTCTGCGCCCTGAGGGAGCAGGCATGATTCATGCACCGCTAGCTCGATGCACTCGCCACGGGGCAAGGTTATATCGACGCGCGGCGCATGGCATTGGTTCAAGGCGGCATAGAAAGCCGCACAGCTCGCAGCGGTCGCCGAGCTGCCCGTTGTGAGTCCGGTCTTGAGGGGAAAATAATCAGGTAAATAACGCTGTAGCGCGCGCCGCAAGCCCTGCTCGCCGTAGACCGTGCAGGAGAAGGAGGGAATGGCTGGACGCTGAATGATGGAGAGTGTGACTCCCGCCTGCTGCGCGACGGCCATTTTGTACGCCAGCCCACCGCTTGCGCCGCTGTCCTTGCAGATCATCACATCAATGCGATGTTGCCTGACGAGCTGGAGCAGGTCTTGCTCCTCTTCGCCTTGTGACGGGTAATAGAGAAGCTGCTCTCGCGGGAAAGCACACTGGTCAATGAGCTGATGGGACGCGTCTCTATCCATGATACGCAGCAGGATATGATGCTGTGTGACGTAGGGGAGCAGCGCGGAAGCGGACTTCACCCCCGTGAGGGCGAGGATGCGGCTGCCGTGAGGAGCGGCTTGCAGAGCCTCATCGAGAGAGGCGACGCGGTGGATCTGTTCGCCTTCTTGGGCTAGGATAGGGCGCTCGACACGCAGCACCTCCAGCCCGAGCGTGCGCGCTGCCTCGCTGATGTGGCGATGCAGCAGCGTAGCAAAGGGATGCGCTGCGTTGATGATGAGCTTGATGTCCTCTCGCTGGCAAAAGCGCACGATGTCCTCTGCCTCCATCGCGCCTGAGAGCAGACGCGCGTGCTTGTGTACAAGCTGCTGATCGCCATTCTTGGAGGAATAGAAATAGGGCTTCGCTGCCGCCTCGCAGACCTGTACCGCAAGGCGACCCTCCGTCGTTCCTCCAAAAATAAGAATCATGATCAGGGCTGCGTGATCATCAGGATAGAGAAGTAGGGAAAGCGCCGCGCAAGGATGCTCTCTGCGTCGCATGACGAGTACTCCTTGTCCGCTATACCCAGATTCTCGATGTAGTGGAGCTGGTAGCGTCCCTCCATGCGCGAGATGGCTTCTTTGATGGGGGCTTCGGATTGGGAGATTTTCATCAGCACGACATTCTTGCCCGCGCTGAGGCTGTCGAGCAGGCGCGCGGCCTCCTCGACATGCGGGATGATTTCCAATGCTCGCTGCCCGCTGACGAGGTGCATGTCCATGAGGCGCGCGCAGTCGATGAAGGCGGGCACGCCCGAGAGACGCTCCGAGGCGTAGCCCTTCTCTGTGAGTAGTTCTTTGATGTACTGTGAGGAGGAGTAGAAGCCTGCGTCACCCTCGGCGGTGATGGCGATGCGCAGCCCCTGCTCATGGAGAGCGATGGCTTGCTCGGCGACATCGCGGTAGCTTTGCTGCGCGGCCTGCCTGTCTTTGCTCATGGGCAGCTCGTAGTAGCGTATCTTGCTCGCATCCAGTGAGAGCTCGCGCAGGATGTCTCCCGAGCGGGATTTCCCCCTGCTCATGGGGCAGAAGATGCAATCACTCTGTTGCAAGCGCTTCAGAGCCTTGATCGTGATGAGCTCGCTATCACCGGGACCCAGTGAGATAAAGGAAATGGGCTGATTCATTAGTTGAAGTATTTGACAATCTCGCGCTTCTCAAAGCTGCTCATTTCATTAATCATGCGCACGGCAGAATCAACGATGGGATAGGCGCAGAGCGCCCCCGTCCCCTCTCCGAGTCGCAAGCCGAGCTGGAGCAGCGGCGTGGCATGCAGATACTCCAGTGCCGCGCGGTGTACGTGCTCCGCGCCCTGATGCCCGAAGATGCAATAAGGGAGGAAATCGGGATGAAGCTTGCTGGCCATCATGGCGCAGGCTGTCATGATGACCCCGTCGATGAGGATGACCATCCCGAGCTCCGCTGCCTTGAGCATCGCGCCGACGGTCTGCACCATCTCATAACCGCCGAAGTAATACATCACATCCTCCGCGCTGCCATCACCTGAGTATTGCTCCACGGCCTGCTTGAGCACGCGGTACTTGTGCTCAATGATCGCTCCCGTGTTGTCACAGCCCGCCCCGACGCAGTCGCGCAGGTCTTTGTCCATGAGAAAGGAAATCCAAATAGCGGACGAGGAGGTATTCGTGATCCCCATCTCGCCCAAGCTGATGATGTTGCAGCCCTGATCATAGCAGGCCTGCGCGCACTGCGCACCGTATTCGAGGCATTGGAGCCCCTCTGCCTCTGTCATCGCGGGCTCGTGGAAGTAGTTCCGCGTGCCGCAGCGTACTTTCATGTCGATGATCCCCTCGTATTCAGGAGTGTTGAGATCCGCGTCAATCCCTGCATCGACGAGCATGAGCTCAAATCCATGCTGACGCGCGAGGAAGTTCACCCCTGCGCCTCCCTGTAGGAAATTGAGCATCATGAGACGCGTCACCTCCTTGGGCGAGGGGCTCACACCCTGCGCGATGATGCCATGATCGGCACCAAAGACGATATGATGGGGATGCTGTAAGCTGGGGCTTAGTGTCTGCTGTATCATGCCTATTTGCAGAGCCAGCGACTCCAGCTCACCCAGCGAGCCCTTGGGCTTGGTGAGGTTGTCGATCTTATCTTGGAGGGCAGCTCGTAGGGATTCGTCTAGGGGGCGGATGTTGAATGTCTTCATGGGCGGAACAAATGGTGAAATTGGGGGTGATACAGACGGGAGAGTCCCTCTCTGTTGTCGATGGCTTCACCCACGACGATCATCGTCGTGAGGGTGAGTTTGTTGTCTTTGACGAGGCTGACGAGATCCTGCAAGCAGCCACGGAAGATGCGCTCATCTTTCCACGTGAGCTTGTAGCAGACAGCGACAGGGGTCGTGGGAGGGTAATGCTCCAAGAGCTCGCGCTGCACCTGCTCAACGATGCTCACGCTGAGGAAGATACACATGGTGCTCTGCGAGCGCGCGAGGAGGCTGAGCTTTTCCTTATCGGGCATGGGGGTGCGTCCCTCGCCACGCGTGAGGATGATGCTTTGCACGCGCTCGGGAATGGTGAACTGCGAGCGCAGTGCCGCCGCCGCCGCGAGGAAAGAGGAAATCCCTGGGGTGATGTGATAAGACATCCCATGCTGATCAAAATAAGCCATCTGCTCCTGAATCGCCCCATAGATACAGGGGTCGCCCGTGTGCAGGCGCACGACGAGCAAGCCGCGCTTGTAGAAGTCATGCATGAGCGTGAACTGCTCGTCGAGATCCATGGCCGCGGAGCTGCGCACCGTAGCCCCTTCTTTCGCATAATAGGTCAGCTCGATGGGCACGAGGCTTCCCGCGTAGAGGATGAGATCGGCGCGCTGCAAGAAGTGCTTCCCGCGCACGGAGATGAGCTCGGGGTCACCGGGACCCGCGCCGACAATCTCAACATGCCCCTGACGCAGGCAATGGGCTTGGATCGCGACGGCGTAGGTGAAGTCACCGCCCTCTTGCAGCTTGTGCTTCTGCTTCTCGATGAGGAGCCCGCCTCCCTGTGCCGTGAGGATGGCGGCGGCTTCGGAGACACTAGGCGTGCCCGTCACGCTATGGACTTTCTCCGATTGATTCGGGGTAGCAATCGCGTTGAGCTCCTCGGCGGCGTAGACTTGCAGCTTGCTCTGAAAACGCTCTGCCAGCTCATGCAGCAGAGGCTCATCCTTCTTGAGCTCAATACTGGAGAGGCTGCGGAGGGATGCTTGGGCGAGCCCACGCGCTTCTAGTTCCTGCTCCAAGTAATCCGCTACACCCTCAGGCGGGCAGAGCTGACGGCAGCCCATGCCGAGGTGCAGCACGGGTGGATGGTAATAGAGCACCTCCCCCTTAAATTGGGGGTAAAGAAAGGGAGTCACCGCGATGAGCAAGTCAAAGCCCGCGCTTGGGATGTCCTCATAGCGGTAGAAGATCTGCACATGATCGGGTGCCGTCCTCTCCAGATAATCACAGCCACGATCGCGAATGTCCAACAGTAGGGCGGTGGCGTTTTGATTCACGAAATGCGCAATGGGCTCATTCAAAGACTGCCCGCGTGCGTAGGAGCTCGTCCAGCCGTACTCCGCACCTAGCGTATCGAGAGCCCAGAGCCCCTTGAGGTCGCTCTGAGTCGTGATGACGGGCTGAGCGCCGAGGATATGCGCGATGCGCTTGCTGCACGCGTTCGCCCCGCCCACATGCCCCGAGAGCAAGGGGATGACGTAGCGCGCCGTCGCATCGACATTGATGACGGCTGGGTCTTGGTACTTATCTTGCAGGCAGGGAGCGATGCAGCGCGTCGCAATGCCCACAGCTCCGATAAAGATGAGACAATCAAACTGCGAAAAGTGCTCACGCACCCACGCGCTCAGGGAGCTGACAAGCACGCCTCCCTGCTGCGGATGTGTGCTCACGAGGGTACACTCTCCCAGCTCGGCCGAGAGGCGTTGGGCGATAGTCAGCCCCTCGATGGAGCTGATGATGAGGGCATAGTTCATATAACTTGTGTTTGTAAAATGGTAATGGGATTGAAAGAATCAAGGCTGAGCGTGAGCTGCTGAGCCTCGCTCAGCGGCAGCGTGAGGAGGCATTGCAAGAAGGCCTCGCGGCTCGCCTCGGAGACGGAATTAAAAACAAGCCTCCCCCCCGACGGAAGCACCGAGACGCAGCGCGCCATGACCTCGGGCAGCCGCCCGCCATGCCCGCCGATGAAGACGGCATCGGGTCGAGGATAGAGCGAGAGATCCGCATCGAGGAAATCACCGATCACGCACTGCATGCCCACCGCCCCCCAGCGTCGGCTGTTGCGCTCAAAGAGCTCACGGCAGGCCTCTCTCTTCTCAAAAGCCACCACTTGCAGATGCGGAAACTGCAACTTCGCCTCGATAGAAACAGAGCCCGTACAAAAGCCCACATCCCAGAACACCCGCGCCTCACGCAGCTGGAGCTGCGCGAGCGTGACGAGGCGTATAGGGGACTTGGTCAACATCTTGCTGCGCCCATCGAGCAGGGCAAAATCAGCATCCGCGATGCCAAAGGGACGCACGCGCGCCTGAGTGAGCTTCAGAATCACCGCATTGGGGTAGGCAAACTCAGATTCTGCCACCTCCGCCAGACTCAAGCGCGTGACGCGCTCCTGCTCCTTGTTGCCCAGCAGCTCGCCGACATAGACCTCATAGTTGCTATAGCCGTAATCCAGCAAACGCTCGGCGATACGCGCGGGCGTGTGCAATCGTTTATCCGTTAGAATACCTATCATCTGCTCACCCGAGATCACAGCCTCGTCCAGTCCTGCCCAGTCGCGCCCCGTCAGCGAGACCGCGCGCATCTGCTCATAGGGCAGCAGGAGACGGTGAGCGAGCATCTGCAAGGAATTAAAATGGGGGTACACCCGCAGCTCTGCCCGCGGGCAGAATCGCTGCACCGTCGCGGCGAATCCATAAAAGAGCGGATCGCCCGAGGTGAAGACAATCACCTCACGCTCTCCCTCATAGGCTTCGAACACAGAGGCCATAGGCGGCGCGATGGGAATCCATCTATACCCCTCGGGCAAGAGACGCTCCACCAGCTCCCTATGCCGCAGCCCTCCCGAAAAGACCCGCCCGCGCGCCAGCAAAGCACGCAGCGACTCATCGAGATGCAGCGGCTCGCTATCCGACATGCCTATGAGATGAAAAACCATAGAATTACCCTTCCCTAGAGATCGCGCCCTGGTTGCATCCCCTGCGCATCGTCAAAGCTCAGGATGGCATTGAGCAGGCTGGCGGCGAGATTGCTCCCACCCTTGCGCCCTTCGATGATGAGTTTCTTGGTGGAGGAGAAGCACTTGAGTCGGTACTTCGACTCCTTCACATTGACAAAACCGACGGGAGCCGCAATCACGCCCAGCGGGCGCGCATTGCCCAGCTTCATCTGGCGACACAGCTCGATGAGAGCCGTGGGCGCATTGCCAAACACATACAGAGCCTCAGGGTGCTCCTGCACCGCGAGCAAGATGCCCGCCTGTGTGCGCGTGATACCCTTCCTCTCGGCGAGAGCTGCCGTGCGTGCGTCATGGAGGTAGCACTTGATCTCAATACCCAGGCGCGCCAAGGCCGCTTGACGCACCCCCGACACGACCATCGTCACATCCGTGATGATCGTCGTCAACGCCCCCGAGACACATGCCTCATGAATCTCGGCGACCGCGTCAGCATCCGCATAGAAAGACTCCTCCAGACCGAAATCAGCGGTCGTATGGATGGCATGCAGCAGAGCCCATTTTTTATCCAAAGGATAGTCCTGATGCTGCAGCTCGCGCTCGATACGCGAAAAACTCGCGTGCATGATTTGCTGCCCCAGTGTCTTTTGAGCATCCACCCTATCGCGGTAATACCCGCGCGGCGTGATCATATGCTGCCCATCTGTACTAAAATAACTCTGCGAATTGCCAATGATGACCACCGTGAACATATCGAGCTGCTCGACATCGAGCTCCGCCAGCGTCGTGACGCTGACACACTGCTCCTCACGCCCCGCTTGGCGCACATAGCCGACGGGTGTCTGCGCATCACGCTGCTGCAAGAAGAGCTCCTTCAAACGCGCCATCTGCCAGTAACGTTCCTTGCTCCTCGGATTGTAAACCGCAGTGACAAAGTCCCCCATGGCTGCCGCTTGGATACGCCTATCAATCGTCTCCCAATCCGTCATCAGATCCGACATAGAAATCACGCAGAAATCATGCCCCACGGCCGCGCCCAAGAGAGCCGCCGCCTTCTG
>CAYJLP010000044.1:9024-15627 GCA_964371115.1 uncultured Akkermansia sp. | reverse complement strand
TCGCCGGAGATCGCTTAAGGTCTAGACCTTAAGAATCCAAGATGCTTCGCATCTCCTGCGTGTGGCGTCTGTTAAATTTTATGCCTCCAGCTGCGCCACCAGCGCCTGCGCTACCTCACGGAATGCCGCCGAGATCACATGCTCACTCGGATCTTGCAACGCCACGGGTCGTCCCTGATCGCCGCCTTCTCGCGTGCTGATATCCAAAGGAATTTTCCCCAGCAGAGGCACGCCCAGCGTCGCCGCCTCCTTCTCCCCACCTCCCTGTCCGAAGATGTGATAGACCTGCTGGTCACTCGGACAGACAAAGTAGCTCATGTTCTCAATCAATCCAAGGATAGGTGTTTCCACTCGTTGGAAGAGTCCCACCGCCTTGCGCGCATCAATGAGTGCTACTTCCTGCGGCGTGGTGACGATCACCGCCCCCGCCAGCTCCACAGTCTGCACGATGGTCAGCTGGATGTCCCCCGTACCCGGTGGCAGGTCAAGGATCAAATAATCAAGCTCTTCCCAGTCCGTGTTGCGCAAAAATTGCTGAACGTAGCGCGTCGCAAGCGGCCCTCGCACGGCGACGGGTGCGTCTTCTTCAATGAGGAGTCCCATCGAAAGGAGCTTCACCCCATGCGCTTCCACAGGCAAAAATTCTTCTTTATCCGTACACCCAGGGCGTTCTTTTGTGTTAAACATCAGCGACATCGACGGACCATAGATGTCCAGATCAAGCAATCCCGTGCGATAGCCGAGCTGCGAGAGGGCAACGGAAAGATTCGCCGAGACGGTGCTCTTGCCCACGCCTCCCTTGCCGCTCGAGACGGCGATGACGTGCTTGACTCGTGGGATGCTGGCTTTCCAAGCAGAGGGATCGTCATTCGTCGCTTGCTGAGGCTCTGGCGCATGGTGATCAATATCGACGTCGATGCTCTTCACACCTGGGAGTTCCTTGACGACGCCCATGACGCCTTCATAGATGTAGCGAGGCACGTCCGCATTCTTGCTTTCGATAAGCAGCTGGATGCTGACGTGTCCCGTCTCACTGATCTGGATGTCCTTCACCAGTCCAAAGGAGACGATGTCGCGGCTAAAGCCGGGGTACTTGACCGTGGTGAGGGCGGCGCGAATGAAATCAGGGGTGAGCTGTGGACTGGACATAGCGGGATGTATGGTGATGTTGTGTTCGTATGCCATGTGGATGGCTGTATGGCGGCGGTATACTAGCATAGTTTCAAGGGGGAAACAAGCGCAGATTTCGCTTGCCAACGCTGCGCGAAAGGGTTAGTATTGCCCCATCTATGAAAAACATTCTCGTGACTGGTGGTACAGGCTTTGTCGGTGCGAATCTCTGCCACCGTTTGATCGCAGAGGGCGCCGATGTCACTTGCCTTGACAACAATTATACAGGCTCGCTGGACAATGTTGCTGACCTGCTCGATCTCCCCCAATTCCGCTTTGTCGAGCACGATGTGATTGATCCCTACACGGAGGGCGCACGCCGCTACGACGAGATCTATCACCTCGCCTGCCCCGCGTCCCCCCCCTTCTACCAAGGCTCACGCGCGATTTTCACGACGAAGACATGTGTACTGGGCACCCTTCATATGCTCGATCTGGCCAAGGCGCACGGCGCGCGCATCCTGCTGAGCTCCACCTCCGAGGTCTACGGTGATCCCGAGGTGCATCCTCAGGTGGAGAGCTACCGCGGCGCGGTCAATCCCATCGGCATCCGTGCCTGCTACGATGAGGGCAAGCGCTGCGCGGAGAGTCTCATGTTCGACTACAACCGCCACGAAGGCGTGGATATCAAGGTGATTCGTATCTTCAATACCTACGGTCCGCTCATGAATCCCGAGGATGGTCGCGTGGTGTCCAACTTCATCTGCCAAGCTCTGCGTGGTGAAGATATCACGATCTATGGCGAGGGACAGCAGACGCGCTCCTTCCAATACATTGACGATCTCATCGAGGGGATGATTCGCATGATGGCGAGTGACAAAGACTTCCCCGGGCCGGTGAATCTGGGCAACCCCGGCGAGTTCACCATTCGCGAGCTCGCTGAGCTCGTCCTCCAGCGTATCCCCAGCAGCAGTCAGCTCGTTTTCCGTCCGCTGCCGCAGGATGACCCGACGCAGCGTCGCCCCGATATCTCGCTCGCCGCAGACAAGCTCGACTGGGCTCCCCGCATCCCTCTGGAGGAGGGCATTGAGCGCACCATCGCCTATTTCCGCCAAAAAATCGGGCTCTAAATGTCTTTTTTTGCTTTTTTCACTCTCAAATACACTTTCTGTTAGTGACAAAGCAAGGATAATCATTTAATATAGCTTAAGTGATCACCCGCCTCCACTCCGCTGCACTCCTAGGCATCGACGGCTATGCTGTCGATGTGGAGGTCGATGCATTCCAAGTACAGGACTCGGGGCGCATCTCCATCGTGGGTCTCCCCGATGCTGCGGTCAAGGAGAGTATCCAGCGTGTCACCGCCGCCATCGCGAATAGCGACTTCCTACGCCCGACGAGCATGGTGGTGACGGTGAATCTAGCGCCCGCCGATGTGCGCAAGCAGGGGCCAGGATTTGACCTCCCTATCGCGCTGGCGATCTCCATGGCGACGCAGCAGAATATGGAGGATGTCCCGCGCCCCCTCCAGCGCAGCATCCCGCAGCAGCTGGATAGCTGGTGCATCGTCGGCGAGCTCGCGCTCGACGGCACGGTGCGCGGTACCAAGGGCATGCTCTCGCTCGCCCTCGCTGCCCGCGATCAGGGCAGGCAGTACCTCATGGTGTCCCCCGAGAATGCCGCCGAGGCGGCCATGGTCTCAGGCATCGCGATCTACCCCGTGCGCACGCTCGCCGAGGCATGGGATACGCTGCTCTACCGTGAGAAGCTCACGCCCTACGTCGCCCCACCTCGCACGAGCACACCGCTGCGCGGCAGTGCCGATTTCGAAGATGTGAAGGGGCAGCTCTACGCGCGCCGCGCTCTGGAGATCGCCGCCGCTGGCGGGCACAATATTCTCTTCTGCGGCAGCCCCGGCAGTGGCAAGAGCATGCTCGCCTCGCGCCTCCCCAGCATCCTGCCTCCCTTCAGCGAAGAGGAGCAGCTGGAAGCCAGCAAGATCCACTCGGTCTGTGGGCTACTCAGCACAGAAAAGCTCCTCCATCAGCGCCCCTTCCGCGCGCCGCATCACACGATCTCCGATGTGGGGCTCATGGGCGGGGGCAATCAGATCACACCGGGCGAGGTGTCGCTCGCGCATCGAGGCGTACTCTTCCTCGATGAGCTGCCCGAGTTCAGCCGCCGCGCGCTGGAGACGCTGCGCCAGCCGCTCGAGAATGGCATGGTGACAATCTCGCGCGCGTCAGGCACGATGGATTTCCCCTGTGACTTCATGCTGCTCGCGGCGATGAATCCCTGCCCCTGCGGCTACCTCGGCGATGCGCGCCACCACTGCCGCTGTAGTCCTGCGGATGTGAAGCGCTATAGAAAAAAAATCTCCGGTCCGCTGCTCGACCGCTTTGACATCCTCATCGAGGTGCCCGCCGTCGCGCCCGCCGACCTGCTCTCCCGCCCCGATGGCGAGCCCAGCGCTCGCATGCGTGAGCGTGTCCAGCTCGCGCGCTACCGCCAGTACGATCGCTACGCGGGGCGCGAGACCACGCGCCATATCCAGCAGAATGCGCAGCTGAGCAGCAAGCAGCTACGCGATACCTTCCCACTGACCGAGTCACAGAAAGCCCTCCTGCTCCAAGCCTGCGATCAGTTCGGCCTCTCCGCGCGCGCCTTTGACCGCATCCTGCGCGTCGCGCTCACGATCGCCGATCTCGCGGGTAGCGAGAGGCCGAGTGAGGATCAGCTCTTTGAAGCCATCCAATTGCGCCAGTTCGAAGCGCAGCTGCGTCTCTGATTTTTCTTTTTTACTTCTTTATTAATCATCTATTTTTTACACATCATGCCTCCTTTTGAACCCCTCGATTTCCTGCTTCCTTCACTCTTTTTCTTCTTTGGCGCGAGTATCACCGCTATCTACTTCCAGCGCAAGCTCTCGGTGCAGCGCACCTCCTTCCGCATCGAGCGTGAGCGCGAGGAGCTAGAAAAGCAAGAGCAGGAAGACCAAGAGCAGGACAGTTTCTTCACCCAGCTCCAGCGCGAGCGCGAGTACCACGAGCGACGCTACGCCGATCTGCAGGCGACGCACAACCAGATGCGCGACCAGTTCAAGGCGGTGGCCATCGAGGAATTCCAACATCAATCACGTGAGCTCCAGCATCAGAACAAGGAGCAGATGGAGCTCATCCTCGAGCCGCTCAAGCAGCGTCTGGAGCAGCTCGACTCCGCCGTGAGCAAGAACAACATCGCAGGTGAAAAGAACAAGGTCTTCATGGAAGAAATCTCGCGCAACCTCATGGACAAGGCCGATAAGATAGGCTCCGACGCCGTCGAGCTCGCCCGCGCGCTCAAGGGCAATACGAAGCTGCAAGGCGACTGGGGCGAGATGCTGCTGGAGAGCATCCTGAGCTACGCGGGGCTCAACAAGGGGCAGGAGTACATGGTGCAGCCCAGCTATGCGAATGCAGCCGGCGAGCAGCTGCGCCCCGACCTCGTCATCCACTACCCACAGGGTCAGCGCCTCATCCTCGATTCCAAGGTCTCGCTGACGGCCTACAGCCGCCTTGTGAATGCCACCGACGAGCCCACACGCGCCCTCGCGCTCAAGCAGCACCTCACCTCGGTGCGCACGCATATCAAGGAGCTCTCAAGCAAGAACTATCCCGAGGTCGTGCCCAATGCCTTCAACTACGTGCTGCTCTTCTTCCCCAACGAGGGCGCCTACATCGAGGCTCTCCAAGCCGCCCCCGAGCTGCTGGAGGAGTCGCAGCGTCACAATGTGCTGCTGACGAGCCCTACGAATCTCATCATGTCTATCAAGCTCTGCTACTACCTGTGGCAGCGTGATCGCCAGAGCAAGAATCTCGAGCAGATCGTGCGTGAGTGCACGGATCTCTACCACAAGTTCGTCTCCTTCATGAGTCTCTTTATCCAGATTGACAAGAGTCTCGAGAAGGCGAAGGAGAGATACGATGAGGCCTACCGCGTGCTCGCCTCGGGGCGCGGCAATATCACGCGCCGCCTCGACCAGCTGCGACGCCTCGGTGTGACGACGAACAAGGAGCTCCCCGAGTCGGTGCTCGAGGACTCGGCACGTGGAGAAGAGGCATTCAGCATTACTAGCATGCGGGATGCCGATGAAGATGACGAAATCAACGAGAAGCTTGCAAATGAGCTTGACGAGCACGAGTCACTCCACTCCCTCGCGTCGCTCTATCCTGCCGAGCTAGAAGAATCGCTCAATGAAGCTCAACAAGATGATGAGCTACAAGGTGAGCTAGAAGAAAAGCCTGCTGCTGCCCCAGCTCCTGTCATCGCCGCGCTCGCGCCCTCCACTCTCTTCGCCCCTCAGTCAGAAGTGCTCGCAGCAGATGCACTCCCTATCGAGAGCCGCCCTGCCGATAGTCACCCTGTCAAAACCGCCCCCGCGCTAGTAGCACCTATAGCACCCTCTATTGAAGCTCCCGTTAAAGCCGCTCCCGTCGTAGAGTCTGCCCCCGCTATCGTACCTACCTCCTTCCCTGCGAGCAGCGCCCCACAGCCCACCCCCACCGCTAACTCTGAGTCATCCTCCCTAGCTGAGCCGCATCACAATCTATCCGAAGCCCTCCAAGGTCTGCGCACGCGCCGCCGTCGCGAGACGGAGCTCAGCAGCCCACGTCTCACGACCGCGAGCACGCCTCACCACAGTGCGTCCAGTGCTGAGACGCCTCGCCACATGCGTATCGAAGACTCTGTCAGCGAGCGACGCGCTCGCATCGAGGAGATCGTCGCGACTCACGCGAACCGCCTCCCCGCTAGCTCAGGAGGTGATTCGACATTGCTGCGCCGCGAGAGTGAGGCAAATCGAGCCCGACGCGCTCGACGCGAACAACGTCTCGCCGAGATCGACCGTCGCTTCACCCAAGCTCCCTCCCCTGCCCCCGCACCAGTCCAGCCATCGGCGGCTACCGCTGAGGCAGAGTCTGCCGCCTTTCCCTCCTTGCGCGAGAACCTGATTGCCGAGGCGCAGCGCCGCTTTGAGAACAAATAAGCCCGCTCATAATAGTGCTTGATCTCAGTTTCAATGCTTGATATGATTCTCCTATGAAATCTTTGACTCTACTGCTTTCATGTGTATGCGTGCTAACGTCTTGTCAACCTGACGTTGACCCCAGCGTCTTTGAGACTCGTTACGCACCAGGCTATGGTCCTCAGGGCTATGTCACGCTCCCAGGACAGGCTCCTGTAGGCAGCGGCGGCTCCTCGGCGAATGCGGCATTTGATCAAGCGATCAACAGACCTTATCAGCCACAGCCCTCGGAGAGCTATGCTCCCGCGGCTCCTCAGCAGCCCACACAGCCTAGCTACAATCAGAATAGCGGCTCGATGGACTACACGGTCAAGATTACCAACACCACGGGCTCTCGTCTCTTCATCGAGGCTCAGGATGCCAAGGGGACGATCTATCCCTGCGGTTACACTCAGCCTAGGCAGTCACATCAAAAATCGTTCAAGAATAAA
>CAYJLP010000044.1:0-9014 GCA_964371115.1 uncultured Akkermansia sp. | reverse complement strand
AAGCTCCCATCGCCTCGCCCATCCTCGTAGTTGTGCGCGATCCCGATCAACCCAATGCGCCCGAGCTGCGTCGCTATCGTATCAGTGCGCCCAATCTTTCCTATGACGGCCGCACGGTGCAGATCTCGATTATCTCGGGCGGTCTCTATAGTGCTGCCGTCGATGGTACGGTCTATGCGAAGAATAGTCCCAATGATTAATGGCGTGCGGTATCCGCGTTATTAATGAAAGAGCCGAAATCCGTGAGGATTTCGGCTCTTGGTTTTTGTTGCGCTCGGCTTCGTCGCTTCTACTGCGGCAAGGCTCAAAACCTAAAAGTCGTCTGCAACTGAAAGACCAGCTGGTTGTCTCCCCCCTTGCGATGCACGGGATTAATAATATACTGGATGTCAGGCTGGATAAAGCAGGTCGGCGTGACTTGGAACACCGCACTGAGCTCAAATCCATGCTCCGTGCTGTTCTTATAAGGTTGCTCCGACTCAGCCGCACGCTGCCAGAGGAAGCCAAAGGCGAATTGGTCATTATTCGCCTGCGCTCCCCAGCCCTTGCGATCAAAGGGGGATTGCATCACGAGCCCCGCCGTAATCGCAGCGCGTGTGCCCGTGATCGCGGCCATGTCCTCATCCACCCAGCCGAGGCGTGTGAAGAAGCCCAGCGAGGAATTGTGCCCCAGCTGCTGCTGGATATTCACCCCCGCGCCCGAGCCTGTCTCGCTGTTGTTTGTCGCGTTAGCATACTGCACACGATAGATTCCCTTGCCCATGCCCAGCACATCTTCACCCACCATGCCGAGCTCCACGATGTTTGCCCAGTTCCCCGAGCTGATGCGGGTGAAGGGGTTCTGGTTCGTCTCGGTATTCGTCCCCGTGGAGGAGAAGAGGAGGTAGAATTCCTTGCAGGGTTGCCACGCCGCGAGGTAGCCCCAGTTCGCATCCGTGAGGGGGAGTGCGGGGTTGAAATTAAAGGATTCGTTGAGAAGGTTGCCATTCCAATCTGCGGAGTAGACGTTCTGGTCGAGGAAGTTTGTCGTGTCTATCGTGCCCGCCATCAGGACGAGCTCACCGTCCCAGAAGCTCATCCCGAGGCTCACGTTGGCAAAGTACGCGCCGTTGCCCTCGAGGTTACTTGATTGGGGACTGCTCAGGCTGCCTATGGTCTGCTGGACGTTTTTCTTGCGCTGATCATAGCCAAAGCCCTGCCCCCAGTCCGCCTCGACCATGAGGAAGAGCCCCGTGCTGTCGTCGGCTGATTTCGCAAGGAACCAATTCGCCCAGAGTTCATTATTCGTGCTGACGAAATTGCGCCGCCCGACGGCACTCTGGCTGGCGACGGCGGTGTAGTTCACGCTGACGGTGCCGTTGTACTGGAGACCGATGTGGGAGGCCGCCGTCTTGATACGCTGCGCCGTCGTCGAGAGGGGGTCGTGCTGGATGAGCCCACTGGGCTCGGTGCAGGTATTGCCCATCACAAAGAGGCTGTCGAGGTAGGGCATGAATTTCTGCGGCGTGCTGGGCAGGATGACCCAGTCACCCCACATGCGGCGCTGCTGATCACGCTGTGATTTACGCGCATGCTGATGGAGGACGGACTCTGGGGTGGAGGCTCCTGCATTGCGCCAGGTGAGCTGCTCATAGACGGTGAGTGATTCGCTCATGCTCAGCGGTACTTGCGAGCTCTGCATGTCGTAGGCGTCTTGTCCGAAGATGGTGTCGATGTAGGTGATGCGCTCGGTAATCGTCACGACAGGTGGTACAAAGACGGGAGGTGTGGCACTATTGCCAGCACTACTCAGGAGGGCGGAGGATAGGGAAATGAGGATGAGTGTATGTGGGTTCATTGAGGGTGTGACACCAGAATGCAAAATATAGAGAGAAAACAATTAGACTTCGCCTTCTGATAGGCCTTCTGGTAGAAGGTCAGCGAGGTAGCAAATTGCAAAAAAACTCATACGTACGGATTTTGAAGCCCCCTGAGGCTTTACACTATGGCACAATTTTGATATCCTCCATGCAGATGAATGAAGAGATCGTCCATAGCTGTCAACGCTGCGGCACCTGCTGCCGATGGGAGGGAGATGTGTGCATCACAGAGGAGGAGGTCTGCCAGATCGCAAGCTACCTCGGTCTCGATGAGCTCACATTCATCAACACTCTCTGCCGTCTGAGGGGCAATAGACAGGGACTCTCCCTCATCGACGATGAGCAGGGCGCCTGCATCATGCTCACCGAGGCAGGATGCCGCATCCAAGCGGTGAAGCCTCAGCAGTGCCACGACTTCCCCCACCGGTGGAGATTCCCTCATTGGGAGACTCGCTGCCCTGGTGCGGGCATCCACCCTCCATGCTCCCCCTCTCCCCCTACCCCCTGAGCTAGAAATCTGGCTCGCCACACTGCCTCCTCTCTGACTTACGATGAAAAGCAAGCTCTTTTTCCCCTGGCGTCTGGCACGTCATCTCCTCCACCGCTGCCATGTCGCCCTGGCGCGCCTCTTTGCCGATGCGCCCAGTCGCATCGCGCCGCGCATCATGTCGCGCCGCCGGTACACAGGCACCATCATCGACCTCTTTGCCACCATCCTACGTCGACTCGAGACGTCGGAGCCCAACCCCGACATCTCCGAAGAAGAGCGCGAGCAAATCAAGCTGCGTGGCATCGACGCCACCATCGACGTGCTGCGCTACAGCTTCCCCAATGTTGATTACCAATGGCTCATCAAGCGCTTCGACCTCGCCTACGAATCCAACTACGCACTCAAAGGCATGCTCGCCCTCGGTGCGAGCAAGCGCACCATCGAGGAGCGATGCGCGCTCGCGCTCAAGATCTACGCCCTGCTCAATCACCTCCAAGAGGATATCGCGCAGCGCGCTCTCTTTGATCGCATCTGCGCGGGGCTGCGTATCAAGCTCAATGCCGCCGAGCTCGAGCAGCTCATCTGCTGCCCGCGCGGGGAGACGAGCAAGGACACGCGCTTCATCCAGAGCATTATCATCTCGCCTCAGATCGGGGATGGTGACTTCCTCCTCTCTGAGGACGCGCACGACACGCGCTTTCGCGCGCTGCGCTGTGCGAATATCATGCTCATCATCAATGATGCCCCTACTCCACTCTACGTGCGCGGGCGCCAATTGGCCCAGGGCGATATGCTGCCGCTGCACGAGGGGCAGGAGATCGCCATTGCCTCGCGCAAGCTCGCCTATGAGCACATCAACTTCCTCTTCCTTGCAAAGTACTCGGGGGTGAAGGCCATCAACTTCCTCCATCTCGACAACGACGATCTAGCCATCTCCCCCAACCGCAAGCCCAACAGCATCGCGCGCGTGCGCCTCGGTCTCTATCTCGAGCTCGAGCAGCTCTCCGACACCCAAGTCATCTACATCAATGGAGAGCGCCTCCCCCTCCATGCGAGCGTCTGCACAGGCTACTACAGCCCCCTGACCATAGGTGAGCTAGGTCCCTACTACCTCGCCGATATCTCCCAATATCTGGGCAAAGAAAAGAGATTCTCACTCAACGCCACCCAAAAAAAGATCCTCGTCTCCAACGTCCCCGATGCCAACCGCCCAGGAGCACTCATGCTCACCCCTGGGCTCGCGCCTGAGAGCATCTTTGAGGTGACCTACTCACGCTCCAGCAAGACGGGCGAGCTGCGTATCCTCGAGGGCTGCGCCGAGCTTGCAATCGACCGACAGCCGATCAGATCCCACAGCGTCGAGCTCAAGGATGGCGATCTCATCAGCCTCAGCTCACAGCAGGCACTGCGCTGCCGCTTCTCCAAAGGCATGCTCGATGAGGAGACAGGCAGCATCGAGCAGATCGAGGTACGCGGTCTCTTCAAAGACTACAAACGCGGTGGCAAGCGCAGCCTGCTCGAATACAGGCGCAATAGACGCGTGCTGGACAATGTCGCCTTCACCCTCAAGCGAGGCGAGATGGCCTGCATCCTCGGTCCTAGCGGCTCGGGAAAGAGCACGCTGCTGAGTCTACTCGCGGGGCATCAAAAAGCGAGCGATGGCACCATCTACTTCAATGAGGAAAAGCTCACGCCCAGCGCCCACAAGCTGCGCCGCCACATCGCCTTCATCCCCCGTGAGGATATCCTCGATGGCTCACTGACGGTCGAGGAGCACATGCGCCAGGCCTCCATCATCCGTCGCCCGCAGCTCTCGAGCAGCGACCGTATGCGCCGCGTGCAAGCTGTGCTCAATTTCATCGGTCTCGCCCACCTCGCAGAGCGACGCGTCGGGCGGGTGGGCGAGCGTAGTCTCTCAGATGGCGAGCGCTCACGGCTCAATCTCGGGCTCGATCTCACTGGCACCGCCGAGGTCTACCTCGTCGATGAGCCCATCAGTGGTCTCTCCTCGGGGGACGCCGAGCGCGTCATCAAGACGCTGGGAGACATGGCTGAGGGGCGCATCCTCGTCTGCTCGCTGCATCGCCCCGCCAGCTCGCTGCTCAATCGCTTTGACAAGGTGCTCATCCTTGACAAGAATGGGCGCATGGCCTTCTGGGGGAGTCCATCTGAGATGGTCAGCTTCTTCAAGACCGCTGCCGATGAGCTCGGGCTCACGGTCTCGCCTGAGAGCGTCAGCGCGGGTGGCTCAGACTACGTCTTTGAGGTCCTCGAGTCCCCCGCCCAGCATGCGCTCTACCGCGACACGCGATACTGGCAGCAGCGCTACGAGCAGCTCATCTACCGCAAGCAGCAGCAAAAGGATCTCAGCAAGGGGGCGGTGAATTTCCGCCGCATCACGCCGCGCCCGCACCGCACGCCCTTTCAGCTCTTCAAGTTGTTCAAAATTTGGTTTACCCGCACACTGCTAGGCCGCGTCCGCAGTGCCGTGGGTCTCTACGCGCTGCTCCTGGAGGGTCCCGTCCTCGGCCTGCTCATCAGCGGCACCCTCCGCGCGGCCTCCGAGGAGGAATACAGCTTCTACAAAGCTCTCCACATCTCAGAGTACCTCTTCCTCTCCATCGTGCTGGCCATGTTCTTTGGCCTCATGATCGCCGCCTGCGAGATGCTACGCGACCGCCCTATTCTGAAGCGCGAGAGCAACTACGGCATCTTCACCAGTGGCTATCTGCTTGCAAAAATCATCGTACTCACCTCACTCGCCAGCATCCAGTGTGCGCTCTACCTGCTGGCGAGCAACTGGGTGCTGGATATACGCCTCATGTTCTGGCAGCATCTGGGCATCATGAGTCTGACGGCCTTCATCGGCATTGCGATCTCGCTGATGATCTCTACCTTCGTACGCAGTGAGCGCGTCGCGCTCAATCTCGTACCGCTCATCCTCGTCCCTCAGATCCTGCTTGCGGGTGCGATCGTGCGATTCGAGGAGATGAATGACTTCGTCCCCTCTCTGCCCAAGGATATCTTCCCCGCGCTCGAGCGGCTGCGCCACCGCGTCGCCTACCAAGACCCCGAGACGCATGATATCAAGAGCAAGGCGGTGCCTCTCATCGCGGAGCTCTGCCCGCTGCGCTATTCTTTTGAGCTTATTTTCCTCGCCCAGACAGAGAACAATCGCTGGCAAAAAGAGCTCGGCATCATCAATGAGCGGCGCGAGTACCTCAAGGAGAAGGGCACGGACGATCAGCTACGATTCATCCAGCGCTCTGTCCTCGCACTCAACAGCCTCATGGATGATCCCCAGGAGGCGCGCCGCACGCTGCGACGCATCCGCAATGCCGCTCTGCGCCATGATAGCATCTATCTTGATCATCTCGCTATCGCGCAGGAGAAGATGCGAGAGAATCCCAAGGCGCAGCCGCTGGAGTTCTTCTACACGAATCGCGAGCTCACGAGCATACGCGAGGGCATCATCAGTGCGCGCAAGGACGCGCGTCAGAAGGAAACACGCGGTTTCTTCTTGGCAAAGCGTCAGCCCCGCCCCCTCAGCGAGATGGAGCAGCTCTCGGATGAGGGCTCTGTATCGACGATACTGCGCAACACGATCTATCTGCTGCTGATGGGATTGATTCCTATCGTGATCTCGTGGTGGCAGATCCGCCGCACGGCCAAGAAGAATTTTAATTAATTGCCAGAGAGATACACAGTCGTGTGAATCCCGAGCGGCGCGGTGCACTTCCAGTCGCCGCGTGTGAAGTCGGGGAAGCTCATGGGGATGCCGTTGTAGCGATTCGAGAGCTCAGTGAGCTCGATGACGCTCGACCAGTAGGCGCCTTCGTAGATATTCTGATCCAATGCCCAGCCCTCGCGCAGGCAGGTGACGATGCGGTTGAGCATGAGATAGTCACGCGCGCGCGCTCCCGCGAGCTCCTCGGCGCGCGCTCCTAGTTGCTTCCAGAGAGGGTGGTCGAATCGCTCGTAGATGCCCTCCATCTCCTCTCCCTGTATCCACTCGCTATGTGATTCTGCACCGAGGCATTCGGCGACGACGCGCGGCGGGAAGCCTGCGAGGATGCCTTTCGTACCTTGGATGAAATTATGGCGCGTGTAGGGACGCAGGCTGCACTCGTCCCACTGGAGGAGGATAGTGTTGCCGAGCTGAGTCTTGATGATGGAGCTGTTGATATCACCGCAGTTGAAGGACTGCTGATTCCACTCATGGTCTTCAGCGAAGTTCTTGCGTACAAAGCGATCAAAGCTCAGCGCACGGCTCGACAGTGAGACGAGGTGGGAGAATTGATCCTCCCCGCGCCCGAGGTTCATGTACTGCGAGAGTGGACCGAGTCCATGGGTGGGGTAGAGATTCCCATTGCGCTCACGGTAGTGTCGCACGCGCCACTCGGCCTCGCCTCTATCCTCATCGAGTAGGGCAAATCGGAGGTCATGGACGTAGGCACCCTCGCCGTGGACGAGCTCGCCGATGACGCCCTCTCTGACCATATTGAGGTAGAGCAGCTCGCGGCGGCCAAAGTTGGCATTCTCCAGCATCATGCAGTGACGCTGATGGAGCTCCGCGCTCTCGACCATGCGCCAGAGGTCGGCGATGCTCATGGCCATGGGCACCTCGACAAAGGCGTGCACGCCCGCCTCCATGATCTCACAGCAGAGCGAGGCATGTGCCTGCCAGCCGACGATGACGAAGACGGCGTCGAGGTGCTGCTCGGCGAGCATGCGGCGATGGTTCTGCTCCTCACTCGTGTAGAGCTGGATGCTCTCGGCGGGGGGGGCTGCTCCGCGCTCATCGGCGATGGCGTGGAGGATGCCGTCGCGCGCCTCGATGGCGCGCTGCTCGACGAGGTCGCAGAGGGCGACGATCTCCACGCCCTCGATGCGCGCGAGGAGCTGCTGGAGGTGCTGTCCGCGTCGCCCTGCGCCGATGAAGCCCACGCGTAGCGTGGGGATGGGGGCGGCGGCGTAGTCACCCATGTAACGCGCGCCAGCAGGGCGCGAGGCAGGGGTCGCGGGTTGGAGATCGGCTATCTGGGCGAGCAGGTCATTCATGGCAGGGGTGGGGTCGTACTCAGTCACCCGTATTATGCCATAGCGGCAGCTTTTGTTCAAGTCGCTTCTGTGAAGGATGTAGGGGGTGCTGCTTGGCGAGAGGTATCGGGGAAGAAAATAACAATTTTTAAGTTCGTCTGAGGCAGTATCTGTCCTATGGATAGAGAATGTTCTCGATTCACCCTATTTTTATTCACCCTATTTTTATCATGAAAACGATCAGTTATCTATGCCTCGCTGTGACGATGACCTCGGCTCTTTCATCCTGTGTACGCCCTCGCACCGCCGCCGCGATCACACATACGATCAATGCCTTGTCCCAGCCTGCGCCCCCGTCGCGACCAGCGGCTCATCAGAAGCCACAGCAGCGCCATCCCGAGACGAGGCATGCGCGCTAGTAGTCAAAGACGGGGCTCTCTGTAGCGTTATTTCCCGCGTGGGAGAAGCACGCGCAGAGTGCCTCGGCGCGGCGCAGGAGTTGCTTCCACACCAGATGGTCGATGTAGCTGGGGGGGCTCGGCATGTGCTGGCAGTAGCGCGCGAGTCGTGCTTGGATGGTGTCGAGCTGCTCGCCTGAGAGTGTGCGCAGGGCGTTTCCTACCTCATCGAGCTGTGCGACGACGTCGTGGCAGAGTAGCGGTAGGTCGCAGCCCGCCTGTACAGCCATGAGGGCGGCATCGGCGATGCCGTATTGATCAATAATAGCACCCATGCAGAGGTCATCGGTGAAGATGAGCCCCGTGTAGCCGAGCTGCTCGCGGAGGAAATCACCGATGACGGTAGGCGAGAGTGAGGCGGGGCGCTCCGCGTCGATGTCGGGTAGCGCGAGATGCGCGAGCATCAGCGAGGGGAGCTCTGGCATGAGTGTGAGGAAGGGGATGGCGGCGGCGGTGAGGAAGTCGTCGCGTGTGCCTCGCAGGACGGGTAATTCTGTATGAGGATCGACGCAGGCCTCTCCCAGTCCGGGGAAGTGCTTGCCACAGCTCATGATGCCCATGCGCTGGTGCTCGCGATTCCAGACGCCCGCGCGTGAGATGACATCAGCACTTGTCTCGCCCCAGCAGCGCGAGGGCAGAGCCTTGCTCTGCGGAGAGGTGATGTCGAGGACGGGGGCGAAGTTGGTGTTGATGCCGAGGGCTTGCAGCGTGAGGGCGTTCACATGCGCGGTCTCGGTGATGAGGGTGTCGTCATGGAGCTGCCCGAGGTCGTGCGCGGAGGGGAGCTCGAGCTCGAGGGCGGCTGTACGCACGACACGCCCGCCTTCTTGGTCGATGGCGATGATGGGGGCGTGCTCGGTGTCACGTGGCAGCTCATGGAGGCTCAGGCAGAGTTCGAGGCATTGGTCGCGCTCCTCGATGTTGCGTGAGAAGAGGATGTAGCCTGCGGGCTTCCAGCGGGCGAAGAGCTCGCGCTCTGTGGCTGTGAGTTGGGTGCTCTCAATGCCGACGATGAGCGGGAGGAGTTTTTTTGCGGAGGGGGTGTTCACGGCTGTTTTTTTGGGGGTGGGCGTTGGGCGCGTGGACGTTGGACGCTTCGCGTTTGCGACGGTGGGAGTTTGGCGCGCGTCGCGCGCCGGGGGGCCGGGGCGGCCGTTGGCGGCGGTG
>CAYJLP010000043.1:0-15744 GCA_964371115.1 uncultured Akkermansia sp. | reverse complement strand
TATCGACGAACTGGTTCTTACCAGTGAAGAAGGGGTGGGAATCAGAAGTGATACCACAGGAGATCACGTAGTGCTCGACGCCGTCGATCTCTTCAGTCTTCTTGGAAGTCGCGCAGGAACGCGTGATGAATCGCTTTCCAGTGGTGATGTCCACGAAAACGACAGGATTGTATTTGGGATGGAAGTCAGGCTTCATGATGAAAAAATACTGCGTTACCGTCGCAGTGCGGGGACAGCATAGCAAAATCTACACTAATGTCAAGATTTTTTTGTTTTTCCTTGATATTTTATCTCTAAAAAATGACTTGCCAAAATGGGGATGAAGGGCTAAGATACAGACACACCTCAGTATGGGTGCACGCTATCTATACTCAACAACAATCATCAATAGACAACACCAGCAATGGACTTTATCACCCCCAATATAGCCGCTTTGACCCCCTCTTTAACACTGGCCGTGACCAACCGTGCAAAAGAGATGAAAGCGAACGGAGAGCAAGTGTTTGGTCTCGCCGGCGGAGAACCCGATAAGGACACCCCCAACAACATCAAGCAAGCCGCGATCAAAGCGCTTGAAGATGGTGTCACCAAGTACACTCCATCCGCTGGTCTCCCACAGCTGCGCCAAGCCATCTCCGATAAGCTCAAAAACGACAACGCCCTCGACTACAATATCAACCAGATCTGCGTCACCTCAGGTGCCAAGAACGCCGTCTTTAGCGCGCTGACTGCCACCATCGGTGAAGGCGACGAGGTCATCATCCCCTCCCCCTACTGGGTGAGCTACCCCTCCATGGTTGAGATCGCGGGTGGCGTGCCTGTATTCGTCGAAACGAAGGCCGAAAACGGCTGGAAGATCACCGCCGAGGAGTTTGAAAACGCGATGACTCCCCGCACCAAGATGATCATCCTCACCACGCCGAACAATCCCACGGGCTCCGTCTACTCCCGTGAAGAGCTCCTCGCGCTCGGCGAAGTCGCGATCGAAGAAGAAATCCTCATCCTCGCAGACGAGATCTATGAGCACCTCGTCTATGACGAAGCTGAGCATGTCTCCATCGCATCGCTCAGCCCCGAGCTCTACGATCTCACCATCACTATCAACGGCTTTTCCAAGGGCTACGCTATGACAGGCTGGCGTCTCGGCTATTCTGCCGCGCCTCAGGCGATTGCGAACTCGATTCGCCTCATTCAGGACCACACCTGCTCGAATGTCACCAGCTTCGCCCAATACGGCGCGATCGAGGCACTCGAAGGCGACCAGAGCTTCATCGCCGACCTGCGCGAGGAATACGACTTCCGCCGCAACTACGTCTACGATCGCCTCTGCAATATCCCCAAGGTCAAGGTCGTCGAGCCCAAGGGTGCCTTCTACTTCTTCCTCGACATGAGCGAAACAGGCATGGACTCCATGAGCCTCTGCAACGAGCTGCTTGAGAAGTACAAAGTCGCCGCCGTCCCTGGCGTCGCCTTTGGCAATGACAATGCCATCCGCATCTCCTACTGCACCTCCATCGACGTGCTCAAAGAAGGTCTCGACCGCATCGAGGAATTCTGCAAATCCTGCTAATTCATCGCCAGCACCCCATTTCTCCACTCGCGCCATGACCTCTCATGGCGCGAGTTTTCATTTTAGCGTACATTTCTCACATGTTCCTCTCCCTCCTGCTCACCAGCGCGTTGAGCTACGACGCCGCCTCGCCCCTCCATCTCCCCGACACGCGCAGCTACGAGGAGGTCAGCTGGCTATGCTCGCACAACGCCATGAGCAATAAAGAGGAAAAATGGCTCATGCCCAACCAGCTCTGGAGCATCGAGACGCAGCTGCAGCGCGGTATCCATGCCCAGATGTGGGACATCTGGTACGATGACAACGGCGCCGCCACCCTGCGTCATGGCAACGGTCGCTTCTTTGACCCCGGAGAGCGTCACCTCGACTCCGCCTGCCGCGCATTAGAAGAATACCTCAGAAAACATCCTCGTGCCATCATCACCCTCATCCTCGAATCCAAAGTCGATGAGAAGGACATCCTCGCGAGTCTCCAGCGCAGCGGCACTGCCCGCTACCTCTACCACCCTGCCACGCACCGCTCATGGCCGACGCTGGGAAAGCTCAGAGCGGCCAACACACGCCTGCTCGTCTTCATTGATCGTCGCAGCGCGCATTTTTTCCCCCTCTGGGATCATGCCGTCGAGACGGACTGGGTGAACCGTCATCCCCAAAAGCTCAACAACAAGCTCCGCCGCGGACAGCCCCAGCACGCGCTTTTCATCGCCAATCATTTCGTCTGCAATCCCCTACCCTCACTACGCGCCGCGCAGCTGATCAACCGCCGTACAGCACTCCAATCCCGCGCGCAGCAGCTCCAGCAGCTCTACCAGCGTCGCGTGAACTTCTGGACTCTCGACTTCATCGGCGTGACAGAGGAGAGTTTTTCCTTCATCGCGGAGCAAAACAGCTCCGCTACCCCGCGAAAAGAGCCAGCTCACCCAGCATTGAGCACCCCCACCTCGTAGCAAACTGATAGTCTTTTTTAGTATTATTACTTAGCAGTAGTTAATAACAGAAACACAGTCTGCGTACTTGATAGAATGTGTTCACCCTGCATTTTGCTACATTATCTATGGGCAGAGTAATAATTGCGATCATTCCGTTTGGACGCGTTCACGGCACTTTGTTCCTATAGGGGGCTTCTCGTTATTCTAAATAAGGAAATTCAGAAAATCGTTTTACGTGGCAGCTTTTGAGTGCTTTTAGGCTGGATATCCCGTCGCTTTTTCCCCTACGAGGTGTCGTAGGGAGCTCTGGTCTCAAATTGACATGCAATTTGTCCCGAATTTTTTCGTCTCAGAGGAATAGTGAGAACCAAGTATAACATTGTTTCTCACGAGGGCTTTGACTCCCATTGGTGAGGCTGATTTCAGTACTCTCTGTGTCAGTGAGCAAACCTAGACTTGTATTCATGCAGAAAAACTGCTAGGGTATGTATTAAGATGTATACGCTCGCTCATGGCGCGCAAAGTGATCGCGCAAACTCTATACTCAGCTTCACCGCTTTGTACAAGCTCGTGCGGCTCTCTTGGATACCACTGAGCGCTGCTTGTACTTTGGTATGGCTGTTCTTTTTCTTTGGCTTGGATGTGCTGATGGTTGCTATGAATGCTAGCATTTCTTCTCAGATCGCATTTGCCATGACCTGCACTCTCTTGTCTACCGCTGCTGGTGCGCTGGTTAGCCTCGCGACGAGGTACTGCTTTCTCCTTACGCGTCAGCGCTGTCATTTTTTCTACAGCTGCATCCGAGCAGTCGTCCTGAGCCTCTGGCATATTCCCTTGAGCTTAGGGTTTATTTACCTAGTTGGCGGAGGTTTTAGAGGAATGCATGACATGCCTGCGCTGCTCATCACCTCTCTCATGTTCTTCTTCGTACCCAGCATCGTACTCGTCGCTCTCGTGGAACAGAAACTCTCACAATCCTCCTCCAGACCCAGGGCGCAAGATCAAGGTGAGTGTATAAAAAATACGATTGGTGTGTAGAAACTGCCCCTTTTCTAACGTTCTTTTAGATATCATAATCCTTATAAATACCGAGAAAAACAATTTATCATGAATGAGTCATCTCACTATCACTCCCGCCTCCTGCCACCTGCGTATTGCGCTAGAGGGATAGTTGATCACTCGCTACGCGAGCTGCTACATGCGATCAGCTCACTTCGAAAAAAATGTTGTTGTTGTGAATAAGAAGCCCCTCGTGACAGCGTGCAAAAACCCGTCCACAAGTGCTCAGGCACAGTCTTGCACGATGTTATAGGCTTCTTCAAATCACCATCAATGCAGAAAACCCCCTTCATCCTTGAAGGGGGTTTTTTATTACTCTTGCAGCAGTGAATGAAACAAGTGCTGTCTAGGTGGCGGCGTGGCTCTACTTTTGGCCTTCCCTCGCGCTGCTGCTTCATGATCTAAGGCCATAGTAGGAGTATGGCTCACCGCCCTTCCCTACGCATGACACAAAAAGCGAGCTATCGCGAGGCCACAGCCTGCCTACCAGTGAGGCTTTGCGGCACCTAGCTTCCCGCCCGCCTACACAGCTAGAGCTCGACAGAAATAAATCTCAAAACCAATAGCTTACACATGACTCTTTCTCGTCGCCATGCTGGCGATGCTTTGTTTGCAGTCTCCTCTATTGACGGCGATCACATTATTCCTCGCCTAACAAGGAGGCATCAGCGCGTTTTTCATGAGACGTATCGCGTGGATAGAACTTGACACTTGCTGCGCATCGTGTAACAATGTTCACACGCTTTGGATCTCATCTATATGCTCTTTTCATTGAGATTAATCATAAAAACGGGCACTAGAAAACACCCGACCGAGGCGCTCGGCTTGAAATACATACTCGATGGCACTCACGGCTATCTTCTGGGCAAGCTAGAGAGGCATCAGAGCTCACTCATCTCGCCATCTATTGGCTCATTCTTCTGCGTGACGCGTTTTCTGCTGTTTCTTATCTCGATTTCTAAGCAAGGCTTAGCCATTAATTAATACTCTAACTTCTCTA
The DNA here is from genome assembly GCA_964371115.1 of uncultured Akkermansia sp. GTDB lineage: Bacteria > Verrucomicrobiota > Verrucomicrobiia > Verrucomicrobiales > Akkermansiaceae > Akkermansia. The sequence continues at coordinate 11,186 of CAYJLP010000043.1, read as the reverse complement.
TCACTATGCACGCTCTCAGCGACTTTCACCGCAGCGAATACAACAATATCCTCTCACTACTCCTCAGTGAGGGCTGGACGATCACACCTCATGCAGAACTGAGCCTCGCTCTGCTCATTGAAAAGAATGATGAGCATTTTTTTCTACACTTCTTTGAGAGCACTGAGAGCTCGGCTGTAGACTGGCTTGCGGATGAGGAGGAGTATAAGGGGGAGCTCCCCCTGTGGTTTTCTGAAAGATCACATAGTGTGTCTCCCGTCTATCTCATCAAGAAACATCTAGCAAAGATGGAGGCGTCGCCAGCACCGCTTCCAATCTTGATGCTCATGACGGGGACTCAGATCATCAATGCCGACGCGGAGCTCGAGAATTGGGGGACCGTCAGGGTGCTCTCTGCCCAGTCCTTCCAACATCACATCAAGTCTGATTCCTTGGCTGATAGCCAGACCTCAACCGAGGATGTCAAGAAGAACTCCAAGCAAAGCCATGATTTCTCCTCCGTCATGGAGGGGCTATTTGAGTCATTTGCCGTCTCAAAGCGCGACGAGGAGGAAGATGAAGATGAGGATGCAGAGCTCAATGCGGAGACGGATGAAGAGGTGGATGCGGAGGAGCAGGCAGCCCCTGAGCTAAGTTCCCCCTTTTCCATGCCAGCGCGAAGCGACATGCTCTTCGCACCGCCTCCCTTCGGCGCTCTCCGATCTCACAGTGTTCAATCGTGCATCAAAAAGGCGCGCTTTGATATCAAGAGCCGCAGCACAGGGATGCGGACACTGTGTACACATTTCCGTCCTGTCGAGCAGGAGGATGTGCTGCTCGTCTCGCTGGATACTGAGAGCCCTGTCGACGAGCAGGATATCAAGCTATGCCTTCATAATAAGGAAAATGACCTCGTTGCCCAGACGACGGGGAGACTCACCGCGACAGATCAGACCTATGAGCTCGCCTTTGCCGCACTGCCCAAGGGGCATTATCGCTTTTCTGTACGCGATGTCGGGGACAATACGCTATTTTATTGCTATATATTTGCCCATGAGGGCTCGACGGCTTATGAGGAGCATATCGAGCTGCTGGGCTTTGGGCTCTATCGCCTAGATGAGGGCTGCGTTCTGGGGGAGAAGATCTTTCAGCACACCGATATCAAGATAGCCTTCGCTCTCAAGGGATTGAAGAGCATTTTACTAGGAGTCGGCTACAAGAGCCTTTCGCCGAACAGCGGCTACCAGTTCGTCATCCATGTGCAAGATGAAGACGGAGCATGCGTCTTTGAGTACTCACGCGAGGGCTCATTTCTGCCGAGCGACGCCGAGATAGCTTTGGAGCTCGAGCTAGGAGATCAGCTGCGGAGGCAGGGCACCTACGCGGTGAGCATTCTCTACTACGGGGCGATCATCCTCAAGACCAAGTTCATCATCGGCGAGCAGGATCAGAAGTACACCTTCCGCAAGGACTCGATAGAGATGAAGCGCAAGAAGACTATGGGGCTCGCGCCCAAGATCGCCGACCCCATGGGCAGACTCAGCTCCATGATAGGACTCACGCGGCTAAAGCGCGACATCAAGTCCCTCGTCGCCAAGGTGCGATTCGATCGCGCACGCGCGGAGAAGGGACTGCCTGCGCGCGCCATGCCCCTCCACCTCGCCTTCCTCGGCAACCCAGGGACGGGCAAGACGACCGTCGCCAAGATCCTCGGACAGATCTACAAAGAAATCGGACTGCTGGAGAAGGGACACGTCGTCGTCGAGGAGCGCGGCACTCTCACAGGGCAGAATTGGAACTCCGAGACCGATCTCACGCGTGCCGCCATCGAGGCCTCGCGCGAGGGCATCCTCTTCATCGACGAGGCCTACGAGCTCGTCACTGAGCATCCGCAGGACCCAGGGCGTCAGGTCGTCGGCGCACTGCTCACCAAGATGGCCGATGAGAGCTACCGCAACTGGGTGGTCGTCTTTGCAGGCTACACAAAGCCCATGGAGCGCTTCCTGAGTACGAATCCGGGGCTGCGCTCGCGCACGACCTGCGTCTACTTTGACGACTACAATGGCGATGAGCTCATCGAGATCGCGGATCTGTGGATGCGGGACAACGACTACGAGCTCACCGCAGCAGCGCGCGATCTGCTGGAGATGAATATCACCGAGGCCTACGCGAGCCGCGACGAGCACTTTGGCAATGCACGCTACATCAATACACTGCTGGAGAAGGAGGTGCTCCCTGCCATGGCGCAGCGCGTCCTCGATGCAGGATTGGAAGACGATGAGAGGGCCCTGCGCACCATCATCGAGAGCGACATCCCCAACTACCATCTGGAGCATGGGGGCGAGGCGGCTCTCGCCGAGCTCCATGCGATGGTGGGGCTGAGCCGCCTCAAGGAGAAAATCCAAGAGCAGCTCAACTTCATCCGCTTTCACAACGCACGCCGCGCGCAGAACATCGACACTCCCCTACCGCCCATGCACATGCTCTTCACAGGCAACCCAGGGACGGGCAAGACCAGTGTGGCGAAGTGCCTGGGCAAGATTTACAAATCCATGGGTGTCCTGCGCCACGGCAATGTCATCCGCATCACGCGCGCGGATGTCGTCGATACCGTCGTCGGCGGCACGGAGAAAAAGATGCAAAACATCCTCCAGGGCGCACGTGGCAACATCCTACTCGTCGATGAGGCCTACAACTTTATGAAGGTACAGGGTAGCAACGACGACGGACACCGCGCCATCGAGATGCTACTCGACGCGCTGGGCAGCGAGACTTGCAACATGATCGTCATCCTCGCGGGCTACACAAAGGAGATGGAGCAACTCATCACGCTCAACCCCGGTCTCAAGGGACGCTTCCCCCACACCATGGAGTTCCCCGATTATAATGAGGACGAGCTCTATGAGATCGCGATGAAGGAGGCCAAGACGAGCAAGCTCACCCTGAGCCGCAGCGCACAGCGCGCGCTGCGCGCCGTCATCAAGCGCGAGCTGGAGTGCAAGGACGCCTTGTTTGCCAATGGTCGCTTTGCTGTACGCCTCGTGCGCAGCACCATCATGACCAAGATGGCCAGCCGCCTCGTCAACGAAACCAGCAAGAGAAAGCTCTCCATGGTCAAGAAAGAGGACCTGCCCATCACCGATGAGGAGGTCAAGATGATCTTCGCCGATGGATTCGACGAGAAATCCCTTGCCAAGGCGCTCGCCGAGCTCGACGCGCTCGTGGGACTCACGCATGTAAAAAAATCCCTCCACCAATTCGTCGCCGTGACACGCGCCCAGCGCGCCCGCGGGATAGATATCCCTGTGCACTACCCGCAGCGGTGGCGATTCGTGGGGAACTTTGGCACGGGCAAGAGCAGTGTTGCGCGCATCTTAACGGATATACTCAAGGCTCTGCGCCTGCTCAAGAACAACAAGCTGGTGACCTTCTCCACCGACGAGCTGCTCACCAACGGCCAGACCCTGAGCTCGCCAAACCTGCAAAAGAGCATCATCGAGGCGCACCACGGTGTGCTCTTCCTCAATAGCTCGATGCAGCAGTTCCCCGGCAGCGAGAGCAGGCTCAATCCCGACATCCTCCAAGCACTCATCGCCGCGAACAGCACGGAGCGTCAAGGCACCTTCGCCCTGATCACGGCAGAGAGCTTCACTCCCAAAGCACAGCTCGCCAAGAGCCTCACGCAGAATGGGGTCTATGATTTCAACTCCACGTTGATCTTTGAGGACTACACGCCCGAGGAGCTGCTCGGCATCCTGCACGCCTGCTTGCTGCGACTGGGACTCAAGCTCAATGCGCGTGCCACGCGCATCATGGCTGACTACATCAAGCGATTCGCCCTCGACGACCAATCCCACTATGCGAACTCCCACACCATGGAGCTACTAAGCCACACGATTCAGAAACTGTGCCTCACCCGCGACAGCAGCGCGAGCCTCGTCGATGAGAGCATCGTCAACGAGCTCCAGCAGTCCCACCTCCCCGCTCGCGGCCGCATGGGCTTCTGAGATAAAGGCATGGGAAAGATAGGTCAATAGCGCACAAGCCACATGAGCACGTGACTGAGAGGTCAAATGTGCTGGCGTAGAAACATGCCCTTCCAAAAAAGCTGGGCATCATTCCTTGTGAGTCCCCGCATGTTGATGTAGCGCGTGAGGAGTAGCTGGCAATCACGGTGCCCCATGGCGAGCTGGAGCAGGGGGAGATCCTTGTACATCTTTGCATGATAGCTTGCAAAGGTGTGGCGCAGCACGTCGGGTGCCCATGTGGCAAATCCAGCCTCTTGACGCAGATTGCGCCAGCGTATACGCCAGTTGGGCGGGCAGATCGCCCCCTTGCCACGATGACGACGTAGGAGACGTAGGAGAGGCGGCGCGAGGGGGATGTGGCGCCCGCCTCCTGTCTTACTATGCGTGGCTCGCATGTAGAGTATTTCCTCCTCCCAGTCGATATCATGCCAGCCAATGCGGCGTATCTCCTCGGGGCGTACGCCTGCATAGACCATCAGCCCGAGCGCGGGGAAGCAGTGTTTCTTTTGCTCCAGGGTGATCGTGAGAGCCTCTTGGAAGCTGACGCTATGTTGAAGTTCTCTGTTGAGATGAGCGGCTTTACTGATGATATTGTGAAGTGCTAGGATGTTTTTTTCGCCCCCGGACGCCTCCACCAGCGCGATGCACAGGCGCAGTAGAAATCGGTCGCGGCACAGGTCACAACGTGGACATCACCGCTGTGAGCCTCGCGCTGAGCCCTGAGCAGGATCAGTCCCTCGTTCTCACCGCCGATCCTGGCGAATCCATCATCAGCCTCAGTGGCGACGGCGTCGCCCTCAGCGCGACCCATGATGTGGAGCTCCACGACGTGCAGCTCTCCATCCTCAATGGTGATGCAGTCGTCGACACGCTCATCATTGATGGAGGCAGCTTCACCGCTCAAAACCTCACCGCACAATCACTCTCCGTGAGCGACGATGCTGTGGTACGCGGTACAGTCCAAGTCAGCGGTGTGCTCAATGTGGACTCCAGCTCCATTGGAGTCAATGCCGATGGTAGCACATCGACCATCTCTGGATTCTCTCAGGCGAATCTGTTCAACGGCAGTACAGCAGGAGACCTCGTCGGTGCTGCCGGCAAGAACAACGAAGTCAACCTCTCCGCATCCAACGCGAAGAGTCTCACTGACATCGACACCGTCAAGCTCGTCAGCAAGAGCTACGTCGGCAGCATCGACAAATCTGGTAGCATCTCCCTGTCTGACTTCAGCCGTGTCGACAGCATCACGGACTCGCAGAGCATCGTGCTCAACGGCGGCAGCCATGCCGAGAGCATCACCTTCGCCGATGACAACTTCGATGGCATGCTCACCGCTACTGACAGCATCTTTGCAGGTACTGCGAGTGGCTTTAGCTCCGCTACCATCCGCGGAGGCAGCTACGCCGCACTCGCAGGTGCGAGCGCAGGTGCAGCCTTTGATATCAGCCAAGGTGCTACTATCGGCAGCATCACGAATGCGAGCAACGTTGCCATTACAGGCTCGAGCGTCACAGGCAGCACCAGCATGAATGGTATCCTCACGGCAAACATCACTGGCGGCACGACGGGCTCGCTGCAAGGCGGCAGTGTAGATATGGTCAACACGCAGATCACAGGTGACATCACCGCTACAGGCGACGTGATGACCCAAGAAGGCAGCGTCACAGGCAACATCACCACAGATACGAGCATCGATCTCGATGGCACACGTGTCGGCGGCAGCCTCAGCGCAGATGAGTCGATCACCCTCTCTGACGCTATCGTCACAGGCAGCGTCACGACAGGTACTCTCACCGCGACCACAGCAAACTCCAGCGTAGGAGATGTCACAGCTGACAGCATCGTCATCAACACACTCAACGCGGGAGAAGGCGTCAGCCTCGCCTCTAGCGTCATCGGAGCTGGCACGCTCAACAAGAGCGGCGGCGACACCCTCACCTTGCAAGCAGGCAGCGATCTCACCGCTGGTCAGGTGAACGTCACAGGACAGTCCACACTCGACGCCACCGCAGGTGTCCAGCTCGGCGACCTCCATGTCAGCAGTGACTCCACGCTCATCGTCGCGAGCACAGGTCTTGCTAGCATGGGTACAGTCAGCGCAGAAGATGTCATCTTTGACGCCCCTGGTGCCGCCTCATCCAGCGTACTCGTCGTCGATGTCGACCTCGCCACGCAGAAGAGCGATCTTCTCAGTGCCAAGTCCATCGACTTCAACGGAGCAAAAGTTGCCATCAATGGTCACAACCTCCTCAGCGAATCCTCCATTGTCGACCACAACCTCATCAGTCTCAACGCTCATACCTACACGGTCACCGATGCGACGACGGGCACAGAAAGCGTACAGATCAAGCTGAGCAAGAACTACATCGGCGCGGCAAAGACGGAGAACCAGTCAGCAGTCGCCACGGCTCTCCAGTCACTCAACCTCAATAAGGTCGAGGGCAGCGAGCTCGGTGCCGTTCTCGCCGCACTGGGTCAGACACAGTCTGAGGCTGATGCACTCATCGCCCTCGACTCGCTCAACGGCTACGAGCTGGCGAATATGAACCGCTTTGTCGTTGACACCGCCAGCCACCACTTGCTCACACTTCGCAACACCACACTGGTGATGTCTGAGTCGCTGGGCATGGAAGAGGGCAAGCGCAGTGCCGCGTCGCTCATCATCACAGGTGGCGGTAGCGACCTCAACAGTGATGGCAATGGCAGCGACTACTCCAGCAGCAGCATTGGATTCATGCTCGTCGGAGCACGCAAGGTTACTGACCGTTGGACAGCAGGCTACAGCTTTGCCTACTCCAGCGACAGCGCTGATGCGGGCAGCGCCTCGATGGACTCGAATACCTTCTACCTTGACGCGAGCATGGTCTATCATGGCAAGCGCAATACGCAGGTATTCACCCTCGGAGCTGGCTTCTACGATCTGAGCACCTCGCGCAATGTGCATATCAATGCCCCTGGATACAGCATCAACGGACAGGCTGAGGGCTCGACGAATGCCGCACTCATCAACCTCGGCTACGAGATGGACTACAGCTTCATGAATCGTGATGCCGCGCACCTCGTCTCCGCCGTCGCTCAGCTCGATGCCACCTTTGGCACCATCGAGGGCTTCAGCGAGAAGGGCATGGGCAATGCTGGACTCTACGTCGATCCAGACGCCATCGTCAGCGTCACAGCTGCTGCAGGTGCTCGCTATCGTCATAACTACCAGATGAATGGTCAGAGCGGCTTCTTCAGCGCAGAAATGCTGCTCACCGCCAACACGGGGAACAATGAAGCCTCCATCAGCAACCGATTCATCGGTGGTGGTCCCAGCATCACCCAGCACGCTTCTGACTCAAGCAACATCGACCTGCGTCTCAACATCAACGGTCTCGTCCCCATTGATGAAGATTGGAGCGTCTATGGTAGCGTGAACGCCGAATTCCGCACGGATCAGAACTCAGTCAACGCCGCCGCCGGCGTGAAGTACTCGTTCTGATAAGCGCAAGAAACAAGAAATAGTCCCCGTACGCTACTCCTCGTAGCGTACGGGTTATCCCTTTGAGGGGCTTTGATTGATACTAATCGTGGCAAGTTTATAGTGAGATGTGACTTGCTTACGAGAGGTTTGAGGCTATCTACGGACTGAGGAGGAGCGAGGTGTCTGGTTCACATCGCTCATGCTAGTAGCGTGCTTTTCATCAGATTCGTCGGTACATAGTAATTCAATCAGAGTCCCTCATCTAGGGGCTCTCTGTCCCTCCCCTCCGTTGAAATTGTCAACGGGGAAACGCGTTTATACATAACGCGCATGAGGCGCTCCATGAGGCGGCGTGGTGTGGCGGTGTGCTCGCTTTATTCTTGCTATGCGAGGAGTATGCTTGTATAGTGGTTTTTATAGGAAAGAGGATTTATGGAGTTTATTTTGCTATGTTTGGTGATTGGGATTGTTTTTTGGGTCAGGTCTGTTGATTCGAAAATCAATAAGCTCAGGTGGGACGTCGATCGTATGGTCAAGAGGCTTGAGAAGGCGCAAGTGACCACCCAAGCAAAGCCCATCGCTCGTAACAAAGCTAGCACGCCTCCCGTGGAGACGGCTGATTCTCCTGCTCCTGCGGACGCCCCTACTCTCACTCCCTCTCCCACACCTGCCCCCGCACTTGCGCGCTCTGCCGCGCCTCTTGAGCAAGAGAAAGTAAAGGAAGAGCAGAAGAAAGAGGAGACGGAGCAAAAAAATCCCTCTACCCCACTCACCCAACTGCCTGCGAAGAAGAAAGAGGAGAAAGAGGAGCTCGACACCAGCTTTGAGCGTCTGCTGCTGGGCAATCTCTTCAACAAGATCGGGGCGATCGCTCTCATCATCGGCGCGGCTATCTTCATCAAGATGATCTCGCCCTATATGAATTTCTCCCCCGTGATGCGCGTATTCTCCGTCTTTGTCCTCGGGGTGGTGCTGATGGGGATTTCTGTCAAGATCCATCAGAAAAAACTCCTCGCCTACGCGGAGGTGCTCATGGGCACGGGGCTCGCTATCCTCTTTGTCGCCGCCTATGGGGGCGCGGCTTATTATGAGATTATCCCACCTCAGGGAGCTCTAGCTGTCGGCTGTGGCATCACGCTGCTCTCCTATGTGGTGTCGCGCTATTACAAGACATTTTCCACGATGCTCATCGGCCTAATCGGGGGCTATCTGTCTATCTTTATCCTCGATGTCTACACGACGGTGAGTTTCTTGTTCTCCTACTTGATCTTCCTCAATATCGTATCGCTCGTCTTTACGCTGACGAATAGGTCGAAAGTGGTGCTCAACTACGCTAATATCATCCTCACGATGATCATCGCCTCGGTCGCTCCTCTCGCCCTCGTGGGCGAGGTGCACTATCTCCATCCGCTGCTACTCTGGGCGGCCTATGCGCTGTATGATTTCCTGAGTGTGAGGCGTGATTATTCACTCATCGACCGAGGGCTCAGTGTGGTGAACTTTTGCGTACTGCTGCTCTTTGCCGCCCAGATCTTTGGGCTGGATGATAGCAAGCGCATGGGGCTGATCCTCGCGGGGACGGCTCTGGTGTATGGGGTGATGGGCTTTTATTATCAGCGTGTGCGTGCGGCCATGGGGCAGCTGTATTTTTCAGGCGGGATCTTGGCGGCTCTCTTTGCGACTTATTTTATCGAGCAGGAGACGGTACGTGTCATCGCATGGGCGCTGGAGGGCTTGGTGCTTGCGGGGCTGTGCAAGCTTACGGCGCGTGAGTTCTTGGCGAAATGGAGCGTGATCGCGCTGCTAGCCTCGCTGAGCATAGCTCTGGTGCTGATGCCTCGGGTGGAGGTGCAGCTGCTCAATGAGCGCACGCTGCAGCTGCTCGTGCCTGCCCTCTGTGCGTTGAGTGCATCGCTGCTCATCAAGCAGCTGAGGGCGGGTCTGGCGCATCTCTTGCAGTTCCTCGCCCTGTGCTTTGCCTATATCTTTGTGGTTTTGGAGATGGGGATTTTGTTGGATAGCAGTGATAACGCCGATCAGTTTAATAATATAGCCTTCTGCTATGTGATTCTTGCATGGTCTTTTGTGCTGTGTGCGTATAGGCTGTATGTGTCAACAGGGTTTGTGCTCTTTCGTATTGCGAGTTACCTTGTCTATGCGGTTGCGATACTGCTGACTCTGCTCAGTGTTATCGTTCTGGAGTACTCGATCATCCTGCTGCATCTCAAGTCGCTGGCAGTCGCGGTAGCCGTGGGTACGAATCTGCTGATGGCGCGCTGGCACAAGATGGACGGCAAGATGGCGTGGCTGCCCCATGCCTTCGTCTGGATGGGGGTGAGCCTTGGTTTCTTCTTCCTTGCCATGGAGCTCCACCAGCAGCTGGCTCAGCGCTGTGAGGGCTACGATGTGACGGAGGCGGTGTATAGCAACAGCATGATGACGCTGCTCTACGCGCTGTGTGTTTATCGTCTCTGTCTCTGGAGGAAGCATCAGCTCTTTGCGTACACGAGCTATGTGACTCTCGTCGCGGTGTCGGTCTTGTTGGTGGTGACGTGCTTTGACCCTGCGGAGTATAGCCCCATTCTCAATCTACGCTGCGGGGCTCTCGTGGGCGCGATTGGCGCATCGCTGCTCGTGGCGCGCTGGAGTCGCGTGGCGCAGTTCTCGCTGCTGCCTGTGCTCCTCGGGCTGGCGTTGATCTCGAGTGAGGTCTACTGGGGGACGGATGGCAATCAGGTGCTGCTGACGCTCAGCTGGGTGCTCTATGCGGCAGCTCTGCTCGGCGGGGGGATTTTCCACGATCAGCGCGTGATCAAGTATGTGGGCATCTGGATGATGATGCTCTCGCTGGTGAAGTTCGTCTTTGCGGATCTCTCGGGGGCGAATATGGTGTATAGGACGATCGCGTTCCTGTCCTTTGGGGCTATTCTGATGGGGCTTTCTTATTATTATAGCAAGCGGGCGAAGTAATTTTTTTATATAATATATTTTTATGTATAAATTAACTCAATGCAAGCAGATGGTTCGTTGTCTCAAAGGAGGTATCCTCATGCTGCCACTCATGGTCGCATCCTGTCAGTCATCCACTCCTGATGGTCGGGCGCATGGTTATGATGAGATGTATCTCTCGGTCGTGCAGCAAAAGGCGAAGGATTTGAATCAAGCTTTCTGGCGGGGGGACAAGGAGGCGGTGACGGCGTTTTTGGCGCGCGGCTCGTCGCCCAATGAGCGAGATTCTATGGGGATGACGCCTCTGATGAATGCGACGATCGCGTATGGTATAATCCAGCAGTGCGCGTACAGCTCATTGAGCAGCTGCTCCGTGCTGGGGCTCGGGTCAATCCCAAGGATGAGAACGGAGAGACGGCTCTGAGTCTCGCGCGTGCTGTTGCGAGCTTCACTGATGAGCAGGAGAATGCGAAGCGGACTATCGCGCTGCTGGAGAAGGCCGCGGCTGGAAAGTAGCGAGGGAGGGAACTTGGCAGTGATGAGCAAACCTGGCTAAGGTACTGTCACACGTTTTCAAAAAGAAGTACATGATCAAGTTCGCAAGCTGTGGTCGCTGCATTTACTCCAGCCAAAGTAATAATATTAGCGAACTGCTTACACGCTTTGCGTTTGCGACGGTAGATAACGGGCGCGATCCTCATCACCTTCGCTACGCTCAGGCCAGGCAGGAAGTGTCCTGCCTTTTCTTCGTCTCATTTTGCAGTGCA
>CAYJLP010000042.1:0-15786 GCA_964371115.1 uncultured Akkermansia sp. | reverse complement strand
ATGGGCAAGCGCGTCGCCATGTTCGGCGAGGAGCTCTACCACTGGTCACAGGCATGGCAGAGCGTCATGGAGCGCTACAGCGTACGCGGGCTCAAGGGAGCTGTCGGCACACAGCTCGACCAGCTCTCTCTCTTTGGTCAGGACAAGGCGACCGTCACCGAGCTTGAGGAGCGCATCTGCGCACACCTCGGCATCAAGCAAAAGTGGGACAACGTCGGCCAGATCTACCCCCGCTCCCTCGACTTTGAAGTCATCTCCGCCCTCGTCGGTCTCTCATCAGGCCCCAGCAGCTTCTGCAAGACATGGCGTCTCATGGTCGGGCACGAGCTCTGCACCGAGGGCTTTTCTAAGGGGCAGACAGGCTCCAGTGCCATGCCTCACAAGATGAACCCCCGCTCCTGCGAGCGCATCAATGGCTTCCACGCCATCCTCAAGGGGCAGCTCAATATGCTCTGCGGCATCATCGGCGATCAGTGGAATGAGGGCGATGTAGGCTGCTCCGTCGTGCGCCGCTGCGCGCTGCCCGACGCCTTCCTCGCGGCGGACGGACTCTTTGAGACCTTCATCACCGTACTCGACCAGATGGATGTCTACCGCCCCGTCGTCCAGACGGAGCTCGATCGCTACCTGCCCTTCCTCATGACCACCACCATCATGATGGCGGCTGTGAAGCGTGGCGTCGGTCGTGAGACCGCCCATGAAGTCATCAAAGAGCATGCCGTCGCCGTCTCCAACGACCTGCGCACCGGCAGCATCGCGATGAATGATCTACTCGATCGCCTCGGCGCGGACTCACGCCTCATGCTCACCCGCGAGGAGATCCAAGAGATCTACGACGCGAACGCAGGCGATACAGGCATGGCTCTCGAGCAGGTAGCCGCTTTCCAGACGAAGGTGGACGCCTACGCCGCCCAACACCCCTCGGCGGTGGGCTATATGCCCGGTGCCATCCTCTAACCCAACTCATGGAGCTTCTCAGCGCGCCAAGTAGGCCATGAGAAGCTCCTCTCCTTTGTTGATTTGCTTACACCCGATATCTCCAGCTCCCTCATCTCATGACGACGCCCCAGACCGAGCGCATTCTCTTTGAAAATGAAGCGTACACCCTGACCTCCCAGCGTGTCACCCAAGGCGAGGATGAGGCATGGCTGGAGGGCGACGCTCTACTGCACATCCGCCGTCCCAATCAGACTGCCAGTCAGGATGAGGAGCGCACGATCGCTATCCCCCCCATCGCGGAGGGGCTGCCGCGCTACCGAGGCGAGCTGCCTGTGCTCAGCGCGATGTACAAGCTTGCCATGCAGGAGCTACACGCCACGCAAAACGCGCGAGGCGAGTTCACCGCGGGGGCGAGCTGGGATGGCGTCTGGACGCGCGATAGCGCCTACGCCATCATCCTCGGCGCGGCTCTAGCCATGCCCGAGGCGAGCCGCCGCAGCCTCGATGCACGTGTGAAAGACGGACGTATCCTCCAAGACACAGGCACGGGAGGCGGCTGGCCCATCTCAACCGACCGCGTCGTCTGGATACTCGGTGCCTGGACCTACGTGCGCATCAGCGGCGATATCCCATGGCTGGAGGGTCGCATCGAGGTGATGCTCGACACTCTGCGGCAGGATGAGCGTATCCTGCGCCGCGAGCAGGGACTCTTCCCTGGGGAGACCTCCTTCCTCGACTGGCGAGAGCAGAACTACCCCGACTGGATGACACCCGCCGATATAGGCGCAAGCTACGCCTTTGGGACGAATATTTTACATGCGGCGGCACGCCGTGCACTTGCGTCTCTGCTGCGTCTTCTGGGGCGCAGCGAGGAGGCAGCCGCGCTCAAAGCAGACTGCGTGAAGATCACAGAGTCGCTGCATGCCCACTTCTGGGACAGGGCAAAGCGCGTCTTTGGCATGATGCGCAGTGCCGACGGCGCCCTCGACGAGCGTCCCGACGCACTCGCGAGCTCACTGGGCGTGCTCTTTAGCCTACTGGGGGACAAATCGCATGCTGCGATGAAGCATCTGCCACGCTCCGCCTACGGCACCGCCGTCTTTGGCCCGTCGAAGAGCTCACAGCCGCAGAGCTACCACAACCGCACGGTGTGGCCCTTTGTCGAGGCCTACGCTCTACTAGCTCGCGCAGAGCTCCAAGACCAGCAGGGCATGGGCTTCTCTATGGCCAGCATGCTGCGCGCCTCCATGCTCTTTGGCAGCAATAAAGAAAACTTTCACGCCATGACGGGTGAGGCCGAGCAGACCATTCAGAACTCCGATGGACAGCTCTGGAGTGCGGCGGGCATGCTTGGCATGTACTACCACGGTCTCTTTGGCATCCGCATCGACGGGCGCAACGTCATCTTCAACCCCTGCGTCCCCAAGGCCTACGCCGGAAGCCACTGGCTGATGGGACTGCGCATCGGGGAGAAAGTCATCGACGTCCACATCCAAGGCTACGGCTCTGAGATATGCAGCGCGCTGGTGAATGGCTGCATGTCCACGCCTCTCATCCCGCTTGACGGCGAGGGGCGCCTCGTCATCGAGCTCGTCGTGCAGCCTAGCAGTGATGAGCCACACGAGGAGGAGGACGACGACATTCTGCCCGTACCAGAGCTCATCGAGGATCTCCCCGAGCCCGCATGGGACAAGCCCTCGCGCAAGCTGCTGCGCTGGCATCCCGTAGAGAGTGCGACGGCCTACCGCGTCTTTGCCAATGGCAAGGCTATTGCGCAGACGGCGACCTGCAGCTACACGCTGAGCTGCTCGCGCTCCTGCTCGCGCTACCGCATCCAAGCTATCAATGAGCAGTGCTCCTCCTGCCTGAGTGTGCCCTATGAGGTATTCGAGGATGATTGCCTGAGCCTTAGCTTCGTCGACCGCGTCGGTCCGCAAGGAGAGTATCCCGTGGAGCAGGGGCAGGCATGGTTGCACCCCGATACCGCTACGGCGCGACTCTACTTCCAGCCGCTCAAGCTGGCGGCGGGGATTTATGAACTGCGCGTCGAGTACAGCAATGCCGCGTACTCTCTGCGCGATGGAGACGGCTGCGCGCTGCGCGCGCTCTACCTCGATGAGCAGGAGATCGCTATTATTGCGCTGCCCCAGCAGGGAGAGCAGGGAGACTGGGAGAGTTTTTACTGGACAGCCTCTTATGAGGTGGCCATCCCCGAGATGAGCGAGATTGCAGGCGAGGCTCACGAGAGACGTATCTCATTGCGCTACACCGACGACTGTCAGAAAATAGGGGACAATCAATGCCTCGTGCGCTCCGTGATGCTTACCTGCCGCCCCTATGAACTGGAGGCATGTTGTGCGACTCCTAATAAAAAAGCCGAGGCTAGACTTTCTCCTTGAACTCTCGCCCCGCTTTGTGATAGATTGACAGTTGTGAATCATTTACCAACTTTGAACTGGAAGCGCCTGAGCGATCTCCCCGATAGAGAAGGCTTTGCAGGCAGCTATGCTGGCACGCACAACGACGCGCTCATCGTCTGCGGTGGCGCGAATTTCCCCGACAAACCCCTCTGGGAGGGCGGTCCCAAGGTCTGGACGGATGAAGTCTTTTACATGAACGACATCGTCGCCGGCTGGCGCGAAGCTGCCCCCCTGCCCAAGCCCCTCGGCTATGGTGCCACCGCCTCCCTGCCTGAGGGCGTGCTGCTCATCGGAGGAAGCAATGCCCAAGAGGGAGCCATTGCTGATTGCTACCTGCTCAGCTTCGCCGACGGTGAGGTACGCTGCACAGCCAGCGCGCCGCTTCCCTATCCGCTGACAGGACACGCCGCCGCCGTCATTGATGGCAAGGTCTACGTCACAGGCGGCAGCCGCGCCGTCGGTGAGCAAGACGCCGAGAGCGCGCTACTCATCTATGATCCCAAGAGCGACAGCTGGTCTGAGGGACCTGCACTGCCCGCACGCGGCCGCTTCCTCCACCAGAGCTGTGCGGTCAACCACACCCTCTACGTCCTCGGTGGTATCGGGCTGAAGCCCGCTGAAGAAGGCGATCGCATGATGCGCGATATGCTCACCGAGGCCTGGGCCTACTGCGCCGACATGGGCTGGAGACGCCTGAGCGATCTGCCTCACCCCTGCGCCGCCGCCCCCACACCCGCTCCCATCTTTGAAGGGCGCGTCTTCCTCCTCGGCGGCGATGACGCCTCCGTCACAGGCTACGCCCCACAGGATCACCCTGGCTTCAACAAGCAGAGCCTCGCCTACGACATCGCGCATGATCTCTGGCAGGATGCCGGCACCATTGCCGCCGCCCGCGCGGTACTCCCCTGCGCCCAGTGGCATGGCCGCGCCGTCATCATCAATGGTGAGCAGCGACCAGGCAAGCGCTCGAATGAGGTCTGGAGCATCCAGTGCTAATCAATCCCTCACCGCATGAATATTTCCAAAATCCTCTGCCTCGCCCTGCTGACATCCAGCACCCTGAGCCCCGTCATGGGCACGGAGGTAGAAATCAGCGCGGCCACCGCCGCCCAGAGCTACAAGATCCCCGACCGCATCGGCTTTGCCGGTATGGTCGCTGGTCTGCAAACGACCTCCGAGCACCTGCGCACGCCAACCGTGATCTTCGCCGGTGGGGCGAACTTCCCCTACGCTGCCCCCGACGCGAAGACAGCCGAGGAGCGCGGGCCCAAGATATTCTCCAACCGCGTCGGCGTCATGTACGCTCCCGACGTCTGTAGCAGCTGTGGCACCAAGCCCATCTGGGCGGGCAAGCTGCCCTACTCCGTCGGCTACGCCGCCTCAGGTGCGGGTCCCGAGGGACTCGTCATCGCGGGCGGCTGCAATGACAAGGGGCATCTGGCAAAGGTGACACGCGTCTGGATACTCGATGGCGACATCCGCCACGAGGCGCTTCCCGACCTCCCACGCCCTGTCGCCTACCCCGCCTTTGCCCAGATAGGCAGCCTGCTCTACGTCATCGGCGGTCAGGAAAAGCCCGAGGACACCACGACACTCGCCACGACCTATGTCATGGACATGAGCAAGCCCTCCGCCGGCTGGCAAGAGCTCGCCGCCATGCCCACAGGACGCATGCTCGCGAGTGCCGCCGTCTACGGGGGCAAGATCTATGTGATGGGCGGCTGTAGCCTCCACGCCGATGCCGCAGGCAAGGCAGAGCGCAGCTACCTCAGCGATATGGTCGTCTATGACCCCCAGACCAAGAGCTGGCAGACAGGCGCACAGGCGGGGCTCCCCGCGATGCCTGAGACGCTCGTCGCCATCCCCACCCCTCTCCCCGTCGTCGACGGACGCGCCTACATCCTAGGCGGAGATCCCGGAGCCTTCTACCGAGCGAGCCTGAAAGGGCAAGCCCCCAGCACCCACCCAGGACAGAGCCGCAGCATCTACGTCTACGACTTTGCCAGCAAGAGCTGGAGCAAGCAGGGAGAAACCGCCATCGGAGTCGTTACGGCACCCACCGTGCAGTTCCACCATGGCTCTCCTACCACCCTCATCGTCGTCTCGGGAGAGACCCACCCTGGTGTCCGCACGCCGGTCATCAACACCGTGAGCATCACGCCAAAATACTAATCATATAACCTATGCACCCCATTATCCGCAGCATCTTTGATGCTATAGCCGCCGTCGAGCACTACACGCCATGGGCAGCAGGTATCCTGCTAATCGTCCTCATCGCGCTCGCCGCCAAGAATGGCATCGCCAAGAAGGCACTCCCAGCCTACGACTCCTCCAGCAAGCCTGGTAAATGGGCGTGGATCTGCGTGGCCGTCCTCTGGGTCGTCGTCATGCTCAACTACGCTGACCGAGGCCTGCTCTCCATCCTCAACAAGTCCATCACCTCCTCCATCATCGACCCTGAGACAGGACAGCCCATCACCAACGAACAGTTTGGTATGATCTCGGCTGTCTTCCTCATCGTCTATGCGGCACTCAGCCCCGTCGGTGGTTACCTCGCTGACCGCTACAGCCGCAAGCTCATCATCTTTGCCTCCCTGATCGTCTGGTCCGTCGTGACCTGGGCGACGGGTATGGCTGAGACCTACCATGAGCTGCTCATCGCACGTACGGCGATGGGGATCAGTGAGGCCTTCTACATCCCTGCGGCTCTCGCCCTCATCACCGACTACCATCGAGGCAACACGCGCTCCATGGCCACTGGTCTCCACCAGAGCGGTATCTATGCGGGTCAGGCCTTTGCGGGCTTTGGCGCCGTTGTTTCGGGTGAGTATGGCTGGCACCTCACCTTCGAAATGTTCGGTTTCGTCGGTGTGATCTACGGTCTTATCGTCATCCTCTTCCTGCGTGACCCCGAAGCTGCCAAGGACGGCAGCACTGCCGGTGTCGCAGATACAAGCAAGCCTGCTGCAGAAGATTCCACGAAGTTCTCCGTCGGAGAGGTACTGGGCAATCTTTTCAGCACGAAGGCGATGTATATTCTTCTTGCCGTTTGGACACTCACAGGCTTTGCCAACTGGTTCATCATGACATGGTACCCACGCCTCCTGCAAGATAGCTTTGATATCACCGAGGCTGAAGCAGGCCCCATGGCGACACTGCCAATCAATATCGTGAAGTACGTCGCCGTGCTCGTAGCCGCCGCTCTCGCTGATGCCTGGGCACGCTCAAATCCGAATGCTCGCGCCATCATCCCCGGTATCGCGTTCTTGATTGCAGGCCCCTGCGTCGTGCTCGCCATGCTCCCTGAGTTCGGCGTCCCCATCGCGCTGAGCCTGACTCTCGTCATCGTGCTGGTCTCCACTCAGGGTCTTGCTCAGGGTGCAATGGATGCGAACCTCATGCCCATCCTGCGCTCCCAGATCGACGAGCGCTTTGCCGCCACAGGCTACGGTATCCTCAATCTCACCTCCGTCGGTGCAGGTGCCCTCGTCAGCTGGCTCGGTGGCTGGCTCGAGACTCAGGGTGTCGCCCTCGGTCAGGTGCTCGGTGTAGCCGGTGCCGTCCTCAGTGTCACCGCCCTGCTGCTCTTCTCACTCAAGATTAGAAAAGCCTAAGGTCACCGTCTGATTCGACAAGGAATCATTCAAATTAAAAAAGCGCAGGAGACTATCTCCTGCGCTTTTTTTATCTTAGTAAAAATCAATCATCGCTGCGTCTCCGCAATCAGCCCGCGTAGCCACGCGGTCTGCGGCATGCTCTGCGCCACTGCCGCGGTGAAAGGCAGACGCTCGCGCCAGTTCCCCCCGCCTGTCGTACCGGGGCAATTGAGACGAACAGGCAGATCAAAGAGCTCCGTCCACATCAGCGCGACATAGGCTGAGCGGCATTCGAAAAGCCCTCGGAAGAGTTTTTGCTTGATCTGCTCGCACCACGCATTCGCGCTCTCATGGCAGCTCATCCCTGCGAAATCACCCAGCCATGCGAGCACGCGCATGCAGTCCTTGCCCACCTGCTGGAGATGCTTGCGCTCCATGCGGTCAAGCGTATAGTCAGTCGCCGCCTGCATCCCGCGCTCCACATGGGCAAACCAATCGTCCCAATCCGCACTGATGGGGGGAAAATCATGCGTCGCGTAGGTCGCAAAGGAGCAGACATTGTACTGATCACCGCGCACGATACGCTGATCAGCATCAATCTCCCAATGCGGGATCTTGAAGCCCGCAATGCGCAGCTGCGAGAGATTCGGACGGACATAATCAGGCACACAGCCCAGATCCTCGCCTATCACATGCAGCCCCTGCGAGTGACGCATCAGAGCCGCGAGCAGCCTATCGCCCTGCATCAGATTGCTCTTGCGATTCTCAGGCGTGTCATCGGGGCGCGGCAGGAAGCCAGGGCGGCGACCCTCACAGCGCTCCGCTGCCTCATCCGCACTCAGCGGGAGGAACTCCGCATTGCGATCAGGCATCCAAGGGAAGGAGTAGATACGATAAAACCCCAGAATATGGTCGATGCGGTACATGCGGAAGATGCGCGCCATCTTCTCAATACGCCGCGACCACCAGCGGAAGCCATCGCGGCGCATCAGATCCCAGCGGTAGAGAGGGATGCCCCAGTTCTGCCCCCACTTCCCCGTAAAGGGATCCTCGGCAAAGTTCCCCTCGGGCGGTGCGCCCCCACTCCAGCTCAGGTCGAACTGATCGCGCTCAAAGAACACATCCGAGCTCGCCACCGACACGCCAATGGGCACGTCCCCCATCAGCATCACGCCGCGCGCATCCGCATGGTCACGGATCTCGCGCCACTCGCGGTAGCAGAGCCACTGCAGCCATAGGTGGTAATCCTTTTGCTCCTTCGCCGAGACATCGCGACGCGCCAGCGCGCGGATCGCCTCGGCATCCTGCACGGGCCAGCGCCACCACTCATAGCTCGCAAAGGCGGCCGCCGCCACGCGGAAGCAGGCATAATCATCTAGCCATGCGCCCTCCGCTTCTACCCATGCGTAGCACTCCTTGCGCAGAGGCGCGAACTCCTTCTCCGTGTCAAAGCGCACCCAAGCGCGCTTGAAAAGCTCTTCCTTGTACTGGCGTACGCGCGCATAGTCGACGAGATTCTCCCCACTTGGCTCCGTGAGAGGTGGTAGCTGCGAGAGATCGCGCAGCCATTCGCTCTGCATGGCAGGCACCTTCTCAAGACTCAGATACAGTGGTTCGAGAGCCACCGAGCTGATAGCCGAGTAGGGCGAGGGGGCAGCCCCACGCCCCAGCGCATTGACCGGCAGCAGCTGCAAGAAGCGCACCCCCGTATCTGCCGCCCAGTCAACCCATTCGCGCAGAGCGCTCAAATCCCCAATACCTGCGTCTCCTTCGCGACGCAGCGAAAACAGCGGCAGCAAAAGCCCAGAAGTGCGGTCAAGTTTCATGCTACTACTATAACAGTGTCTGCGTGCGAAGGCAATGGAATTTCAGAATTTGTTTGAGTCTTTTTTTACGTCATTATAGAGGTTCTACCGCAGATTTATCCCCAAAAATTGACTGCAAGCATACTCCGATAAATATGGCAAAAATCGAAAAGGGGATGAGCATGTGATGAAAGATGGTGACATAGAGAGGCTCATCAAGTATGCCAAAGAGGTTATAGGGGATTCTTGTGATCATATTGTTTGTCTCCAACCACGTAATAGCAGACATCCCCTCAGGCAAGATCTGTGTACTAGGGCTGGTAAGATAGTTTGAGATATAAGTGAATGCAAACAGAGACATGGAAATGATGCCAATAAGTGTCGAATAGAAGAAGGAAATGAGAAGATAAGCTCCAGATCGCATGACTATTACCTTTAATTTAAGATAAGGGTTTTTCTTTCTTATTTCGTGATAAAGGAATAACATGGTGGCTAGTATTGCGGGAATCGAGTAATAGACGATGCCTGGTTGATCATAGAATGATGTATTCAGAGATCCGTCAAGCGAAAGCGCAATCCATGCGGCAATAATCGCTGCGAGCAGTCTGGGAAAGTGCGCGTTGGTTAGTGGTATTTTCTTTGATTTTTGAATACTTATCCAATTCATTGCCGCGCTATTATGTATGTGTTTCTCACCTGTAGTGTTACTAGAGAAGATATTTTTGATATAATGAGCTGGTGCCGAAAAGTTGATTTTTACTAATGAGATGCACCATACGAGCGAGGGAAATATTAAGCAAATGAGCATAACATAAAGTATCATAGATGGATCTAGGCATTTAGCTATGAATGGAATCGTGCTACATGTACTTATGTATTGATTATCATGAGTATTATGACCGTAGCAGATCATGAAAGTATAGATAGCATAGACAGATAGTAAAACCATATGAATGGGAAATAACTTTATAGGTCTATTTCCTGTCATGATTTTGTAAAAACCCGTTGGTTGTAATTTGTACTGATGCCATAGAAGCGCATGATTTGCTACATCTCTTATTCTATCTGATTCTCTTTCATATGTTGATTCTCTTATTCTGTTCATGTATTCAAAGCTATCTGCTACTGTGTAGGATGCGTTTTTCTTTGGTGTATCGAATTTTGTGATTGCTTCATAAACATGATCCACTTCATCTCGACAGCTTTCAATCCATCCGCAGGAGAAGTAAAAAATGCTTTCTGCTTTCGGATCAGTTATGCTTGAGACCCACTGACGCTCCGCTTCTATATAGTAATCAAGCAGACGGTGCGCCTTTGATCTATTGAATGCAATAGATCTCTGGTATAAATTTAGATCTCCGACTGCTTCTCGGTAGTAGTAATATTCAGCTTTGTTTTTGATTGAGCGAAAAAGGAAGTTTTCATTCAATTTATCGTAGATCGTGCTGAATGCAGGAGAGGAGAGAAATACCTGAGTATGCTCTGCGTCGTAGAGAAAATCTAAGAATAGCTTTTTGTGTGGGTATAAATAGTTATCAGGTGATACGATTCTATAGGTTTGCTTTTCTGAGAAGACTTTTAGCTGAGAGTAGGTTAGTTGTTTGGATATAGACTCATGATGGAGATGGCGTTTTTCTTTTAATCCATTGATTAATAAGTTATGCGTGTCATGAAATATGTTTTGAATCGATTTGGTCAAGGTCTCATGATCCTCTGTTCGTGAGGATGAGGAGAGAATGAGTATGGGGCTGTTTGTATGTTCAATAGCAGCATCTGATTTATCATAAGTGAGATGGAAATAGAAGGCCACCTCGTGTGGCGATATAGAGAGATAGATGGGGTATTTAAGGTGCGCTGGAGAATTTGCTGAATTGAATTTTGTATTAATAATATTACGATAATTGTAAATATAAACTCCATCCTCAGGACGGGAGAATTTTTTATTCAGCGAGAAATGGATGCCAAAATTCATAGGAGGTATTAAGCGTTGTTTTGTTCGATAAGTTTAGTGATATGTCGTTCTATATGAGAGCATAATTTTTTATTCTCTTCATCATTATTTGTATCTTGATCAGCATCTACTTTTTTAAGTATGTGTTCAATGCATGAGTACTCGTGCCACATGACGACAGCCTGACTAGGATTGCCGTAGGCAACGAGGTAAATGAGGTGTTGGAGATGTTCCCAAAACGAGCGCCCATAGTATCTCAAGTCGGGAAAAAGAGTCTGTACGAGCAGTGAACCATTATCTTTATTTGCATGTGCGGCTTTTCTTGTGTCATTATGGGGGGGAGCGGGTATAAGAGGTGAGTAGAAACGCTTGATGGGATTTGCTTGGATCTCTTCTGAGGCAAATACTTTGTATTTGTATGCTGACTTTTTCTTCGCCTTATCTTCTTGTACCGCTTTACCCATAGAATAATAGTCATTATAGAGAATGGCATAATGCGATTTTAGCATAAGAAGTGAGTTGAAATGCTTGATGGCAGTCGCTTTGACCCTTTTTGATGAGAATATTTCGTATAGTAGATCTGCAACAGTGATGATGCGTTTTTTCTGCTCTATCCCAATATCCGTCAGTTCATCAATGAGTTTATTGAGCAAATGGAGAAAATTGTTTCGGAAGAGGTGAGGGGTAATCCCTGGACACGCGCCTCGCTCTACAAGCCAAATATCCTCGCTGTAGTGCATATCATTGACTCTCATGTCTTCTCGTATGGCTGATGAGAATGTAGATATGAAAAATATCCAGAATTTTTTAAGAGGACCTCGCTTATCGACTGCTGTTCGAAGAATGTCTTTATATCTATGATCATCTGCTAGTAATCGTCCTCGCACCTGATGTTTCTTGTTACCTTTTGCATATACTGATTCATATTCGGCGAGCATCTCTTTCAAGAGTTCTGTCCCATAGCTGCATTTACTCTTGAGCTCAGATTTCTCGTCATATTCCAATAGATAGTCTAGAAAGAGTACATCATACTTCGTTGTTGCTAGCTTTGACTTCGCCTGCGCTAGTGTGTGTGCGTAATCAACAATGATGGTAGGTCTACCTTTGTTATTGCCGATTAAATTACTGTTAGTCTCTGTGATAACGTAGAATCCAGCTTTATCATCATGATTTCTTCCTAATACTGAGGCTATCACATCGAGCTTGTTGTGACTATAGGGCTTTAGTTTATCTTCAATTTTAGATTTGTCATCAATAAGAAGGATCTTCATAACGAATTTCTCAGAATCGATTTTCGAGAGAAAATTTTCATATTGCTTATTCGCTTTCTCTTCACTGTTAGTTTCTGAGCAAAAAGGGAAAGGTGTTATATTCTTGCTCTGCCCCGTATTATAATCAATCAGGCGAGAATTGGCGCAAAGTCTGGAATTGAACTCACGAACCTCGTGCGCGTTGGATGTCTTGTAAATTCCAAAATCTTCAGGGAATAACCGCTTTGCAGTCGCGTTCTCTTTTTGGCTTTTTTCAGGGTCGTCGCCTTTTGAATTAGTAACTTCTGTGTCTTTGATTTTAGCGTAGCGCATCCAAATGCTGCTATCGATGTAGCGTGCACGTGGGGCAAGGTCGATAAGAGAATTACCATCATTTGTAAGAGGTGTCAAATCTCTCTCAGAGCTTATGAACATGGGCATTTGTGTCAATTTAAGAAGTTTTTGTCGCGCATTTGATGATTCTGTATCATCCAAAATAACTTGATTAATGAGTGGCTCGAAGATAGGGGGTATAAAGCGTTTTTTTACCTTCCACGCGTGATGATTGAATTCGATGATTTGATTGAGTACTGCGAAGAATTGAAACTCAAGACCTGAGCTGAATTTAAGCCTGATTCTTATATATTGATTATCGATTCCATTGCGCCTGACCGTCTCCAGAGATAAATCTGCAAACTCTTTGGATACTACTAAAAAGTCATCTAAGCGCGTATCAAGCTCATCTATATTCTCGTAGCAAAGAACGTGCTGATAAAACATGGATTTATCGCCATGTTGAGATACGTATACACGTTCTTTCTTTATCATTTGCAGTAGCTCAGTATACTCTATATCAATGAGATAGGTTGATAATAGCAACTTGGAGACAACGGTGCCTTTCATACGACGATCAAATATATCCATGTCGTGAGAGAAGAGTTTTATCTCAACTCCGCCTTGCTTTAGAGCGTCTCGCAAAATTTCAAATATAATTGCAAGGAATTTGTGTTTTGGTTCGCAGTTACTTGTATTGCTATTTTCCAGTTCTTCAAAGAGAAACGCGTCATCGCTGTACCAGTGATGAGTGATGTATACGTTGGTTGTCCCGATTCTTTGAATAGATGATATTAATTTAATGAAGTTTTTAATGTAGGTGATGTTCTTTGTGTACTCAATGCCATAAGGCTCGTGAGATTTGAACTGCGTTTTTAGGAGATGTTTGAATAGCTTTTTCTTCGAGGGGGCAGCGGAGATCTCCTTGGGTGTATAGGGGATGACATGATCACGGAGAAACTTCCAATAAATATCAGAATCTTTCAGATCTATTGCGTGCGTTGCGTATTTTAGTAGGGGCGCATCAGCACGTTGCGTTGTGATGAGGTAGATGGTGTTCTCGTTTTGGATTTCAGATTTGGACATGGAGAGAGATTAAAGTTAGAGTTGAATTTGTTATACATCTAACATTGTTTGATCTCGTTGTCAATAAATGATAAGCGTAATACGCCTAACATATTTGAAGATTTACCGATCCTAGAGAAGCTGTTGCGAAAGAGACTTGTGGTGGAGACCGTATTTTGCTAGGATACTTGGGATGAACAAGCGTGTTTTATTGTCTTTTGCAGGTGTTCTTTCGCTTTGTGGTGCGATGCTTACGGTGTCGCATCTTAAGGGAAAGGATAGGGATGTGGTGGCTTATGAGCGTCACGCGGCTAGGCTGGGGGAGGATATGGGGCGACCTGTGTTCCTCCGTATCACCAAGGAGAGCCGCCAGCTGGAGCTGCTGGTGAAGCGGCCCAAGGGCTGGCAGGTGATGAAGGTGTATCCTATCCTCGGGATGAGTGGCGAGCTAGGACCCAAGCTCAAGGAGGGGGATGGGCAGGCGCCAGAGGGGTTTTACTCGGTGGTGAAGGGGAATATGAATCCGAAGAGTTCGTATCACCTGTCGTTCAATATCGGATATCCGAATGCGTATGATAGGGCGCAGGGGCGCACCGGGTCGTTCATCATGGTGCATGGTAGCGTGTATTCCATCGGTTGCTTTGCGATGGGGGATGATGCGATTGAGGAGATTTATACGATGGTGGATCAGGCGTTGGTCAAGGGGCAGCCCTCGGTGCCGGTGCAGATTTATCCGTTTGATATGACGGCTGAGAGGATGGCGGCGGAGGGGGAGCACGCGCATCTTGCGTTCTGGAAGTACTTGCAGGCGGGCTGGCTGTTCACGCGGGTGACGAATGCGCCTTTTGTGCCGAGCGAGTAGTTGGAGCGTCGCTTATGGGGGCGCTTCGCGTTTGCGACGATGGAGTTAAGAATCCAAGATGCTTTGCATCTTTTCATGTGTACACCGTTTTATTTCGCCTTTGACGTGTCTTCTAGGTCACGCGTGTAGACGCGTACCAATTCCTCGCGCAGGCTGCGCGGGTGGGTGCTGCGGCTGTTGATGAGGCTCCATGCGTTGTCATGGATGAAGGGGTAGCCGCGCTCGTCGCTGAGCTTGCCATCAAAGGCGAGGTTGATGTCAGCGCCCTTTGCTACTTTCCAGCGTCCGCTCATTTCATGGACGAAGTCGCGCTGGGATTGCGAGTTGATCACATAGCAGTTCCCCCACCAGCTGACGGACGCGGGACGTGTGCGTGATGTGTCACGGTCGACGGGGTCGACGCTGATGAGATAAATGGGGCTTTCCTTCTCTCGTGCCTTGAGCTTGTGCGCGATGTCGACGGCGCGCGCTGCGCCAAGGCTGTGTCCCATGAGGATGATGGGGCTAGCGGGGTTCTGCGCGCGGAATGCCTCTATGTCGCGTGTGATGCGTTCGGTGGCAAGGGGGGCTTCGCTCTGATTGCCGCCGTGCCAGTGGTAGTAGGCCTTCACCTGCTTTTTCGTATGAGGAAGAGCAGGGAGGGCTTCGCTAACTTTGTGAAAATAGCCCCCGAGCTCATCGGCATAGCCGCCGATGAAGATGAGCGCGGCGTCGGCCTTCACAGGCTGCAGGGGCACTTGCTTGTGCATGCGGGCTTGCTCGCCAAAGCGTTTGACATGTTCGACGAGGTCGGAGATGTCGCTGGCGTGGCTGGGCATGCTCAGGGTGCAGAGTGCAATGAGGGCTGTGAGGGGGAGGCGTGGGGCTAGCATGTGAGATAAAAATGGGGGCGGCTCAGGGTGTGATGAGAAAAATTATTGCTGAGGAGGACCGCTGCAAGTGAGCTTGGTGGGCTGAGGGGGGCCGCTGCAGGTGAGCTTGGGCATGATCTGCACGACGGGGCGCACGGGGTAGGAGCTGTTGTCCTTCGTCACGTAGTAGTGGACTTGTGTCATGTGGACGAGGGCGGCGGGCTTGAGCGTCTTGATGAGCTTGGCGACATCGGCGGATTGACCTTCGATGTCTTTTTTGATGTCGACGTAGATCATGCTGCCGCGCTCTGCTTTGGCATCGCCGTATTCGCCTGGTTTTTTGTAGTCGAGGTTGCGGCCGACTTCAAAGACGGCGACGGTGGAGGCGTGATCGCAGCGGTCGGGGCACTGGGCGGTGCGATGACGGCAGGGGATTTCTTTGGTGCCTTTGTAGAAGGCGAGTACTTCGTTGCGCGCGAGTTCCTTGGCAGGAGGGAGTGGGGCGGCGTGGAGGGACATGACGGAGGATAGTATAGCGGTTATGAATGCGAGTTTCATACTGGGTATAGTAGCAAGTTTTTCTTTGATTGCAATGGAAAAGTGCAGATCGCGCCTGCTGGTTACCGCGTCATGTGGGGGAGCAGCTGCCGTGGAAGGATCTTAGTAGTTGCCTTGTGGTTTTTTTCTACGGCGTTGATCTTCACGATCTTGCTT
>CAYJLP010000041.1:2470-16584 GCA_964371115.1 uncultured Akkermansia sp. | reverse complement strand
CCACCTCACGCTCCATCCTTGATGACAAGGGCAAGGGTAGCGTCTCACTCACCCGCCCACAGGGCAGCTTCCCACGTCGCCAAAAAGTCATCGGCTCTGTAGAAGTGACCAATGGCAACGAGCAGAGCCTCTCCGCTTCCTCTTCCATGATGGTCGACCCCGCTGACATCTACATCGGCATACGTCAGCCTCAGCAGTACAGCAAGGCAGGCCCCGAGGGGCTCAAGCTCGACCTGCTCACCGTCGATCCCAAGGGTGTCGCAGCCGCGACACCTGGTCCCATCAATATCGAGGTCAGCAGCGAGACGAGCAACCCCTACCAATACGGCAGCCTCATGCACCAGATGCTACGCTTTAGCTCGGAGAATGAGACCTACCCCATGCAGACCGTCATGCTCGATGCACAGGGGGTAGGCTCCGTTCAGATCCCCACGCCCAAGCCCGGTGTCTACACCATCACTGCCTCGGGCAAGGATATGCGCGGCCGCGAATTCCGCAGCGCCATCAAGCATGTCGTCTGGGGACAGCTCGAGGATGGCAGCGTCTGGCAGAATCGCGGGGAGAAATCCCTCACCCTCATCGCAGACCAAGACAGCTACAAGCCTGGTGATACCGTACGCCTCCTCCTCCAGACCCCCTTTGATGGAGAAGTCCTCCTCTCGCTCCAGCGCGAGGGTATCCTGCGCCAATACCGCAAGAATGTCACTAAAGACAAGCCCGTCATCGAGTTTGAACTCCAAGCAGGTGACGCGCCCGAGATCGATGTCGAGGTCATCCTCATCAGCGGAGGAGCTGAGCACAAGGATGGCAAGCCACGTATTCTCGCGAACACGACTACCATCAAGATCGACCCCGCCGAGCAGCGCTTGACGGTGAAGCTCGACCTGCCCGAGAAGAGCGTGCTACCCGGTGAGACATGCGAGCTCAGCGGTCAGGTTCTCAATGCCCAAGGCGGCCCCGCTGCCCATGCGAACATCGTCCTCTACGCCGAGGATGAGGGCACACTACAGGCGGGAGGCTTCTCCATGCCCAATCCTCTCTCCACCTTCTACGGAAAGCGCCCGAAGGGCGTGAACTCCTACAGCTCGCTGGGCCAACTGCTGACAGAGAATGTCAAGTGGCGCACCTACGGCAACAAGGGTATCTTCATCGGAGGCGGTGATGACGAGGGCGGCTACTTCGGTGCTGACAACGAGGGCGGCGTCAGCTCCAACATCAAGCTGCGTGAGAACTTCGCCCCCTGCGCGCTCTGGCTCGGTCACGTCGTCACCGATGCCGAGGGACGCTTCAAGGCGCAGGTGAAGAATCCTGACACCCTCACACGCTACCGCGTCATTGCTGTCGCTGCCGAAGGTGCGGGCAAGTTTGGTACAGGCACAGGGCACTATCAGGTGAACAAACCCATCATGCTCGAGCCCTCAGCCCCGCTGAGCGCGACAAAGGGCGACCTTGTCCAAGTCCCCGTCACCGTCACCATGATCCCCGACGACCTCCCACCCGAGGTCAGGGCACAGCCCTCCGTCACGTGGAAGGTGCAGCTCAAGGGCAGTGACATCGTCGAGGTGCTCGACCCCGTTCAGACCATTACGCTCAATAGCAGCGCCCCACGCACGATTCCCTTTGCGGTGAATATGAAGCAGACAGGCCCCGTGCGCTTCGAATGGCGCGTCGAGCCCGCCGATGCCATGGGGGGCAAGATGAGCAAGTTCACCGACGGTGTGGCGGATCAGTTCGTCATCCGACCTGCGACGCCCTACCTACGTGAGAGTCTCTTTGTCGTGATGAATCCCGGTACACAGGCGCGAGCCTACCAGTGGCTCAAGACTGACTTCGACCCCGGCCAAACGAAGCTCAACCTCACGCTCTCGCCCAGCCCGCTCGCTGCCTTCACAAAGAGTGTCGTCATGCTGCACGACTATCCCTACGGATGCACCGAGCAGCTCAGCTCACGCTGCGTGCCCTACATCTACGCTGAGTCCTTCCACCGCGCGGCAGGCACGCCGCTCGCCCCACAGGCAGAGCGTCAGAAGGTACTTAGCAAATTCGTCACGGAGATCATGGCGCGTCGTCTCGGCAGCAGCGCACTCTTCAGCTACTGGCCTGGCAGCGCAGAACCCACCGAGTTCAGCGCCTACGCCTACCTCGTGCTCACTCGTGCCGCGATGCAAAAGCAGCTCAGTGCCGCCGCCGTCCATAGCCTGAACGCCGCTCTGCCCAGCGTCCTGCGCGAGCTCATCATCGAGACCGATGCCAAGGACAAAGAAGACAACGTGAGGAGAAATCCGCTCTGGCTCTACGCACTCGCCTCTCAGAAAAAACTCACTGCGAGCACCTTCCATCGCATCGTGGCGAATCGCCGCCACGACTGGACAGACCCGCAGGAGCTCTGGCTCATCGCGCTGGTCGCCCAGATGGTCTCGCCCGAGACCGCGTCCATCTACGTGATGAATGCCGAGAACGCCCCGAGCACCGGCGCGAGCAGCAGCTACTACCTGCCCCCCGTCGACATCGTCAAGCAGCTCATCAGCATCGTCGCTATGCCCGAGGCCGAGATGACCGCTGAGCATGTCGAGGCACGTGTGCGCAAGCACGCCTCCTTCCTCTACAACAGCACACTGAGCAACGCGTGGATGGGACTCATGCTCGCCGACTACATAGAGCGCGCCAAGCTCGCCGATGCCAAGGCGAGTGTGAATGGCAAGCCAATCACACCCAGCGCCCCGCTGAGCTATGCGAAAGCCGCGCTCATCTCGCTGCCCGAGTTCAAGATCGGAGCAGACGGGGGCAAGGTCTACGCGACAGGCACCGCCGAAGGCTACCTGAAGAAGGAGCAGCCCGAGCAGCTCGTCGATCGTGGATTCCACGTCCAGCGTCGCTATGAGAAGCTCCAGCTCGACGGCACATGGGTGCCCACCGCTGAGTTCAAGGTCGGTGACATCGTGCGCGTCACCATCACGGCAAAGTCCTCTCAGGACAGCCGCTACGTCGCGCTCGAAGATTACCTGCCCGCGGGCATGGAAGCGGTGAATCCCGATGTCCCCGGTCAGATGCTACCACCCACCGTCATGGAGGAGAGGGAGCGCTGCTGGTGCTCGTCAAGCTGGGTCACGCGCGGTGAGTACCTCAAGGATCGCGTCCGCTTCTTCATGAACCGCTGGTCGGCGAATGCCCAGATGGAGGCGATTTACATCGCCCGCGTCACAAAGGCTGGCGTCATGAAGGCACCCGCCGCGAAGGCCGAGGAGATGTACAAGCCTGAGGTCTACGGCCTCGCCCTGCCTCTCAAGGTCACCATCCAGCCATAGGGTCAACTCATCATCATACACGGGGGCTAGATTCATCGAGTCTAGCCCCCGATTTTATACTCTCCACACCCTTCTGCCCATGACATTGCGTCGCAAGCTTCGCCTCATTAGCCTCGGCCTCCTCGCGCTCGTCCTCATCATCGCGGGACTGCTCGCCTTTCCCTTCTACCTCGATGTCCCAGACAAGCTGACACGCCCGCTCGACTCCCGCAGCATCTATGCGCGTGATGGCTCGTGGATGGGCTCCACACCCAGTGAGGATCACTACCGACAAGAAGTCCTGCCACCCGACAAGCCGCTGCCTGAGCTCATCGTCCGCGCTTTGCTCGTCTCCGAGGACAAGCGATTCTTTGAGCACTACGGTATCGATCCCCTTGCGCTCGCCCGTGCCGTGCGCGACAATGTGCAGGCGGGGCGCGTGCTCAGCGGCGCGTCGACACTCAGCATGCAGCTTGCCAAGATGATGCTGCCTGCGAGCAAGTCGCGCAACCTCGCGCGCAAGATACACGAGACGCTCCTAGCGCGTCGCATGGAGATGAGCTATGAGAAAGAAGCATTGCTGCGCGCCTACCTGAATCACGCCGACTTTGGTCGCCTTTGCCGAGGCATCGAGACCGCTGCGCGCTATTACTTCGGCAAGCCCGCCGCCGAGCTCCAGCTTCACGAGGCGGCCCTGCTCATCGTGCAGCTGCGCAACCCCAGCTATTTTAGCCCCTTCAAGCATCCCAAGCGCGCGCGTGAGGCACGCAACCGTCTCCTCACGCGCCTCGATGCCGACGCGACCACGCGAGAGCTCCCCCTCGGGCTCAACCCCGCTGCGAGCCGTGTGCCCGAGCATCTGCGACAGCGCGCGGGCACACTGACGATAGACCCCATGCTCCAAGAGCTCGCCGAGCAGGTTGTCCAAGAGGAGGTAAAGAAGCTCAAGAAGCGCAACGTCGGACAAGTCGCCGTCCTCGTCGTCGAGAATGCCACAGGTGACATCCTCGCCTCCGTCGCGAGCGCGAATCGAGACGACCCTGCGGGTGGTCAGCTCGACGGGACACGCGTCGCGCGCTCGGCGGGCTCCACGCTCAAGCCCTTCGTCTACCTCCTCGCCCTGCGCGCGGGTAAGCACCCCGCGAGCATCTACCCCGACCTCCCCACACCCTTCCCCGATGCGCGCGGTATTGAGGCACCTAGCAATTTCAATGATTCTTTCCTCGGTCCCATCTCCATGCGCACCGCGCTAGCGAGCTCGCAGAATATCCCCGCCCTGCTCGCGCTCAATGAGCATGGCAAGCAGCCCGCACTCCTCGTGCTGCTTCGAGAGCTCGGCTACGACATCCCCGAGGGCGACTACGGACTGGGGCTCGCCATCGGCAATGCCCATGTGACGCTCATGCAGCAGGCCGCCGCCTTCTGCACGCTGGCACGCGGGGGGCTCGCCATCCCGCTGAGACTCTACAAGAACAGCCTTGAGGACATCGCCGCCGCGCCGCCCGTGGGCGAGCGGCTCATCTCGGCGGCGCATGCCTATCAGCTCAGTAGTATGCTCAGCGACAAGAACGCCCGCACAGCTGGCTTTGGCATGGCACACCAGCTGAGCTTCCGCTTCCCCTGCGCGGTGAAGACAGGCACCTCGTCCAACTTCCGCGACAACTGGTGCATCGCCTACACACCGCGCTACACCGTCGCCGTCTGGGTGGGGAACTTTGACCAGAGCCCCATGAAGGAGGT
The DNA here is from genome assembly GCA_964371115.1 of uncultured Akkermansia sp. Classification (GTDB taxonomy): domain Bacteria; phylum Verrucomicrobiota; class Verrucomicrobiia; order Verrucomicrobiales; family Akkermansiaceae; genus Akkermansia. The sequence goes on along the minus strand of CAYJLP010000041.1, from coordinate 11,560 downwards.
CAGCGGTCTCACGGGGGCAGGCCCCATTATGCATCGCCTTATGAGTTTCCTGCATGAGTACGAGAGCCCGCAGGGCTTCGGCGACCCCGCCGCGCTCGGACTCACACGCGTCGAGCTCGATCCACGCACAGGGCAGCAAGCCCCTGCGACCATGACCACGAGCACGGAGTGGCTCACCGAGCTACAGCTCCCCTCCACGGAGGAGTCAAAGGAGAGCTACGACCACCACGGGCGCGCCCTGCTCCCCATCGAGTACCGAGATTGGTATCAGGCGCAGGGACAGCGCAACCGCGATCTCTTCGCCATAGACCCCGACCGCCAGCTCGGACGCGCCCCGCGCATCCACATGCCCGCTGATGGCACGGTGATCTACCTCGACGACAGCCTCCGCCACGGCGGGCGCATCATCCCGCTGCGTAGCAATCTGCATCCCGATCGCGTGCGCTGGCACTGTGAGACACTGCGCCTCTATCAGAAGCAGGGCACATGGTACGCTGAGCTCAGTGAAGGCACGCATCGCATCGAGGCGATGGATCCGAGGCGAGGGGAGCAGACGCATAGCACCCTGCATGTGCGATGAGTTTTTTCTCCCGTCATCGTATGAAATAGGGATTACGACAGCAAAAATCCAGTAGAGAGCACATGATGATTTGATTGCTTCTTGACAAATGCGTGATTTTTATTTAGCTTTAGCGATGACATCAACCCAGCCTGCCGCGCGTGCGTAATACGTATGCTATCTCTGCGAGCAGCGATGAATCAATGATCATTTTATGAAAAAATTCATTTTAGCAACAAGTCTGACCCTGTGTGCCTCGACGCTCTCTGCCGCCGATACCAATTTTTCCGATGCTGTCAAGGATCAGGTTCTGAGTACCCATATGGGTGAGGACTACCGCATCATGGAGGAGGAGTACCACGTCGTGCTCCCACTCCTCGCCCAATACTATCTCTCGGTTTCGGAATACGAGGGGGAGCTCCTGCGCAGCGGAAAGCCTCTGGACTACGCCGCGCTCTGGGCAAAGAAGATCGCGCTTGCGGAGAAAATCGCCCTCTCTTCGCAGTGTCCCCCACGCTTCCACCGTCTGTGGATGGACTACATCGCCGCCTTGGAATCCAGAAGCGAGCAGGCGCAGCAGCTGAAGGCAGGCGACGCAAAGGCGCACCGCCAGCTCCTACAGGAGGCGCGCGCCCCCTTCGTTGCGAAGTGGGAAGACGACATCGAGATGCGCCTCCTTGCAGGCTTCTACTTCCTCAAGGAACTCGGCCCTGCCAATACGCGTACGCTGCTGAGCAAGGAGATCGCCCAGCTCGAAGAGGCAGGTCAACCCGTCCCTCTAGAAAAAGCACTCGAACTCAATGCGCTCAATATTCAGAATATGAAAGCCATCCTCGCTTCCCGTGACGCGCGGTCACTCTCTGAAGGCGAGGTTCCTGACTTCAGCGATGAGGAGAAGAGTCTGGCCAAGCAGGTCTTCCCCATGCTCTTTGATTTTGATGAGCAACTCGACCTCGCGGTGAGTCAGATGGAGCTCAACGAGACGAGCGACCCCATGACCGCAGGCATCGTGAAGGAGATCGAGCTGCAGAAGCAGTTCTTCCCGCAGTCAGATACGCCCGCTGTCTTCTCCGCCTACTGGCTGGACAGCATCGCGCTGAATGAGGCAATGCTCGAAGCCATGCAGGATAGCACACTCACCGAGGAGACCGTCGATGCCATCTGGGAAGAGCATACCGAGGCGATGGATGAGATCCTGCTGGCCAAGCACCCCTTGGCCTACCGCGTGCATCTGTGGTTCTCCTATTACTGCGGACTACCCCATGGCAATCGTGCCAAGGAGCTCAGCCGCGAGCTCGAGCAGCTCGATGCCCTTGATGAATGGACAGAGGAGCAGGAGCTGCGCTACTCTGAGCTCAAGATAGAGCTCATCCAGCAGCTGCGCCGCGACTGGCTCGCGAGTCAGTCGGAGTGAGCCTGATGGCGGTTCTTTGTCATTCTGATCCGTTTTCTTTCGTGTAGAGAATCGATGTCTCCTAGCTCGTCACAACCCACAGTGACTCCTCGCAGCCGCGAAGAGCTTGACTCCCTCATCGCGCGCTCGATTGAGGAGGAGGGCGCGCATGTGAATTTGAACTTCATTGACACCTCGCGCATCACGGACATGAACTCTCTATTCCATCGCTTCTCAGAGTTCAACGGAGATATCTCGCAATGGGACACCTCGGCAGTCATTGATATGAGCTGCATGTTCGAAGGCTCAGCTTTCTGCGGAGATCTAGGATCATGGGACACGTCGCAGGTCGTGCAGATGCGCCGCATGTTTTTTGGATCTTCATTCGATGGAGATCTAAGCCAGTGGGATATCTCGCGCGTGCGCTCGATGGCGCTCATGTTCGACGAATCGCCCAAGGAGGGGCAAGCGCAGCCGTGGAGGCTAGCGGAGGGCTGCGTTAGCTATAAGCGTGAGAAGTACCGCCCAGATAACAATCGCGAATTTGCCTTTCTCGTCTATAAGATGATACATGAATATGGTGAGCGGTGCGATCTCAATTTCATCGACACCTCCTTAGTCACGAATATGGGCGGTCTCTTTCAATATCGTGAGTTCGACGGTGATATTTCTCAGTGGGACACCTACCAAGTCACGAGCATGAGAGAATTGTTCTTTGACTGCGATTTCAATGGTGATATCTCGCAATGGGATACTTCGCGTGTCACAGATATGGGCTCGATGTTTGAAGAGTCTGCATTCAACGGTGATATCTCGCGCTGGGATGTGTCACGCGTCGAGGATATGAGCGACATGTTTGTTCGTAGTCATTTTGATGGAGACATCAGCCAATGGGATCTCTCATCATTGAGACATTGCTACAAAATGTTTTACAAGAGTCGCTATCAAGGTCCTCATCCTATCCTGCCTCAGCCTAAAGCTGCGCATGGAGGAGAAGAATAATGCACCCCCGATTGCTCAGGGGTGCATCGTTCACATACCAATTCTTTCTTGTTGTTAATTTATTAGATAATGATGGGGTAGGGGTGTGTTATCCTTCGAGGCAGTTGATCTGGACGAAGGCTTCTTCTTGGAGACGGCAGGCACCGCAGGCGAATTTCGCACGGATCTGGAGTGCCTCATCGAGGTCGTCGCGCACGGAGAGCTTGACCTTGAAGTCGTCCCAGATGCCGAACTGCGCCTTGCTCTTGACCCAAGCGAGGCAGGAGCGGATGCCGCCTGTCGCGATGGGGAGCTGCTCGGTGCGGATGATGCGGAAGCCGAGGAAGCTATCCACCTTGCCCTCAGCGAGGGCGCGCACCGTGTTGTAGTCGTAGCTGGATACCTCAGGCTCCTTGAGCAGCGCGTTGATCTGGCTGCTGGAGCAGGCAAGCACGAGCTCGTCGCCGTAGGCGCGGCGCTCATCGTTCCACGCCTCGGCCTTTTGCAGCATGGTGAGGGCTTGACGCAGCTTGGCCACCGTGAGGTTCGTGTCGGCGGGCGAGCCCGAGTCCGTGTAGTCCTCAGCGATGATCTGGGAGTCGGGGAAGTCGACACTGACCGTGCCGTTCTCGCCCGAGTAGTTCACACCAAGGAAGCTGTTGAGCATGACGGCGTCCATGCAGCGACCAGCGGCGGCGCGGAGACCTTCGAGCTTCTTCGCGTCAAACTCGTCGAAGCCAACCGCCTTCGTGTAGATGTGGGGATACATCACGCGGCGCGACGTGGGCGCTTCGTTGAGCACGGTGCTGCTCATGCGCGAGGTCTTTTCCTCAAAGGTGAGCAGACCGTATTGGTCAAAGGCGACCATCTTGCCACTGAGGCCAGATTCGAGGGTGACGAACTTCTCGAGTCGGGAGGCTTCCTGCTGGAGGTAGGAGCCCCATTTTTCGCTGTACTTGATCTGATAGTTTTCAGTGATGTCAGCCATGTTGGTATTTTCTATATATATCTATGTGTGTATTGATGTAGGGAGGCAAATCGGCGTCGGAAGATTGCCCTCGTCGGGGTCAGACCGCGTGGCACCACTGGGGACTTGTTCGTGTGGGTTGATGAATTGTAAGCTCTGGTGCTCTTGCCGTGTTGATAAGAACATATTTTTGCGAGGCTGTCATCTCTTTGTGATAGCGACAAGCAGTCTGTTTGCTGAGATTGACTGCCCACGAGAGAGAATGAGTGTGGGAGCAATGGCACCTAGACCTGCTGAGCAAGAAAGGCTACATCGACTCCCATGGGCACGACTCATACGAGAAGTCCCAAAATACCAGAATGAGCAAACTGCCTGAATGACACCTTCAGGGAAGCTCTATTTTTTCGCGAGCATTCAGAGCCTCATCGAAAGCGCGCAATATTCATCTCGCGTAAGATTTAGCCGAGTAAAGAAAAAAGATAATTGACCGGCAGTGTATAAACAATGCTAATAAACACCCAGAGAATTGATAGATATATCTGAATCTCTACAATGGAGAAATAGATCATGGCTAAGGATAGGAGCAATAAATTGATCAATAATATCAGCATTGCAGAAAAATAAATCCCTTTCCTCGAGAGATCAGGCTGGTGAAAAGGATGGCACTCGAAGAGCCAGTAGACGTGAAACGCAGCCCAAAAACCTATTCCTCCAAATAGAAAAAAACTCGTTACATTAGAAAATAGCAGCTCTACGATTCCCATCAAGATGATCCAGAGAATCATGTATATTGGGATAAAATAGGGGGCGAGTGAGATAAAGCTATTAACCTTTGAGGTGCGTACGTGCCCTCCCTGGCTCGACACTCTAAACTCATGTACGCGCGCCAAGCACATCCACGCGGCGAGCGCATGTGCCGCCTCGTGCCCAAACACATAAACGACGAAATGACAAGTTCTGATGGAGCTAATCCGTGTGATCAAAAAATAAACAATAGCCCCGAGTAAGGAATAATGCAGTGCGCTATTATATATCAAATTGTAAAGAGTATATTCTTTGTTGCTATTGTATAATATAAACCCTATAGTCAAGGTCAATGCGATATTGAGCGGCATGAGCAGGACGAAAGAAAGAATAGGTCGTAAAAAGTTCATATAAAGAAAAAATAAAGCTCCCAAGAATCAAAGTTTGAGATTGTAGCACAAAGAGGTGCCCATGTACAGGTCAAAATTGGGAGTTGACAAGAGCGGGCATTCTGCTAATCTGAAGGGTTATGAATTTTCCTATTTCTCATGTTGAGATGACGCCTTGCTGTGGCGTCGACTTCACTATTCGCTCTGCTGAGATGTGCACGCGGCTCAGCCAGATGAGGCGTGCACATTCGATTGAGCTGCACCGAGGCTTGCTGATCCAAGCTCTGCGCTTGAGGATTGCCAATAGCAGGGGGGATCGCGTGCTGCACTGGGTGACGCGATCGGGTGATCTGGAGCTCGCGCGCTTCGTACTGACGCAGGGAGGAGACATCCATGCGCGTAATGTCGCGGGGCATAGCGTCGTACATGAGGCGGCGAAGGCGGGGCAGACGGCACTGCTGCGCCTCTATATCAAGGTAGGTGGGGCTATTGACCTTCCTAATAGGCAGGGGGATAGGCCTATCCATCTAGCAGCGTCAGCTGGGCACACGGCGGCGGTGGAGCTGCTGCTCGATGCGGGCTGTTCCATTGAGAGTCGCGGTGCCTGTGATCACCGTGCTCTGCATGCCGCCGCAGGGGGGAATCATGTCGACACGCTGCGCCTGCTGCTGGCGCGCGGGGCTGATATCCATGCGCTGAATAAGTTCTACAAGAGCGCACTCCAGTACGCGCTGTGGTCCTGTGCGGCAGAGGCTGCGTGCTTTTTACTGGAGAAGGGAGCGCAGCCATGGGAGATGGATTACTTTGCCTACCCTCCCTATTATGAAAACTACCTCAAGAGTCTCTGCCTGCTCGACCTTGTGCTGAGGCATGGCGCGAGCGTTGACGTGCGTGGGATGGTGAGCAGCACACCTCTGGGGGCGGCGATCTGCGAGGGGGATGTGGCTGCTGTGCGGCAGCTCGTGGAGGAGGGCTGTGATCTGGCTGCGGCAGCTTTCTGCCAGCGTCCGCCGCTCGAGCTCGCTATTGAGTGCCGCCGAGGCGAGATCGCGCGCTACCTGATCTCGACGGGGAGAGCTCCCTTGACCGCGGCGGTGATGCTCGCAGCCGCATTCTGGGGTGACATCGTACTCATCCGAGAGCTCATGGCAGCGGGAGGAGACGTGCATGCTCTCGGAAACCAGCGCTGGTCATTGCTGCATGCGGCGGCGCGTCGAGGGGATGAGCAGATGTTTCTCTTCCTGCGTGAGCAGGGTGTTGCCTGTCGTGTCGAGATGCATGCGGGGCTACTCCATGCGGCTATCTGTGGAGGGTCGGAGAATTGGGGCATGCTGCGTTTCCTCGTCGCTCAGGGGGTCGATATCAATGCGCGGGGGAGGCTGGGAGGCACGCTGCTGATTGATACTCCTCCTTGGGTGAGCGTGGCGCAGCTGCGCGAGATGATCGCATGGGGTGCGGATATTCACGTCGTTGATGAGTATGGTGCTGGAGCTCTGCATCATGAGGTGCTGCAGAGAGATTTCGCACGCGTGCGCTTCTTCGTCGAGCTGGGCTGCGATTTCAGAGCAAAGGCGCGCTACATGGGCTCTCCTATCGACATCGCCCGATTGCGCAAGAGGTGGGATGTCGTTGCTTATTTGGAAGCGATTCGTTGAATGATGCCCATGAGGAAGTTTCGAATATGAACCAATGGCTTAAAGAATTGGAAATGGAAGAGTATCTCTCCGCGTGTGTAGTGCCGTTTGATGTAGTCGAGCGTGTTGTTTTGCATGGCATCGGACGCTCCACCCGCTGCGTAGTTGGCAATGATATGCGGAAGATACCGGAATGAGCAGTGATTTTTCTGATAGACAACCCACTTGATTGTTTCCGCAGTGATTGGCAGCATCGTGTTGTATAAGCCAAACTCTTCAAATAAACGCCTTTTGATGAATGTGGATTGGTGATTGATATTGTGATCCAAGAAGAAATCACTGGGTAGGAATTCTGGATAATGCAAGACTTGTGACGTGCCGGTGGAATGAAGCAGATTCGTGCTGCCGTAGTAGATGTCTGCCTCTCTCAGCAGCGGCAAGGTGTTTTCTAGGATCTCGTGATGGTAGAAGCTGTCTCCGCCATTCATGAAGATAATATAGGCACCACGAGCGCGTGTGATGCCTTTGTTCATGGCGTCGTAGATGCCGCTATCCTTTTCTGATACGTAGATATCTATTCTGCTCTTGTATTGTTCTAGGATGCGTGATGTCCCATCAGTAGATCCTCCGTCGATGACAATCCACTCAAAGTCTTGGTTTGTTTGATTGAGAATGCTTTTGCATGTTCGTTCAATGATATCCTCGATGTTGTAACAAATGGTGATGATGGATAATTTCATGGTGAGTAAGTAACTGTGGATGAATCTAGCTGACGCATGATGGGAAGTCAAGTGAATTTCTCGCTGCTGGGCGAGCAATAGATTCAGCCGCGCGTGGCGATGCACGCGCGGCTGAGGGATTGGGGTGCTTTGCTTGAGGGCTTAGGGGACCTTGCAAAATTAGCAGCTTCGGATTTTGCTAGCAGTTTGGATGAGAGTTTGTGGCGTTTGGGAGCGCATAGCGAGCTATGTAAGCCCAAAAAGTCGCAAATTCTCGCCAAAATGCTGCAAAAGACGTGCTGTGGCGCTCATTTTCGAAATCTGCAATTTCTGAAAAATAATTTTGCACGGTCCCCTTTAGTTGTGCGTCTCCTTGCGCTCGACTTCGGCGTCGGCTTGGATCATGTGTCCGAGCACGCGGCGGTATTCCATGGGGAAGACCTTGACGAAGTTCGGCAGCTGCTGCTCAAAGTCAGCCAGAATGCTCTTCGCACGCTCAGAGCCAGTGCGCGCCGCATGCTCCTGGATGAGGCTGCGGAGGCGCTCCACGTCCTCGGGCTCACAGACGGGATCGAGGTCGATCATGTCGAGGTTGCAGTAGCGGTCAAAGAGGTGATTCTCATCCCAGACATAGGCGAGACCACCGCTCATACCGGCGCCAAAGTTGTGCCCTGTGCCACCGAGGACGACGACACAGCCGCCTGTCATGTACTCGCAGCAGTGGTCGCCCGCGCCCTCGATGACGGCAGTCGCGCCCGAGTTGCGCACGGCGAATCGCTCGCCCACCTGTCCGTGGACGAAGAGCTTGCCGCTGGTTGCACCGTAGAGCAGCACGTTGCCCGCGATGACATTGGACGCGGGATCGTAGCTGGTGCCCTCGAAGGGCTTCACGACGATGGTGCCACCCGAGAGTCCCTTGCCGACGTAGTCATTCGCCTGCCCATGCAGCGTCAGAGTAACACCGCGAGCGAGGAAGGCACCGAGGCTCTGACCAGCTGTGCCCGTGAGGTTTAGCTGGACGCTGTCGTCGACGAGCCCTGCGTCGCCATGGGTCTTGGCGATGTAGAAGGAGAGGCGTGTGCCAATCGCGCGGTCGGTGTTGCTGATGGGCAGCTTGATGCTGACCTGCTCGCCTGAGGCGATAGCGGGCTCGACCTCGGCCATGAACTGCTCGTCAAAGATAGTAACCGTGCTGGGCTGCTGCTCAGCGGCGTAGATATTCTGTGGCTCGGGGCGCAGGATGCGGGAGAAGTCGAGGTGCTGAGCCTTCCAGTAATCTAGAGCCTTGTCTACCTGCAGGAGGTCGGTGCGACCGACGGCTTCGTCGATGCTGCGCAGGCCGAGGGCGGCGAGGTACTCGCGTGTCTCACGGGCGACGAACTGGAGGTAATTAATAATATTCTCGGGCTTGCCGCGCATGCGCTGGCGCAGTCCTTCGTTCTGCGTGGCGATGCCGACGGGGCAGGTGTTCTTGTTGCAGACACGTGCCATGACGCAGCCCAGAGCGATGAGGATGGAGGTGGCAAAGCCGTATTCCTCCGCTCCGAGCAGGGCGGCGACGACGACATCGCGGCCGTTCGTGATGAGACCGTCGGTCTGGATGCGGATCTTGTCACGCAGCTTATTGAGTACGAGTGTCTGGTGTGTCTCGGCGACACCGAGCTCCCAGGGCATACCCGCGTAGGTGATGGAGGTGAGTGGAGA
>CAYJLP010000041.1:0-2460 GCA_964371115.1 uncultured Akkermansia sp. | reverse complement strand
CGTCGTGACCTGAGATGAGCACCATGTCCGCGCCTCCCTTCGCCACGCCTGCGGCGACGGTGCCGACACCGACTTCGGAGACGAGCTTCACACTGACGCGCGCGTCAGGGTTCGCATTGCGGAGGTCAAAGATGAGCTCGGCGAGGTCCTCGATGGAGTAGATGTCGTGGTGGGGTGGGGGGGAGATGAGCGTGACACCGGGGGTGGAGTGGCGCACGCGGGCGATGTCCTCGTCTACCTTGCCACCAGGGAGCTGTCCGCCCTCACCGGGCTTCGCCCCCTGAGCGACTTTGATTTGCAGCTCGCGGGCGTGGGCGAGATACTCGGCAGTGACACCGAAGCGTCCGGAGGCGATCTGCTTCACCGCGGAGCAGAGATCGTCGCCGTTCTCTTGGACTTGGTAGCGAGCGGGGTCTTCACCGCCCTCGCCTGAGTTGCTCATGGCACCGAGGCGGTTCATGGCAATCGCGATCATCTCGTGAGATTCCTTTGAGATCGCGCCAAAGCTCATGGCTCCCGAGACGAAGCGGCGGATGATGCTCGCTTCACTTTCGACCTCGCTGAGGGGGATGGTGGATGCGTCTGCGAAGTCGAAGAGCCCGCGCAGTGTGCAGCGTGTCTCGTCCTGCTCATTGACGAGCGAGGAGAAGACCTTGTACATGGCGTAGTCGCCCTTGCGGACGGCCTTTTGGAATTGTCCGATGACCTTTGTGCTCCAGATGTGCTTTTCACCTCCGCGCTTCCACTTGTAGATGCCGGCATCTTCGAGCTTGTCGGCGCGCTCTGTGTTGAGATCCTTGCTGGCTTCGAGGCGCTTGACGGATTCGCGAGCGATGTCGGAGAGCTTGATGCCGCCGATGCGCGATGAGGTGCCGGGGAAGAAGTCGGCTACAACATCGTCGCTGAGGCCGATGGCTTCAAAGATCTGAGCCCCACGGTAGGAGCGCAGCGTGGAGATGCCCATCTTGGACATGATCTTGAGGAGTCCTGCGTCGATGGCTTCGAGGTAGTTCTCGATCGCCTTGGTGGAGGAGACGTTGGCATCGAGTTTTTCTTCCTTGTAGAGCGCGCCGATGCTGCGGTAGGCGAGCCAAGGGCAGATGGCCGTAGCTCCGTAGCCGAGCAGGAGGGCAAAGTGCATGATCTGGCGCGCCTCGCCTGTCTCAGCGATGACGCCGGTGCTGGTGCGCACTCCGAGCTCGCGCAGCTTCGCATTCACAGCGGCGATGGCGAGCAGGCTGGGGATGGGGGCTTCGTTGCCACTGAGATCTCGGTCGCTGAGGATGATGATGCGGTAGCCCTGAGCGATGGCTTGCTCGGTCTGGCGCGCGAGCTCGACGAGGGCTTCTTGGAGCCCACGGGGGGAGAGTGAGGAGAAGCCTGTGGAGAGGGTGACGCAGCGGAAGTCTTCCTCGCGGTTCGCTCTGAGGGCGGCGAGGTCGCCCTCGGTGAGGATGGGGCGATCGAGCTTGATGATGCGCGCCATCTGTGGGGTCTCTTCGAGGATGTTGGCTGGGTTGCCGATGAAGGTGGTCAGCGACATGACCATCTGCTCGCGCATGGGGTCGATGGGCGGATTGGTCACCTGGGCGAACTGCTGCTTGAAGTAGTTGAAGAGCAGCTGCGAGCGATCCGAGAGGATGGCGAGCGCGGCGTCATTGCCCATGGCGGAGACGGGGTCGTGCCCTGTGTTGGCCATGGTGAGGATGAATTGCTTGAGCTCATCGGCGGGGTAGCCAAAGAGCTGCTGCTTGGCGAGTGTCTTCTCAGCACTCTCGGAGGTGGGGGCGGCGACGCTGTCGAAGAAGCCGTGGATCTTGATTCGATTCTCCTGACACCAGCGGCGGTAGGGGCGGCGGCGCGCGATCTGGGTTTTGATCTCTGCATTGTAGCTGATGCGCTTGCGCTCGAAGTCGATCCAGACGATGTCGCCAGGGCGCAGGCAGCCGCGCTTCACGATCTGCGTGGGGTCGGTGTCGAGCACGCCTGCTTCGCTGGCAAGTACAAAGATACCATCGCGGCTGAGCTCGTAGCGCGCGGGGCGCAGGCCGTTGCGGTCGATGCAGGCACCTGCTCCGAGGCCATTGCTGAAGCAGACGGCGGCGGGTCCGTCCCAAGGAGCCATGAAGCCCGCGTGGTAGTCGTAGAAGCCGCGCAGGTCCTCGCCGAGGAAGTACTGCTCGCCGAATGCCTGCGGGATGAGCATCATCATGCTATGGGGTAGGCTGCGTCCCGAGGTGACGAGCAGCTCCAGCGCATTGTCGAGGCTGGCGGAGTCGCTCTGACCTGCGGGGACGACGGGGAGGATTTTTTTGATTTCTTCTCCGAAAAGGGGGCTGGCAAACTGGCTCTCGGCGGCACTCATCTGGTTGAGGTTGCCGCGCAGGGTGTTCACTTCACCATTGTGCGCCATGTAGCGGAAGGGGTGGGCGAGTGGCCAGCTGGGGAAGGTATTCGTCG
>CAYJLP010000040.1:0-16629 GCA_964371115.1 uncultured Akkermansia sp. | reverse complement strand
TGCTCTTTTACTTCCTACTGGAGAGCGAGCGTATTAGCAAGAACTGGCACAGCATTCTGCCGCTGCGCCGCTCCTATTTCCGCCACGAGCTCGTCGAGACTATCCAGCATATCAATGGCTACGTCATCGCCTTCATCCGAGGTCAGATGCTTGTGAGTGTCATCGACGGTGCCATGCTCGGCATCGCCTTGCTCATTCTCGGACTCCCCTACGCGATCACTATAGGCGTCACTGCTGCACTCATAGGCATCATCCCCTATATCGGGATGATCCTGACGAGTGTACCTGCTCTGCTCATCGCGTGGTTCACGTGGGGAGATCCTGCGTATGTCGTCGCTGTGGCTGCTATCTTCATTGCCGTGAGCCAGTTTGACGGCTGGGTCATCCAGCCGCGTATCCTCGGCAACCAAGTCGGCATGCACGACCTCACCATCATGTTCTCAGTCATCTTTTGGGGTATGGTCTTTGGCGGCATCATCGGTGCACTCATCGCCGTTCCGCTCACCGCGTCGATCAAGGTGATCTTCACACGCTACGTCTGGGCTTCCTTTGTAAAAAATAAGCCCGTAGTAGACAAGGAGCCCCCCGAGGAGATCGCCTGACACACGCTCTTTTGCATTGACATCACAGCCTCGCTGTGTCTATATAGGAGAATGACTAGATCTGCCATTTTCTCCCTCCTCCTCCTCTCCCTTGGGACTGCCCATGCGATGCCCAGCACGCCCCCTCCCCCCTCCGCTCCTGCTCCTACTGCGGATGTAGGCGTCCCCGAATCGGCTCTCGAAAGCCGCGAGGAGCGCATGAAGTGGTGGCGCGATGCCAAGTTTGGCATGTTCGTCCACTACGGTCTCTACTCAGGGCTGGCGGGCAAGATCAAGGGGAAGGTGCACACGGGCTGCGTCGAGTGGATCCAGCAGTACTCGGGAGCTAGTACCCATCACTACCTGCGCGAGGCCTTCCCCAAGTTCATCTACAAAAAAGGCAATGCGGAGAAATGGGTGGAGCTCGCGAAAGAAGGCGGCTGCGGCTACATCGTCATGACCACGCGTCATCACGAGGGATTCAACCTCTATGATACAAAGAATATCAGCAATTTTAATAGCCTCACGCACTACGGCGTCGACATCGTCAAGGAATTTGCAGAAGCGACCAAGAAGCATGGGCTCAAGACAGGCTACTACTTCTCCGTCATCGACTGGAATCACCCCGACTACGATCCTACCCATAGCCAGATCGCCTATCCTCAGGGAAACTTGGATGCCCAAAAAGAAGGGCACCGCGAGTTTGGCAATCACGAACGCTACAAAAAGCACCTGCACGCTCTCTTTGAGCGGCTCGTGAGCCGCTATCCCGCCGACATCATCTGGTGGGACTTCAGCAGCGCAGGGCATCAGGGTGACCGAGGCTGGGGCTCGACCAAGCTCATGAGCACGCTCTTCAAGCACCACCCGAAGGTCATTCAGAACAACCGCCTCTACTACATTGGCAACAATCTCAAATCCGATGGATTCAAGCCCACACCCCTCCACATGGGCGACTTCTCCACGCCTGAGCACTACATCCCCGCGCAGGGCGTGAACGGCGACTGGGAGGTATGCAACACGCTCAACGGCAGCTGGGGATACTCCGACTACAATCAGAAATGGGTCAGCCCTGAGCAGGTCATCCGCGACCTCACCGATATCGTCAGCCGCGGTGGCAACTATCTGCTCAACATAGGTCCCATGCCCGATGGCTCTATCCCGGAGAAAAGTATTGAGATCTTTAAAACTGTCGGCGCGTGGATGAAGCTCAATGGCGAGGCCATCTATGGGACTCAGGCGAGCCCCTTTGTCACCGAGTTCCCTTGGGGACGTGTGACGCGCAAGGGTGAGGATACACTGTATCTCATCGTCTATGAGATGCCGAAGGAGGGCATCATCGAGCTGCCTCGCGTCCTCTCGACCGCGGCGCGTGTCACGCCCCTGCTTGCCCCGGAGAGAGATCTCAAGGTCACGCGCGGTGAGGATCGCAGCCAGATCGACATCAGCGCGCTGAAGCTCCATCCCGCCGCGACTGTCATCAAGATCACAGACCCCATGGATCGCGGATGAGATTGCACATGATATTTCCCCGCTGAGTATGTAAAAAAATGCCTTTCTGCTATCTTTGACTAGACAGAATGAGGGGAATATGCTTTACTAGTCGCACAATTTTATATTCAACATATGACTTCATATACTATCTTCCAGCGTGCCGATGAAGAAACGGTAGCTCTCATCCTCGACTGGCTGCGCAATCAGGAGCGTGGTCTCTACCGCGCCGCCATCAATGAGCTCTCCGCGCTCAAGAAGCTGCGCCCTCAGTTCGTCAAGCAGAAGCCCGTCACCGATCAGTTCGAATGGCTCAAGAAAATGCTCTCTTGGAAGCCCGCCGAGACCATCGGTGATCACCTGCTCCAGGTCTGGCTCGTACGCAAGCAAGAAGGCATGCTCGTCGAGTTCCTCAACGCGCTGGGTATTGAGCACAATGGGCACGGCATGGTCGATGGTGATCTCCCCGATAGCCTCGATGCAGAGAAGCTCAAGCCCGCTGTCGCGGAGCTCTTTGACAAGAACCCCGCCGGTGTCGTCTCCGTCTATCTCCAGATGTTCCAGAATCAGACGGACAATGGCTGGACAGAGCTGCAGGAGATCCTCGACACCGAGCCTCGCTTCACCCTGCGTGGTGAATAATCTACCTCGGATATCATTTTACAACTCGCCGTGCTTTTCTAGAGTGCGGCGATTTTTTTTCAGAGATGTTTTCAGAGATGATGACGGACGATGAGCGCTACATGCAGCTCGCGATGCACGAGGCGGAGAAGGCGCGCGCTGCTACCGAGGTGCCCTGCGGCTGCGTGATTGTGAAGGAAGGCCGCGTGATCGCGCGCGGTTGGAATCAGGTGGAGACGCTGAAGGACGCGACAGCGCATGCTGAGATGCTCGCGCTGACGGCGGCTGAGGCCGCGGTGGGTGACTGGCGGCTCGAGGGCTGCACGGTCTATGTCACGAAGGAACCCTGCCCAATGTGTGCGGGGGCTCTGGTGCACTGCCGCCCCGATCGTGTCGTCTTTGGCATACGCGATCCGAAGGGAGGCGCCTGCGGCGGGTGGATCAATTTGCTCGATTCGAACCCTCCGCTCAATCATCGCTGCGAGGTGACAGCAGGGGTGCTGGAGATGGAGTGTCTCGAGCAGTTCCAGAGCTTTTTCCGAGAGGCACGTGCGGAGGCAAAGCGTCGCAAGATCGCCGCGCGTGAAGCAGCAGCTCAAGAGATCGTAGAGGAGGGGGGTGACGCATGATCCCGCAGCTCGAGCTCTACCTCCATGCCTACGATAGCTGGGTCACGGAGCAGGATCTAGCCCCGCTCCAGTCAGCCTTGGAAGCGCTGCTCCCCGATCTCCTCGAGGCGGCGAAGGGACCTGACCACGTCCTCTCGCAGCTGCCACTCATCGAGCTCAACCTCGTCGATGATGAGACCATCGCGCAGGTGCACGGTGAGTTCTTGGACGATCCGACGGCGACAGATGTCATCACCTTTCACCATGGAGAGATCTTTGTGAGTGTCGACACAGCGAGGCATTATGCCGCGCAGCACGGACTCTGCGAGAGAGAGGAGCTCTTTCGCTACCTCGTGCATGGTCTCGTGCATCTGCATGGCTACCTCGACGATACGCCCGAGCGTCGCGAGGCACTCTTTGCCGTCCAGGAGCCACTCGTGACGCTCTACCTCCCCAGGTGAGTGTTATGGTTCCTTCGGAGAAATTTCTATACCTCATGTCTCTCGCCTTATTTGTCTCTGCCTCGGCTTTCAATTCCAACGCCGCCTCAGGAGATACCCAACCTCCTTCCGCCGATGAAAAACACAGCATCTGGGTGGGCATGCCTTATGAAATGGCTCTTGCGCTGCTCAAAAGTCATCCCCAGACAGTATCTCTGAATGAAGGCGACAGGCAATTGCTCTTTCCCGACAAGAAGCCGCGACGCATGCACACCGCTCAGCTGGCGAATGGCAAAGACACGCTACTCGTCATCGGCGTAGCCGAAAAGGAAGGCGCGCCCTATAAGCTCGAATCCATCTCTTACGAACCTAACTCTGTTCCCGCTTGTCCAAAGAGGATGCGTGATGCCTCGATTGAAATGAGCAGCTACCCCTCGTCACGTGTGCCAACGGATCGCTAAGAACACTCTTGCTTCGGATTGTCATTATCTCTGTATAATTCTTACATCTTGTTGTATGTTCCGTACTGAGAATAGATTTTTTTGTATAAGCGTTGTTGCTTTCGCGATGTTCTCCATGAGTCGTGCCAGCTCAGAGGAGGAAGGGATCTCGATGACGCGTGCGCAGCTGGAGCAGATTGTTCGCACGCCATTGCCTGATCAAATGATCAAGAAATTAAACCAGCGTTGCGAGCAGTATTTCCGTTAATATGTCAAGGAGATGTCCTCGATAAGTGAGCATAGCTTCTTTACCTACCTCGATACCTGCGGGCAGATCGTCTCGCACCAAGAGGGCAGTATGTGGCCTGCTGTGACTGGTACCTGTATGGAGCAGATGATGGTCTGGCATTTGCGCGATCTGGATCGCTATTTCCCCTTAGATACGCACGACTAGCGGGCGCGCGCAATGAGGAGCAGCGGGTGGTAGGAGAGCGGGAGTTTTCCCTCGGCATCGGCAAAATATTTTTTGTAATTGGCGTGAAAGCCCGCGAGGCGTCGTGGTGTCCAGGGGTGGGTGGTGAGTCCATTCACCCCTGTCTGGCGCAGGTGCTCGAGCACGCCGCGACCTGTGTCAAAGTAGAGCTGCTCGACCCATTCCTCACTCGAGAGCAGCTCCCAGCCGCAGCGGTGGAGTAGCTCCGCCATCTGCTTGCGCGTGTGGTAGACGAGCCCCGCGCCTGTGATCTCACGTAGCTCGTGCATGTGCTGTGTGCCAAAGCTGCTCAGTGCCATTACTCCTCGCTCATCCATCGCCTCGCGCGCGCGGGTGAAGAAGCCCGCGAGATCCTCGAACCACTGCACGGTCGATGCCGTCGCGAGTAGCTGGAGCTCCTCGGGCAGCGCGAGTCCCTCGGCGTCGCCGAGCAGGCATTCAAAGCTCCTCACCTGCGCGGGTATCCAGTCAAAGGCCTGCGGCGTGATGTCGTTGTAGTACCAGTAGGCCTCGGGGTAGAGGCGCGCGAGCTCGCAGGACAAGAAGCCCGTGCCTATGCCTATCTCCATCCCGCGCGCGGGTGCGAGCTCTGGGCAGCTCTGCGCGAGCAGGGCGGCGAGCTCGGCGGCGATGGCGCGCTGCACCGTGGCGCACTTGTGGTACTCGCTGTAGTGGCGAGCGAATCGCTGCGCGACGATATTCTTGTCCCAACAGGTCATTAGCTTTGACTCATGGCTCATGGGTCGAGGTGATCGAGCACGATGGCGGGATCGCTAAAGGGGTAGTGGTAGCTCTCAAAGCCGACACCGAGTCCGCGCATCTGCCAGTAGTCCCACATCTTCTGCGGGGGGAAGATCTCGTCTTTGTCCGCGATGTAGGCCTGCGTCCATGGGATGCGGCACGCGTCGAGCTCGGTGCCCTTGCTACGCTCGGCGAGCAGCTGGAGCTCATCAATCTTTGCCTCGATGCTGCGGTCTTCAAAAGGTCCCTCGGGGATGGCGCGGACGGTGCCGTAGGTCTTCTCGTTGAAGGGATTCATCCCCGCCTTGGCGAGACCCTGCATGGTGCGCTGCACGACGCGTAGGCGCATGCCGTAGCGGTCGTCGACGGGCAGCGGCGTACCATTGAGCGCGATGGCTTTGTAGAGGGGCAGCTCTGTGGCGATCTGCTCGGCGACCCAGACGCCAAAGGACCAGGCAAAGAGGTAGATGCGTCTGTAACTGGAAAAATCCTCGGCGCGCAGTGCATGCATCTCGCGGTAGTCGTCCACGCAGAAGATGTCGCAGCCAGTTGTGGCTATGTGCTGCACGGCGTTGGGCGTGGCGGCCCAGCCGAGGATGAAGATGACGAGGTCTTGCGCACCGTCTTGTTTTAACCAAGTTTCTTGCATAATTCAGCGATGTGATGGATGTCTTGATGGGTCATGCCCGCATGCAGGCTCAGGCGCAGGCGCGCTTGTCCCTCAGGCACGGTGGGAGGACGGATGGCGGTGACCCAGTAGCCCGCCTCCTGTGCGGCGGCGGCGAGGGCGAGGGCGCGCTCGTTGCTCCCTGCATGGAGGGGCACGATGCTGGAGGGGATGTCGCGCTGGAGCGCGTCGCCGAGGGCTAGCTGGAGCGCGCGCAGGTGGGTACGTCGCTCGGATAGGCGCGGGTAGATCGCGGGCTCTCGCTCATGCAGCGAGTCGCTGCGGCACTCGCGCAGCAGCATGGCATTCCACAATAAGGTGATGGGAGGGAGTGCGGTGGAGAAGATGAGCGGGCGCATCTTGTTGATGAGGTACTCGCGCATCAGCGGCGCGCAGAGCACGGCCGCGCCCGCGCCGGCGAAGGCCTTGCCAAAGGTCATCATGAGCACATCCACCTGATCGAGCAGTTCGTACTCAGCGCATAGCCCCTGTCCCTGCGCTCCTCGCACGCCGACGCTATGCGCCTCATCAACGATGAGGGCAAAGTCGTATTGCTCCTTGAGAGCTGCGATCTCGCGCAGAGGGGCGATGTCGCCATCCATACTGTAGATGGACTCGACGAGCACCCAGATCTGCCCCTGATGGGAGGCGTGACGCTGGAGCAGTCTCTCGAGCTGTGCGATATCATTGTGGGCGAATCGCTTGAAGTCGGCGGCACTGAGGCGCAGCCCGTCGATGAGACTGGCGTGCACGAGCTTGTCGGCGAGGATGAGATCGCCCGCCTGAGCGAGTCCTGAGACGATGCCGATGTTGGCCATGTAGCCTGAGCTGAGTACGAGGGCTTGCTTGTCGGGGAAGAGGGCGGCGAGCTCGTCCTCCAGCAGGGCGTACTCGGGGCTGTTGCCCGTCATGAGGCGTGAGGAGGGATTGCCGTGGAGGTAGCGCTCGGGGGCTATGTCCCAATACGCGCCGAGGTCGAGCTGGCTGTAGGGGGAGTGGGAGAGGCCGAGGTAGTCGTTGGACGAGAGGTTGAGGTAGCGTCTGCCCTCGAGATGGAGATAGCGCCCCTCGCTGCGCATCGAGCGTAGCTGGCGCTGGTTGCCACGCTCGGCGAGCTCGGCGAGCTGCTGGCGCATTCTCTCCTGGAGGCGATGAGTCATGGTCTCGCGGTCTACTCGCTGTATTCTGCCCATGAGGAGCTCGTCTCCCATACGCGCACGCGCTCGAGGCGCACGCTGTCGCGTACGGGGTAGCTGAGCTCTCCTGCGGCGGCGCGCGCGAGTGCGTCTCGCGCGTAGAGGAACACTCGCTCCGCCATGCGCTCGCTGCTGGGATCCATGCCCTCAAAGGGGATGATCTGCTCGCCGTAGATGGCGCGGAATGTCTCGTAGTTCGCATCTTGCGTGTTCATACACAGCGCGTGGTCAAAGCTATCGAGGAAGTTGCCCATCATCTGCTTCACCGCTTTGAAGTCGAGCACCATGTCGTTGTCATCGAGGGAATCTGCGACGAAGACGAGCTCGACGCTGCGTGTGTGACCATGGGGGAATTGGCACTTGCCAGGATGCTTGGAGAGGAGGTGACCGCTCTCAAGTTCTATAGATTTGCAGATTCTAAACACGATATAAGAAAGGAGGCTGTATGAGATGCTATCTTGCCACAATTCTCCCCTGAGGTCAAGAGTTGCGTTGCATGAGCACGAAGGCTGGCCAAGGTGAGGAAAATCCCCCGCTCTCCGTGAGAGCGAGGGATGACGTGCCATGAGGCGGGAGGGGGGACGGGATGCCTAGGCCTGGCGGCGGCGGCGCGCGATGAGCCCCGTGAGGGCGAGGAAACTCAGCGTCACCGTAGTGGGCTCAGGGACGTGGAGGTAGATACCTGTCTCATCGTGGACGATTTTGAAACTGTCGTGCTGCTCGTAGGCTGTCGTGCTACCGTTGAAGTAGATGTTGTAGACCATGTCTTCATCGCCTAGCTCAAAGTTGATGGCTTGACGCGCATCGACGAAGTAGAGAGGGCCATCGTAGCTTTCTTCTGAGCCTGTGAGGTAGATGTTCACCTCAGTGAGACCTGACAGATCCAGATCATGCCCTGCGGCGATGAGGAGCTGTGAGGTCGAGTCGTTGTTGTTGGCGGTGAAGTTGAGCGTCGAAGCGTAGAGGGTGGTGGTGGTTCCGACTGTCTCTGCAATGTCGCTGAGCGTGACGCGGGCGACGTCGTGGAGTCCCTCGGCTGTGTTAGCCTTCGTGCCGAAGGTGATGCCTGCGTGGGCATTCCACACCTCAGAGATGACGTTGTAGCGTCCGCTCTGGAAGGTGATGCTCTGATCGCCCAGCTCACCGGCTGTGAGGTTGCCCTCGAAGGTGATGGCGTTGTTGGTTTTGCCGATGGAGTTGACCGTGATACCTCCCTTGAGGGTGGCGATGGCCTGACCATAGTCGGTAAGGGTCTTGCCACTGTCGCTGTAGACGAGGGCGCGCACGGAGCTGCCTGCGGCGTCTCCATCTTCAGGGCTGGCATCAGCATTGAAATTGAGCGTCTGGCGTCCGAGGTCGATGATGCCCGCGGTGATGGTATCGGTATCGAGTACGCTGGAGCCGTCGTAGCGGAATTCTGTGGGGGCGTTACTTGTAGCACTGACATTGTGCATGGATGCGGTGATGTTACCGGAGAGCTTCTCGACGGTCGTATTGTACTCCTCACTGCCGACATTGCCCAGCTGGAGGCCGATGGCTTTGTTGTTTACCGCGGCACTCTTGACAGTGGCGTTGATATTGCCCGAGATGTGTCCGAGCTTTGTATCCAACGTGCTCTGGGTGACGAGTGCCGAATTGAGCAAATCGGTACCCGTCGTGAAGATGCCCACGGCGCTCCCTGTATCGGCTGTGGCATTGATGGTACCTAGGAGAGCTCCTAGGCTCACGTCGACGCCATTGATCCATGCGCCTGCTGCCATGCCTGAGGTGACGGAGATGTTGAACTCACAGCCCGCGCCAAAGGTGGTTTGCTGGAACAGAGCGGTCATCTCTGCGCCAAAGTCCTCGCCCGAGCGATCGAAGACTGCGGCACCTGCTGCAAGTCCGTAGTTGCGGTGGATCGTCATGCTGGTATTCGACCAGTCGATGAGGAATCCGAGCGAGTCGCTGATGTTTTCAGGCATACCTCCCTCGATTGGATTTTCGCGTGTCGTGGCGAATCCAACGCTACTAGAAGTTGCACTTTTATCATAGCCGACGACATATCCTGCGCTGAACGTATTGTTCAGGATCCAAGAATCAGTCGTGTAACTATTGTTGGTGTTCATCGTAAAATTCCCAGAGATCACTCCAAGTGTGCTGGGATCTTCTGCATAGATGAAGGACGCACCGCCAGCAGACGTCGTGGAGATATGGGCATGGATACCTCCTGATTTGCCCACGGTAGCACCTGCTGCCACGCTGATCCCTGTCACATCGCCTCCGTGTGTTGCTGAGACGCTGATATGGGCACCATCTACCTTGCCAAGGCTGCCATATTCGGCATCAATGCCAGTCGCAGAGCCAGCGGTGGTGCTGACGTTGATCGTGCCCGTGTAGGTCCCTATCGAGCTCCCTGTGCCTGAGGGGGCGAACTTCTCTCCAGAGAAGCCCAGGCCACGCACTTCGTAAACGCCCGAGGCCGTGATATCACCGTCTATAGAGTCGATCTGGGCTCCACCGATACCGACGGCGATCGTGCCCGATGAGTCTCTATCGTTGCTGATACTGATGCTTCCATCTTCGCCGAAGAGATCTCCTGTGATATCCTCAGAGACGCCTACGCCGACGAGGTAGCGATCCTTGAGACTGATACCGGGGTTACCTTCTGCGTCGACTGCATTCGCCTGAGTGTATTTCAGCTCTGTTGATATCGTCTCGCCCGCGCTGAGGCTATTGATGATGTAAGGATCGGTGTGAGGGATACTTCCGTCTTCTCCCTCGGCGCTCTCTGACGTCGTGTTAGCGGTTTGCGTTGTTGCGTACGCTGTCTGCGCCGTGAGGAGAGCAAGTGCAATAGCGGAAAAGAGCTGAGTAGCTCTATAATTGCTTGTATGTATTTTCATTGGGTTGGGTAGCTTGTAATTTTTTGTTAAGGGTATTTGCAAGCCGAGGGGAATATATCTCTTTTTTGCTCAAAGTCAATACTGAAGGGAGGGTGTATATTTTTGTTATTTTTCATATGTATTACATTAGTATTTTTGATTGTTTTGAGGTGTCGGCTTTTTTTAGTTAAAAATATTCTAATCTAAGAAGAGCTTCGGCATTTCGTTAGAATCTTTGTTGATAGCATGTTAAAATGTAGTCTTGATGAGAGATGTATTCAGAAATGCTTGAGAGGAATATATCATTAAAGTTATACAGATCTTCTTTGATTGAGCCGTTTTTCTTCTTTCGTCGCGTGGTGAGAAAAATTCGCTAAGCATTGATTTTATGATGTCGGAATTGGGTGTATTATATATATAATCTCTCAATTGAATTGTTTCTCTTGTGGGGGGAATACTGTTTTTGTTTGCGGTTTTGCGAAGTATGTCCTCTTATCAATAGAATGGTATCTAATACGTAAACAAGCTCTTATCAAACAGGCTAACAAGAGGACAAAGGCGATAACAGGGGATGGTTGCATCGCTGGGGCAAAAAAAATCCCCCGTTCTCAAAGAGAACGAGGGAATGAAAGGGGTATGATAGGGTAGCTGGATCTTAGACACAACGACGACGGCGTCGTGCGAGCAGTCCGCTCAGGGCTAGCAGGCTCAGCGTCGCAGTGCTAGGCTCAGGGATGTGGAGGTAGATGCCTGTGCTATCATGGACAATCTTGAAACTGTCATGCTGCGTGTGCGCCGTCGTGCTGTCGTCAAAGTAGATATGGTAGGTGATGCCCGTATTGTCCTCGTCGAAGGTGGCCGCATTGAGCGCATCGACAAAGTAGAGTCGGCTGGTGTAGTCCGCCTCACTCCCCGTAAGATAGACTTTGACGATCTCGAGCCCGTCAAACTCAAGACCTCTGCCGCTGCCTACATAGATCTGCGAAGAATCACTCGCGTTGTTCGTGTAGAAGCTGAGCGTGGAGGTGGCCAGTGTGGTGTTCCGGCTGAAGTCGTCGACGGCCGAGCTGCTGCTGACCATATCGACGAGATTCACCCGACTGGTCTGATAGGCCGTCGAGAGATCACCTGCTGTCTCCCTCCCCTTACCCACGATGACCCCTCCCATTTGATCAGCCGCCCCAGCCTTTTCTCCATTCGCCGTCCAGTTGTGCGACTCGACGTTGTAGCGGCCTTGCTCAAATTGGAGGATCTGCGCGCCTGCGTTGAGATCACCGACGATGTTGACGCTACCTGCTGTGCTGAGCGCGGATGAGGAGACCTTGATGCCGTTGTTGGTATTGAGCATCGCCGTTCCGAACTCCGCGAGTTTGTTATTACTATTGACTGTCGCACTGACGGTAGCTCCATTGGCAAACTGGATCGTTCTATCAGCGATGTCTTGTATACCGATCACCTCTACTCTGTCATTAGTCAGAGAATTAGCGATAATGTTACCACTGATCGTACCGATGGTGGATTCATACGAGACTTCTTTGTAGACATGAGGTTTGGACCAAATGCTACCTTGGCGTATCAAATCGGTGTGTCCGATCACGAGTGCTGTGGCGCGCCCATTGGCACCAATGGTCGCAGATATCGTACCCGAGATGTCGCCTATGGTCGAGTTAGCTTCTGACTGATTGATCTCAACACCGTTAGCCGCCGAGTGACCTGTGGTGAGTAGACCTGTGACGATCGTCGCTGGCATCCCCGTGGCAGTCGATCCCGCACCATAGCCGCTGATGGTTCCTTCGATATTATCCATGCTTGAGCCATTGACCCAAGCGCCCAGGGCACCGCCTAGGCCGACAATACCCGTTACAGAGCTACCCGCCCCAATCGTGATATCAGATACATTGTCGACCAAGACCAGGCCACCAGCTAGACCCAAGTGTCGATTGACCGTCATGGAGACATCGTCCCAGTTGATCGTGAGTCCCTCAGAGGATCGTGTTTCCGAGTTTCTGAATCCAACGGTGGAGAAGGTGCCAGGTGCCTCAATACCAGCGACATAGCCGACGCTGTAGTCCGTGCCTTCACTTATGTCGCTGAGGACAGATTCTAGGTAATAGGTACCAGAGATGGTTCCTAGTGTATCGGTGGTGGTTTTGGCGATGATCCATGAGAGCTGACCAGACTTCCCCGTCACCGATACATTTGCATGGATATCAGCTGTTATGGTTCCCGACGTGGTACCGCTGAAGTCTATGCCCGTTGCCGAGGAGGATTGACTATTCGTAACAACAGTGATGTTCGCGTTGTCAAAGGCGGTGTGACTGTTGGAGGTGGAGAAATAGACCCCCTTCACCTCTTTCGTTTCCGAGGATGCATTGACGGTACCGCTAATGGTGTCCACGCTCGAATTTCCATTGATTTCGACCCCTATCGCTGCTTGATAGCTGGAGACATTGGTCGTCCCTCCCAGCGCGTCGATGCGGGAGTTCTGCTTGAGCAGGATACCAGTTGTTGTTTGATTATTGACAATAGTAGGCATAGGCACCGATTCAAGCTCGATGACATTCATCGTACCCGTGAAGCTCGTGATGCTACTTTCCACGAGACTGATGCCATGTGTCTGCCCATAGCTCGTGGCGTTGAGCGTCCCGTCGATGCTCCCCAATGTGGCGTAGCTCGCATAGAGGGCGATCGCGCCCCCACGGTCATCGGTGGTGAGGACATCATTCTGTCCGTCCGTGTTGGTGACATTGATGCTGGTGTCACTATCAAGCGTGGTATCGAGTAGTCCGCCTGTTAGGGTGCCGACCTGAATTGGGGACGTCGATGTACCCAATAGTAGCTGGCCGATGGCAAATTCATTATTGACTAACACCGTTCCTTCTTCGGCAGTGATTGAGTCTAGTGTAAGTGTTGAGTTGCTTTCTAATTTGTTGATGGGTGATAATTTGGTTGCATCAAGTCCGAAACTCATAGAGCTGCTTGCTGCTACCGTGCACAGTATAACAGATACTGGGCTGAGTATAGATTGAGTGAATCGTTGCTGGAGGGGTTGGATTCTCATGATTGTAGAGTGGTGCTCTGTTGCTATTTCGGGCGCATTTTTACATACTTTTAGAAGCTGCACAAGGAAAAAACACCTCAGTTTACCTGTTTTCTTTTTGCAGATTATCAATGAATTATACATTGTTAAATTATCTTTACGAATCTAACATAAGCTTTGTATTATATGTAAAATATAATTATTAGATAGTGAGTGTATATCGCAGAAAAGGAAATAAAATTCTAACTTTCTCCCTCCAGTCACGGGGCGTTTTTTGCATCGCTCTAGCAGGACGTGTAGGACATGATTTTCTTGTTATTTATCGCTCACGCAGCTGCTCGCGAGTCTAGGCTGTCCTGCGAGCAACTAGGCGTGTCTGTTTTGATGGGGATGATAATTTATTAGATACTGATAATCAAACAAAAATTGACATTTGCCGAATTATCGTATATATGTAGTAGGTAAGTTCAGAGAGCACTCTTCTTGCCTTTTTGGACTATTCTCGAACAACTAACCAAAATACACAGATGAAATTACACCTCCATCTCCCACTCCGTAGAGCGCTTCTTGCTAGTCTATCGACGATAGGCGCTCTTTCTCTCTCATCGACGATCCGCGCAGCTGACAATGGAAATTATGACAAAATCTCTTTTCAGTCAGGTACGGACTTTAGAGGTGAGAGCTATGTGAACTCCTCTTGGATTAGTGCCACAGCCTTCAATGCCAACTTCTCAGGCGTGGATCTAAGCAGCGCTGATTTAACTAAAGCTACCTTTATTAACTCTGATTTTACGGGATGCAATCTCACTGGAGCTAATCTCAAGGACACCGTGGTAACACAAAGTGATTTTACTGGGGCTAATCTCACTGATGCTATTATCACAGGTACTAGATTTTCCAGAGTGATGAACGTACAGAGTCAGGATAGTTTTTTCACAACTGACATGCTCAAGAGCACGGCGACATATCAAGGAAATAAGGACTACAGCTCGTGCGAATTTAGTATGTCTGATATAGCGGGATTTGATTTCAGTGCAAGCACGCTGCAGGGCGCAGTCTTCCAGTATACAAACTTAAGCGATGTGAGTTTTAAGAACGCGGATCTCACCGATGTGCAGTTCAGAAGTACGAACTTGACCAATGCTGATTTTACCGATGCGGTCATCACGGGAGGGTACTTTGCTATCGTGGATACTAGCTCTCCTGATGATGTCGGTATAAGCTTTGATGCTCTGAGTCAAACGAAGAGTTATAAGGACAAGAATCTGTCGGGAATCTCTTGGGAGGACTACGACTTCAGCAGTTGTGAGTTTGCAGACTTTAATTTCTCGTACGGTGGATTTGAATATACAGACTTCCAAGAGGCGAATCTAAGTGGTGCAGATTTCTCGTATTCTTCGATAACAGATTCTGACCTACGTCGAGCTGATCTGAGTAGGGGCGTTTTCACGGGTGCTAATCTGCGAGACCTAGACCTACGTGGGGCTGACCTCACAGGTGCCACGGATTTTAATCCCAGTCAGTATGAGCGCGTCATTGCCCCTGATGGCTCTATTGCCGATCTCGGAATGGCAAGTGGAAGAGCGAATCTCTATATCAGTAAAGACGCGATTGATGCCTCCATCGACTATGCCGCAACGGTATCGAATCGCTCATCTATCGTATTAAACAATCAAGCTATTTTGCGACTGAAGTCGGGGGCTGACTTGACCATCTCTGACGATAGTCGTCTCAAGGTCAATAGCGACACCTCCAGCTATGGCTTTACGGGCATCAAGCTCGACCAGGGCAGCTCATTGACTCTAGATGAGGGGGCGATTATCTCCATTAACCTGTATGGTGATGATGCTGTTGAGGACTTTCAGCTAGCGTTTTTGCAAGTTAGCAGCCTAGGAGATAGCGCGATGCACGCGAGTATCGAGGCAGCACTGCAGATTAATGACGTTGATTTAGCCTCTTCTGGATATGAGCTCTTCTGGGATGAGGCGAGCATGATGTATAGCATCATTGGCGATTACTCAGGCTCTACAATCCCGGTGCCTCCTGTCGTGCAGCAGTATGAGACGACGAGTGCGAACTCAACAGCGGGAGCGAGACTGCTCTCGCATGTCAATCCCAGCAGCGGTGACCTGCATGCTGTGCTCGCCTCTCTCTCCACCTATGCTGCGGCAGGTGATGCTGCCTCAGTCGAGCGCCTCACCGCAGCTGTGGCAGGTGCTGGTGTCACGAGCCTCGGAGCCGCTGCCATCGGGAGCGTCGAGGGGCGTCTGCAAGCTCTGCGCCATCAGAGCCCAGCTAGGCTGAAGCCCGGTACGCATGTGGCATGGGTCACGGCCGAGGGGAACTTCTCCGACATGAGCTCAGATGGCACGATGGCAGGCTATGATCTGGATACATGGGGCGGTAGCGTCGGTGCTGACTGGGCTATTAGCGAGCAGGTGGAGCTCACGGCGAGCTTCACCGCGCTCTATGGTGATCTGCATGCGGATAGTGTCGAGCATGCGTCAGGTGATCTCGACGGCTACTATCTGGCAGTAGCCGCGAGCTACAAGCAGCGCGCGTGGCAGCATCGCTTTGTCGCGACGCTCGGTCTGCTCGATGCGAATCTGAGCCGCCGCGTGAGCTATGCAGGTGGTAGCTATCAGACGCAGGGTGATACGGATGGCTACGCGCTGGGCCTCATGTATGAGCTCGGCTATGAGATCGCGCTCTCGGAGGACCGTCGCCAGGTGATCGAGCCCATCGTCAACCTCACCCTCGTCTCAACCAGTCTGGATGCCTACAATGAGACGGGCAGCGATGCGGCTCTGCGCGTCGCTGAGCAGTCCAATACCTACATGAGCGCGGGCGTCGGTGCGCGCTACCGTCAGCAGGTCACCAGCGCGCTGAGCATCTCAGGATACGCGCTTGTGCGCTTCGATGGTGGAGATAGGCAGGTGGATGCCGATGTGGGCTTTGTCAATACCTCCAATACAGAGCGAGTCAAGGGGGCTGACCCTGCTGCGGTGGGTGTCGAGCTCGGCCTCGGCGCGGGCTACACGCTCTCCGATCAGAGCTCCATCTTCGCTCAGAGCAATATAGAGATGCGAGGCGGCGACTACACGAATGTGAATGCGACGCTGGGCTATCGATTCAGCTTCTAAGTTACATATATAGGGAGCTTCTAAATTCTCGTCATTCTAAATAAGAAAATTCAGAAAAACGCTTCACGAGGCAGCTTTTGAGTGCTTTTAGGCTGGATTTTCCCCGAATTTTCGTCTCAGAGGACACTCTGAGCCATCAATTCGTGAAAAATCCAGCTCTAAAATCATCTCAAAATCTTACCTCGCGAGAAAATAAGAGAAGCCCCCTTAATGAAGTAAACACGGTCTGCGTACTTGATTAGATGGAGCCCATCAAGTCGCAATTCGGCATAACAGTCGCTACGCGACTGCCCCTTCGGGGACT
>CAYJLP010000039.1:0-17231 GCA_964371115.1 uncultured Akkermansia sp. | reverse complement strand
ATGCCTCATTTTCTCCTTTAGTACCCGCTGAGCCTGTGCTATCATCACAGGATGCAGATCTCCCCCTCTACTCATATACGTCAGTCCGAGCACGCGCTGTTCCGCCGATCGTCAACGAATTCGCTCGAGCTCATGAACCGTGTGATCACACGCATGGTGCGCGCTTGGGAGAGCTCCCCCTATGCGGGTGCATTCACCCACGTCGTGGTCTATGCAGGGACGGGGAACAACGCAGGCGACGCCCTCGGCTGGGCGGCTCAGATGAAGCTGCCCACGACGCTGCGGCAGGTGGGTCGTCTCACCTATGAGGCAAAGCACCAATACGATTTGCTAGAGGACTTCACCGAGGAGCTCCCCGACTTCTCAGGGCATGAGCGTATCCTCATCATCGACGGTCTGCTCGGCACGGGGGCAGGAGAGGCACTACGCCCCATCTACCGCGAGTTCGTCGCTGAGATGAACGCGCTGCGCCAGCGATTCCCCACGGCGCGTATTGTCGCCGTCGACATCCCCAGCGGGATGGATTGTGACGCTGATACCACCCCCGAGCTTGCCGTGCAGGCAGACATGACGATGTGCATCGGCTGTGTGAAGCCCGGCCTGCTATCCGACGCAGGCACAGCCTTCACAGGACGCATCATCGCCATTGAGATGCCCGAGATTGAGTTCGAGGAGCAATCCACCTCCGTACTCGAGCCCGACCTCATCCGCGCATGGTTGCCACGCCGTGGCTATGATACCTACAAGAACCGCCAAGGTCATGTCGCCATCGTCGCAGGCAGCCGTGGCTACATCGGTGCCGCGCAGATAGCCGCCGAGGCGGCGCAGGCGGTGGGGGCAGGACTCGTCACGCTGTACTGCCGCGATGAGGCCTACGATATCCTCGCTGCTCGCGTGCGCCCCGAGATCATGGTGCAGCCGCTAGGCGATGGCGAGGCTTTTTTCAATGGACGCTATGACTGCGCGCTCATCGGTCCGGGGCTTGGCACGCCTGCCGAGGAGCTCCAGCAGCGATTGGCGCAATTCGTCAGCTCCCCCAGCTGCCCCGTAGTACTCGATGCCGATGGGATCAATCTCGCCGCCGTTCAGGGCTGGACGCTCCCCGCTCAGGTGCTGCTCACGCCCCACCCAGGTGAGATGGCGCGCCTGATAGGGAAGATGCCCGACTCACGCCTGAAGTGGGTCGAGCAATTCCTCAGCAAGCATGAGGCCGCCGTCCTCCTGAAGGGCGCGCGCAGCATCATCGCCTCGCGCGAGTCTATCTATTACAATGCCACGGGCGGCCCCTTTATGGCGAATGGAGGGCAGGGGGATGCACTGGCGGGCTGCATCGCCTCGCTCTGTGCTCAGGGTACCGATTTGCTCCATGCCGCTGCCTGCGGGGCATGGGTCTGTGGTGCGGCCGCCGAGCGCGCGCAGGTGCAGGCGGGGCTGGTGAGCGCAATCTCTGCTAGTCAGATGATAGCCCAGCTGCCTCGCGCCTGCGTGGAGCTCTCCTACTAAAAAGGAGGGCTCATTCTATAGGGGGCTTGTCTCGCGAGCCAAGATTTTGAGATGATTTTAGAGCTGGATTTCCCGTCGCTTATCCCCCACGAGGTGTCGTGGGGGGGCTCTGGTCTCAAATTGTCGTGCAATTTGTCACGAATTGATGGCTCAGAGTGTCCTCTGTGACGAAAATTCGCGAAAAACGCAGCCTAAAAACGCTCAAAAGCTGCCTCGTGAAGCGATTCGCCTACCTGATTAGCGCGATGCAGCGCGATGGAATGAGGACGCAAATGAGACCCAGTATGACAAGGGTGGTGATGATGGGCGTCAGTCCTATCCCTGTGTCTACCATAGTAAGTACCAGATAGAAGATGAGATAGAGGAGAAATCCTGCGGCGTAGTATTTATATTGAAGGAGCAGTCCTATGTTGCGCAGCCGTGCCGTAACGATGCAAGCCATTGAGAAAGAAAAAATCAGTTGAATTGCTAAGTTGGAGATCCTGAGCATAGATTCTTCGATAGTAAAGAAATGCTGCACCGACTTGAGTGCCCCTAAAAAAAGCAGATACGCCACTACACACGATATGATGAAGGCCGCGCGATTCATACTAGGCGACTTTTGCTGATCCAAGAGCCACAATTTTGTATGCGCTTGCCAAGAGACATGTTGTTTGCTGATTAATACTTGCTCGAGGTTAGGCAGCGCATCTAGTGATACGATGTCTAGACTCTTCGCAATGCTCTCGACCCAAAAGCGCATCGTATCAGAGAGTGAAGAGAGCTCTTTGAAAATATTCGTCGTGCGAAAGTTCGCGAAATCACTTTCGCTAAATACAAGGTAATCCGTCGCTTTAAAATGATCATTAATGGCGCTAGGCTTTTCCGCAAGATACAATAACGAGGTGTAGATGATCAGCTCGGAGAACGCATCAATGTTGACTGATGCGTAAGGGGCATTTTTCCTGCTCGGATGCTGGTAGTCTCTTTTTCCTTGGACGAGGGCGGTGACCTTACCCATAGAGGGGTGGTAGATGGAGTCATAGTCCAGCAGTATGATGTCTCCGTTCTCCTTGACCATGATATTGTCATGATGCAGGTCACCGTGCGAGATCTTTTTGCGATGCAAATCGCGGCACATTTTGGCGAAGTTCTCAGCGAGCTTTCTGATCTTGCCTGGGGTGGCTTTGTTGGCGATTATATAGGCTTTGAGATCCAGCGCGTCGACCCATTCCATCCTGACAAAAGGTACCAAACCATCGCTGACAAGCAAGGCTTTATCCACATAGTCGAAATGTACAAAGTAGGGCAGCTTGGCATCATGTATTTTCTTCGAAATCTCTCGGCAGCGATTTTGTGCAAGATCAATATCCGAGTGCCAACAGCGCACGGCGTATTGCCTGCCTGTCTTTGCCGTGAGATGGAAGACGACGCAAAATCCGCCTGTTTCTCTCCATGGAAAGAGGCCGTTGGGCAGCATCTTCACCGTGGCTCCTTTGAGTAAGGGATCCTTAATGCGGTCTGGGAGTACAATAAAGTCAGTATAGTCCTTAATGCTGGTCATGATTCTTGAATAGTTGTTTTATATGTAATTGATATTAAATGAAAGCGCATACGCTTTAGCTGATGTAGGTCTAGGGGCTTCTCATTTCTCACGAGACAAAATTTTGAGATGATTTTTATATATGATGGTTCAGAGTGTCTTCTGGGATGGTCATTCGAGGAAAATCCAGCCGAGAAACACGCTCAAGATGTCTCGTGAAGTGATTTTTATTTTTTCTTATTTAGAATCATGAGAGTTCAGAGGCTTCTTTTAGAGATTAAGATAGAGCTTCACCGTACTTCCTGAGCCAAGATGTAGAGATGATCTCTGAGCTGTATCGTTCATAAATGATGCCTCCAGTGGGTCTGGAAAGGATAAATCGGGAGTAATCCAGAAGAAGCATCCTCCTATGACGCGCCTAGAAGCACTGCTGTGCGCATTTATATTTAGAATAGCGATATTTCGGAAGCTCTCTTGAGTTCTCCTTGCAGAGTTCTTGAAAAAGGGGGTATGTTGTTTATGTCGTGGTATGTGTTCGGCCAAGGAGAATTTTTTCCAGAGCGTGCAGATCTTCGAAGTGTGCCACTTCAGTGGCCGCGCGCAGCTGATCTATCAAGAAGCTCAGCTTGCTTGAGCCCTGGATGATTTGTTTGTAGTTGGCGCAACCTGATGCTTTATTTAACTCCAAGGGGTCAAAAATAGGCTCAAGTTGCTGCAATTCGGATACGGGCGGCGATTCTATCGCTAAGCTAATCACCGTATAGATGACGAGTTCTGAGAAGTAGTCAGCTTTTGGGGATGGATAAGGCGTGGCTATTCGACTGCTGTGTTGGAATGCGGGGTTACCCGTGATTTCATTCGGGAAGGAAGCGAGCTCGTCCATGTACATGGAGTCATAGTCTACTAGTACGATCTCTCCTTGATCATTTACCCTGATGTTGTCATACTGTAGATCTCCGTGAGAGATATTCAAGGAGTGAAGTTTGCATTGCATCTGGAGAAAATTTTCCAAAAGGGTTGCTAACAATTTCTTGTTTGTGTGATTCTTTAAGATGAAGTTTTTTAAGTTAGGGGGGTTCACCCACGTCATTCTGACAATGGGGTGCAAGGCATCAGTCATGATGCCATTAGCTACATAATCACACTCTACAAAGTAGGGGAGCTTGAGTAGTCGGATTTGCTGCGAAATGATGTTGTATCTCGCTTGCGCATCATTGATGGGAGTGTGCGAACACCTGATGGCGTAGCATTCGGCATTTTCGACTTTGTAAGGGTATACAATGCTAGAGCTGCCACAGCGCGAAAAGGGCACTTTGGAATCTTTTTGGAAAAAGTATACTCCTGAATCAAGGATTCGGTCTCTGATTGCTCCGTGGATGGTGATGGCCTTGTCGAAGCCCTCGATGAGTCGCTTTGCGTTCTGCGTAGGCTCGCTGTCGTGTCGAGATCTCTCCTGCTTCTGCGCGCTGCCTTGCGGAGCGTGAGGTGGTGTAGATGCTGCGACGCTGCTAGCTTCTGACTCGTCCTGCGTGTGATTGATAGATTTCTCGGGCGAGTGATCGATAGAAGCTGGTGCGCAGCTCCTATCCTGATCATCACAGGCTCCTTGATAGGTGATGAGCTTGCCATCGCAGATATTGTAGCATTGATCTGATAGGATCAGCTCCGTTTGCTCAGTCCATTTGACATGCACTACAGTCGAATCATCATTGGGGAGAAGGTGTTTTTCTCTGTAGTACTCTATCCACTGGCAGAAATGGTTGTAATCTCTGATATGGGTGAGCTCTTGAATGATATTTTGCTCGTTGTTATGCTTCAACGCGCTTGATATCATCGAAAAGACGGCGTCCGTGACGAGGAGCAAGTCATCACCTGGGCCAAACTCAAATGAGCCCCGACGCGCTATCCCTTGTCCACGGCGCATGGGGTTACTATCAACGTAGTCTGTAAAGCTGCTGAGCTTATCATCTACGCTGAGAGAGGACAACATTTCTCTGATGCCTCCATTGCGTATGAGGATGAGGCAGCTATCGCCGAGTATCTCATAATTTACAGTCGTGCCTCGGATGCGTATGCCGACAAAGGTGCTACCAGCGGATTGATTCGCGTGGTATTGGTTCTCCATGATCCACGCAGTAGGATTGTTCTCCGCAATCTGTCGATCTAGCTCTTGCTTGAAGTAGCCTTTCCACTGATGGCGCAGCTCATCTACACTCGCATCGTCTTTCAACGAGAAGGTGGGATCACATGCAAAACGGTGCGTCAGCATGTCGGCCCATACCTTGGGGAGCATGGACTGTGTCATTCCGTCTGCAAGTGCAATGGAGGCGCACTTTGCCGAGATACTGTAGGAGTCTTGGCAGTCTGCGTATTGCTCTGATTGTTTGTGGGTGATAAACGCCCTTACCAATGCCATGATCTGAGAGCTATCACTGGAGGTCAACCATAGCCTTGGCTGAACCAAAATTGATGAGATTGATCAGCCCCTCTGCATCGCATGCAATCATGCAACCGCGCGATTGGGGCTTTATTGCCAAGTATGATTTGCCCGCTGCTTCGTGCATCGCCTTAGGCACAGGGCTACTTATACCAAACAGGAATCGCGCCCCTGTGTCGCGGAGTTCTTCTTCTCTGTCGGGTAATTCAATTTTGTTGCCATTGGCTTCAATATGAGCATTGAATATCAGTACGTTGCCGTCATTGCATTGCTTGCTGCTGATTCTTTGTGCGATCTTGGTTGTGCTCTCAATATCAATGATTGCTTCGCATTGGTCATCCATGACGCATGGTACGCCATCAGATATATTGATGATGATGGGAGCGGGGCAATCCAGACTATTGCTAAAGTAGTCATCAATCTCAATCTCGGCTAATTCGAATGCCTTTGCCATATTGGTGAGTCCAGCAGTTTTGGCTTTGAACCAGATAGGCATTTTGAATGGGATTTCTGTTAGTCCGCCTGTCCCGTCGCTCACTTTTTTCTTGAGCTCGACGATCTCCAGTGGCTCATTTGCAAACTGGCTAATGGTACCCTTCGCCAGCAGTTTTGCCTCTGTCTCATAGCCAATGACGACGATCTTGCATCTGTCTAACGGTGCGGTGCCTTTGAAATTTTTGTCAATGATGCTTTGAATGACGCGATTAACGGCTTTGGCTGCGAACTCAGCCTTTGATTCCTCATCTATATATTTGCCATTCATAGAGCCTGATTGGTCGATCATAATGATGAGTAAGCCAGGGTTAGCCGAGCTCCAAAGTTTTGTGTGGTGATTACTGGACATAACGTAAAATAAAATTGCTTACTGATGCCAACACTATCATATAGAAAATGAGAGGTCAAGGATTTTCGAACTCGAGCAAGATATGTTAGGATAACGAGCTTTTAGTAGCTCTTGTAGAGATAAAGACGAACAAACGTGGCGTGAGGCCTCACAAAATCCTACTTGTCTAGTCAGTGAGTCTCTCTTTGGCTAGACAAAGCGCGCGATTTGTAGTACAACTCTACTATGGAAGCCAAAAGAATTCTCTTCGTCTGCCTCGGCAACATCTGCCGCTCCCCCTCAGCAGAGATCATCCTGCGACACAAGCTCCGCGAGGCGGGGCTCTCTGATCGCGCTATCGTCGACTCCTGCGGCACGGCGGCCTACCATGTGGGCTGTCAGCCAGACACGCGTATGCTGGCTGCTCTCAAGTCCGCTGGCTACGAGTATGACGGTCATCTGGGGCGGCGCTTCACCTCGCGTGATTTTGCTGACTTTGATCTCATCATCCCGCAGGATAACTATAATCGCCAAGATGTGCTGCGCTGCGCCTCCTCCAAGGCAGATCGCGTGAAGGTGGTGCCCATGAGATACTGGTTTAGCTCAGAGTACGCGGCGCGCTACAATGGCGTGCCTGACCCCTACTATGGAGGCGATCATGGCTTTAGCGAGGTCATTGACATCATCGCAAAGGCGTGCGATCGTATCATTGCAGAGTATATTCTAAAGGAGGACTGATGATCCTTCTGCCCAAGGAGTCTATCCCCTCAGCGCACTGCGGCAGGTCAAGATGTGATTGACCTGCCGCAGTGCGTTTATCTTTAGGGAATCTTACAAAATTAGTTTTGGCGAGGATTCGCGGCTTTTTGGGCTTACATAGCTCGCTATGCGCGCCCAAACGCCGCAAATTCTCATCCAAACTGCCAGCAAAATCCGAAGCTGCTAATTTTTGCAAGATTCCCTTTAGCGGAGAGCTATTATGAAGGGCTAAGCCTTGCCCTCTGGCTTGCCCTCGGGTTTACTTTCAGGCTTGCTCTCCGATTTGAGAAATCCCCATTCGGCGATGCTTGGGAAGGCGGGGAGATTCACATTGCTCAGGCGCGCGCGCAGGAGGTGCCAGAGCTTGACAAAGCTGTTCACCCTATAGCGCTTCTCAAAGATGCGGAACTCATCGACGCGCATCTTGTCAAGGATGTTGTGGTAGATGAGGGCCATGGCTTGTGCCGGCACGAGTGCCGCTCTGTCCTCAGCATTGAGCTGATTGTAGTACTCATCTGCCTCGCCAAAGAATTTCTCCGCGAGGCAAGCCACATAGTTAAGAAGCTCGCGCAGGCGGTAGCTGTAGTGCCCCTCAATGATGTCCTCGCGCGTGACGCCAAAGAGTGCCATCTCATCCGCGGGGAGGTAGAAGCGCTTGTATTTTTTATAATCTTCTGACACATCGCGCAGGATATTGACCAGCTGGAGCGCATAGCCTAGCGCGATCGCGTATTCGCGTGCTGCGGGGCTCGCGCCCATGACGGTGGCGCTGCTGATGCCGACACAGCTGGCGACCTTGTAGGAGTACTCGAGTAGCCCCTTGATGGTCTGTGGCTGTTGCTGATTTATATCGCTACGGCAGCCGTCGATGAGCTCCATGAGCGGCTCGATATCGAGCTGGAGCTCGCAGAGCAGGTCGTGGACTTCTTGCTCTAGCCCAACGAGGGGATCGACGCTGCGGTGTAGGATCTGCTCCCAGCGGTCGAGTGCGCTATGGCGCTCCTGTGGGCTCATGCCTGGCTCATCGACGATGTCGTCGACGATGCGGCAAAAAGCATAGAGCTGCGCCATGTGCTTGCGCTTCTCGACGGGGAGGTCGATGAGGGTGAAGGCGAGGTTGGACTTCGCATTCTTCGTGATGGTGCTAGACTCAGTCATCTGTTCGTACAAAGGATGGGGGTCGTGCAATGAAGAATCAGGGGATGAGACCCCAGTGCTCGGTAAAGGGCCAGATGCAGAGTGCCGCAGGGCCTAGGATGTTGAACTGCTTGACAGATCCCCAGTAGCGTGAGTCCAGTGAGTTCTCCGTATTGTCACCCAGCGCGGCGTATTCGCTCATGTTGGGGTCCTGCTCATCGAGGCGCAGGACGAGCGAGCGCTTGGTCGTGATGGAGGCAAAGGGGTTGGTCTTCTCATCAGCGGGGATGTAGCCCGAGGGGTTGTAGGGGGGCTTGCGCAGGCTGATGCGCTGGAAGGTGGCCACATCGGGGATGCTGCCGTTGATGTAGAGATCGGGTTGCGTGATGCTGATGGTCTGTCCAGGTAGTCCCGAGAGTCGCTTGATGTAGTGCGTGCCTTCACTCTGGTCGTTCATCTGCTGCGAGGTGGAGGCATCCGTGTTGATCCCGCGTGTGTCAAAGACAAAGGACTCCCCTAGCTCGGGGCGGCGGAAGTGGTAGGAGGCGCGGTTGACGATGACCATGTCGCCCGCATCAATGCGTGCGCGGATGATGGTCTCGCCCGCGCGGAAGCTCGCCAGTGAGCGCGTCGCGGGATTGGGATTCCACTTCCCCGTCGCACGCAGGTATTCCATAAAGGCGCCAGGGGCTGAGGGGACGGTCGCGGTGCTGCCGTCGCTAAACTCGATGAGCGTCTCGACAAAGAGCAGATACTTCGTCTGATTGGTCAGATGGAGGATGCTCTTGTCAGTCTCTGCGGTCAGATCCACATAGGAGCTGCCCTTGGTGATGGCATCCCATGCGCGCGTGGGAAAGCTGGGCACCTCGTCGACGGGATGCATGATGATGCCATTGAGGCTAGGCTGCATCGAGCCCGTAGGGATGCGGAAGGGCTGCGCATAGTACGTACGAATCCCGAGGAAGACCACGAGGATGACAAAGAGCGACTCCACCATCTCCGCGATAAAGGGGCGACGGTAGCCGCGGAAGCTCTCGCTGCGATGCGAGATGAGCTTTGTGAGCTCGATGGTGCGCTCCTTGTCCCAATCGCGCAGGGCGAGCGCGAGCTCACGGAGAGGCTCTGCGAGCTGTGGATAGTCCTCCTTCTTGATCCTGTGGGAGTGGTGGCGCAGATAGCGCTTGGCTGTGCTGCGCACCGCGTGCCCCTCGCGACGCCACGAGGGCGTGAACCAGGCAAAGAGGGTATCGGCTACGAAATTGGCTAGAATTTTGATTATAAACATAATATTAAAACGGAGAGAGGAGAGGGTAGAAAACTAATTAGATCATCTGAGCCCCAGTGGCAATGAGGATGAACATCACGATGGCCGCACCTATGCGATACCATCCAAAGATATCCATGCTATGCTTCTGCAGGTAGCTCACCAGCCAGCGCACGGCGAGCACTGCACTGAGCCACGCGACCCCCGTCCCGACGAGGATGGCTGACCAGCCCAGTTCCTGCACCATGACTGCACCATGCTCCATGGCATCATGCGCCGTCGCGGCTGATAGCGTGATGAGTCCCAGTAGGAAGCTAAACTCCACGGCCGCCGAGACACTGAGTCCCACGACCATACCACCGAGCATGGTGGAGAAGCTGCGGCTCACGCCAGGGCACATCGCAGCGCACTGCATGAGGCCGACCGCGAGTGCCTGCTTCCACGTGAGCTCGTCGAGAGACTTGCCATAGTGGGGATCAATAGGGGCGTCAGGCGCGGCGTCCTTGCTCCGCATGCGGCGGCGCTGCCAGCGGGTGAAGAGCAGAATCACGACACCACCGATGAGCCAGGCAATGGCCACTGTCGTCGCGTTGAACAAATAGCCCTTGATATAATCCTTGAATAGCAGGGCAATCACCACAGCTGGGGTGAAGGCGATGAGCAGATTCACAATCAGGCGCATCCCCTGTGCACTCTTGCCCGCGAGCGCTGAGCACATCTGCTTGATACGCGCAAAGTAGAGGCCTGCGACCGCGATGATGGCACCACCCTGGATGCAAACTGAAAAGGCATTCATCGCAGTGGAGCTCTTCATACCCAATAGGTATTGCGTGATAATGAGGTGTCCCGTCGAGCTGACGGGGAGGTACTCGGTGATGCCCTCGACGAGGCCGAGGATGATTGCTTCAAGAATTGTCATGGGTGTTCTTATACTATCCTTTAGAAGATCTAAGGTCAACTCGAAAATGAGTCAATTCACAGTCAATCGCCACAGATGTATTCTCCCCGCAGGTGATCGCGGCGCGAGGCAGCGGCACGAGCTGGGCATCTCTGTCATTCTCTTGATTTTTCTACCAGATATCAGTAGAATAGGCACAAACAACGCCCCCACGATCCCCATGACCTCATCGTTCCCCTACATCACACTCAGTCTCCTGATTAGCACTACCTTGGGCACGCACGCCTCTCCACCCTCTCCACCACCCAGCATCGCGCAGCTAGAGCAGCAGATCCGTGAGGGGCGAGGCTGCGCCCGACTCGCCCTCGCCCATGCCTACTACAGGGGGCAGGGGACGAGGCGCGATTATACCAAGGCCTACCACTGGTACAAATCCGCCTACCAGCAGCGCGAGCCGCGCGCTGAGCTCTACCTAGCGCGCTGCTACTACAAAGGGCAGGGGACAAAGCAAGACTATACCAAGGCGGTGAAGCTCTTTCAAATCGCGCTGAGCAACGGCGACGACCTCGCCGCCGTCCATCTCGCCACCTGCTACGTCGAGGGGACAGGCGTGCGGCGCAGCAGCGCAGAAGCACTCACACTCGCCCACTATGCGATCCAATTCGCCACCCCTGAGGCGCAGCACTTCATGGCTACCCTCTATCTCCATGGCCATGGCGTACGGCAGGATAGGGCAAAGGGGCGAGAGTACCTCAAGCAAGCCGCCGCACAGGGATTTGCACCTGCTCAGCAGCAGCTCAAGGAGATGGAGCAGCAGGAAAAACGCCAAAAGAAAGGCGAGAAATAAAGCCGCGGCGCTAGGACCATCTCATACCAGCCCTCTCTCACCTGCCCCGCAGCCCGCGCGCCCATCCTCCGCCAGCATCACCTCCCTTTTACTACAACACCTGCTGTATTCCTCTGCGCTTGACAATCGTTTCACAATCAGGCACAATGCTGCATCACGTCTCATACGACATATTGATCGTTCACCACAA
Organism: uncultured Akkermansia sp.; assembly: GCA_964371115.1. Taxonomy (GTDB): domain Bacteria; phylum Verrucomicrobiota; class Verrucomicrobiia; order Verrucomicrobiales; family Akkermansiaceae; genus Akkermansia. The sequence continues at coordinate 5,851 of CAYJLP010000039.1, read as the reverse complement.
AAACGTTTTTCCATGAAAAAAGTACGTATCACAACATACGCTTTAGCACTAGGAGCCACCCTCCTGTGCACATCCTGCGAGGATCAGAGCCCCACAGCCGCAGCTGATGCTCCCGCCAGCGCGAGTACTGCCGATCTCGACCAGATCAGCGCCACCGCCCTCAACGAAGCCGTCCAAAAACTCCTCGCCGCCTACCCCCAAGTCGAGCTCGCAAAGACCGCCCCCACCATCCAAAAGCCCATAGAGCAAGCCGATGGCAGCCAGCTCATCCTCGCCCAGATCCCGCTGGTCGTACGCGAGCGACTCCTCAAGCTTGAAAACACGCCCCGCGTCCTCAACGACCTGCGCAAATCGAGCAACGAGGCGATCAACCAATCCATGCGCCCCGATGCCGGCTACCTCATGCAGGTGGGTGCCCCCACCGCGGTGCTCATCGACGAGGACCGCCAGCCAAAGCCCCTGCCTCCCGAGCTCAACAGCATGGCGAGCAAGCTCAAGGAGCTCGCCGAGGAGAGCGTCTATGTCATCACCCATGAGAAGGACAGCCCCCTCATGCTCGAGGCAAAGGTACGCCTCATCAAATCGCCCAACGGCGTCTGGGTCATCAGCAGCACCGACATCGACGACCGCCCCCTCGAGGTCGTCAAAGAAAGCACACGCGCCTCCGCTCAGAGCAACAACTTCACCATCATCACGCCCGATTGGCTCGAGAAGCGCAAGGCCGCCATCTCGACACTCTGCGAGCAGTTCAAACAAGCCGCCGCCCCCTACATCGCCCAGCGCGAAGAAGCCGCCCGCGCGCTACTCGTCACCCGCATCGCAGGGCTCGAAGAGCAGCGACGCAGCGTCATCGAAAAGGCCACCCAGAAAGAAGAAGAACGCATGGCGCGCAAGAAAACCATCGCCGACTTCCTCAAAGACGGCAGCCTCTACAACGGCGAATGGCTACGCGGCTCCCAATTCGGCAAGCTCTCCCTACAGGTCGTCAAATCCGAGATACTCGATGACTCCATCCAGTTCATCGGCGTCATCTACGACACCGACCTGCCCGAGGCGCGCCTCGATGTCGCAGGACGCGCCGACCTCAGTCAGATCGACCAGACAGCCCCTGTCACCATCACCATCTACGACGGGCAGTACGACCCAGACCAGCCCACCGCAGAGGTCTATGATGCGAAGGACGGCGCGCTCGTCCTCTCGCTCAATACGCACAACAAGATGGAGGGCATCATGACCTGCACCTCATGGGGCAAGGACTCGGAGCGCAACTTCACCATCAAGCTCTCCCCCTCGGGTGGAGCAGCCCTGCCCACGGACGCGTCACTGCCCGCCGACGAGCAGCCCAGCAAGGATAAGAAGGCTAAGAAGAGCAACAAGAAAAAGTAATTGCTCTACGCGGCCTCACAGCCCGTGACAGCCTCTCCGTGCGCCTGTTTGGCGGCGCAGGGAGAGCTTTTTTTCCCGTATGTCAGATTGGGCTTGCTTCTTGCGCCGCAAGTGCTATCATACCTGCTCTTGTTGGTCGATTGCCGCAGCCACGAAAATCAACCCACACATTCATATACACACATGAGCAACATCAACATCAACGACTTCAAGACAAACGAAAAAGACACAGGCTCCACTGGTTTCCAGGTAGCACTTCTTACCAGCCGTATCGTCGACCTCACCGCCCACCTCGTTCAGAACAAGCACGACTACGCATCACGCCGTGGTCTCCTGATGATGGTCGCCAAGCGTCGCAAGCTTCTCAACTACGCGAAGCGCACCGATCTGGCCCTCTACCAAGATCTCCTCAAGCGTCTCGACCTTCGTCGCTAATCTGAAGTTTTTCTGCATCGATGCTGCGGGGCTCTCGAGCCCTGCCATCGCTGATCAAGAAAAAGCGGTTTTGCCTAGCAAGACCGCTTTTTTTGTGTTAGAGGGTCGAGGCGTAAAATAGAAGATTGATATGGTAGCAAAAAACTGCTATCATCATCCCTATAATTTTTTACTATTAATGATCCCATGAGCAAATCATTTGACAACGTCCCCAAATCGCGCGCCCTCCGCACCGCGGCACCCATCCCCAAGACCAAATTCCGCCTCCTCGGGGCAAACGGTCAGGTCATCACCCCCAGTAGCCCCGCGGCCGCGCCTAGCCCCGATACCTCTGCTGCCGATGCCGCCGCCGCCGCGGCCGCCCAAGCAGAATACGAACGTCAAGTAGCCGACTACGAGCGCCAGATGGCCGAGTACCAGCAGCAGATGGAGGAGTACGCCCAGCAGCAGGCAGCAGCTGAGAGTGCCGCCGCGCCCGCGCCTCAGGGAGACGCCGAGAGCCCCGCTCCTGAGGAGCAGCCCGCCCCCACCGTCGAGCAGAGCGTTCCCGCGCCAGCCCAGCCAGAGCCAGAGCCAGCCGCTGCGGAGGACATCCCCGCCGCCCCCCACGTCCCCGACATCCCCGAGACCATGGTCCATGAGGCCGCGGCTCCAGCTCCACAGGTGGCACGACCCAAGCTAACGATTGCGAAACCCACGCTGAAGCCCGCCCAAGCACCTACCTCCGCATTGAAGCCCGCCCAAGCACCTACCTCCGCATTGAAGCCAGCCCAAGCACCCACCTCCGCGCTAAAGCCCGCGAAGGCACCCACCTCCGCGCTCAAACGCCCTGCGACTAATGCTCGGCCCAGGGCCGCTGCTGCACCTGCCGCCGCCGCTGCCAGCGAAGCCGTCGAGGGAGAAGAGGAGAACAACGTCTACAGCTCCGCCTACATCGAGAGCATGAAGGCGCAAGCCAGCATCCCCTTCTGGAAGAACAAGCTCGTCATTGGCGGCTTCATCTTCATGGTCGTCGTCGGAGGCTGGAGCACCTACACCATCCTAGATAACAAAGCCCGTGAGGAGCAGCGCAAGGCGCACCAAGACGCCGTCAACGCCCTGCTCGTGCGTAGTAGCAAGATCAACCGCCAAGGCGTCGAGCGTCTCGCCGATGCGAAGAAAAAGAACGTGGAGGTCTCCTGCACCCCCGCCGAGGCAGAGCTGCTACTCAGCGTCGTGATTGATCCCTACGCGAAGAATGAATTCGGACAGCAGCGCTACGGTGCAGCTCCCGAGTCCGTCGCGCAGAACGCCTCCCTCCTCCTCGGTCTCGCCGCGGAGAAAGACCCCGCCATCGCCAAGCTCATCTTCAAGAAGCTCGCCGAGAACGCCTCCAAGATCAAGCCCTCACTCTTCACCTGGCAGCTCGACCGCCTTGTCATCGCCGACGTGCCCAATATCAACAAGCTGCTCTCCGCCCTCGCAGACGACATCTCAGCCCAGCCCAAGTTCAAGAAAAAGACAGAGATCCTCTCCTCCGTCTGGGAGGCAAAGGGACTGCGCGTCACGGAGAAAGATATCCCCGATATCGCAAAGCTACTCAACAGCAAAGACCTCGACAAGCAGCTCGCCACCACCCTCTCTATCTGCCTGAGCAACATCCTCATGATGATCGACGATGCGGACAAGAAGCAACGTATCGGCGACAAAATCTATGACGCCGTACCGGAGAAATTCCGCGAGCAGCTCATCTTCACCTTCGGCGCGGCGCGCTCCACCAAAGCGCGCGCGCACTACGAAAAGCGCATGGAGAACAAGAAGAACTGGTCCACCGACATCCGCCTCTTTGCCAACTGGGGTGATGACAGCGTGATCCCCTACCTCATCGAGCTGCAGGGCAAGGCGAGCAGCGAGCAGGAGAAGCGCACCGTCCGCGGCGCACTCGCCACGCTCTTTGCCCAGAACCGCGAGCGCAACGATGCCGACGTCCAGCTACTGCTCAATGGCATCTACGACAAGCTCGAGCAAGACTGCTCCGACTGGGACACGGTGCTCAACAAGACAGACCCCGATGCCGCCGCCTTCATCGGCAAAGACGCCCCCGAATACGCACGACTCATGGAGCGACGCAAGGAGCTCGAAGACATCCGCACGCAAAAGCTCAACCTCATGCGCGCCCTGGGACGCCTCCACGAGTATCCTTGGGTGCTACGCCTCATCGAGCGCTTTGAAAACGACGGCGATGCCGACGTCAGCAATGGAGCGAAGAAAGCCCGCGCACAGCTCAAAGAGAACATGAAAAAAGACAAAGAGCAGCGCGACCGCTACAAGCGCCGCACAGGCAAGTAAGCCCGCGCGCTCAATAACCCCTCCAACGAAGAAACTCCCATGCATCGCGTGGGAGTTTCTTTCTGCATCATGCGGACGCGAGAAACGCCGTAGCTATCATGGATCATAGCATGAAAAATTAATAATAATTCTACCAGAAAACGCTAGACAAAGAAGGATCAAATATGTTAGATTTTCATCTAACTTATGGATGCCATTTCCCCTTTCCTCCCCCCTCAGTGGTCGCAGGCAATATGGGACATCTCCGGTGCCTTTATCTTTGACCGTGAGATTCTAGCCTTTCACGACTTCTGCCAGAATATACTGGGGCTCAAGCAGCCCATCGCCTACGTCCACGGCTCACCCGCCCTGATATGGAATAGCGGGCGCGTCTCGCGCGAGATCGTCCCCCATTCAGCGCATGCCGTCTCACTCCGAGCCTATGAGCAGCGGCGTATCAATGTGCTGCTCACCGCCAGTAACACCATGCTGCGCGCGGAGCATATTGAGGACAAGACGGCGAATGAATACTGTGAGTACCTCAACCAGCCCAACGCGCGCCACGGCGTCATCCTGTGCAGTGACGCGCTCAATGCACATCTCCAGCAGCACTACCCCCACCTGCAGCGCATCTCCTCCATCCTCAAGATCACCCACGAGCGAGGCAAGGGGCGGCTTGATATCTACAAGCGCTACCTCGATGAGTTCGACCTCGTGATGCTCCACCCCGACGACGTGATCGAGCCCGACTTCCTCGCCACCCTCCCCGAGCCAGGACGATTCATCGCGCTGATCAACGAGTACTGCATCCGCCAATGCCCCATCCGCCACCTGCACTACAAGGACCTCAGCGAGATGTCGCTCAATTACCTCGGGCATGACGCGTCCTCCTTCACAAAGATCCAATCGGGCAATGGCTGTGATAGCATCTACCAGCTGCTGCTCCACCCGACACAGGGTACGCTCGCGCTCTCACACGAGGAGATCGCCACACTCTACAGCCTCGGCCTGCGCCACTTCAAGGTACAGGGACGCGGCATGGGCAATGCGGCTCCCTACCTCGTGGATCTGCTGCGCCTCATGCTGCGCAGCGACAGCCATGATGAGGCGAGGATGCATGGCATCGCGCAGCTCTTCTGGGAGAGCTACCAGCCTATTGATTAATTTTTTAAACCTTATCCCTTTCAAGCCCCCCCCCCATGTCTCAGACCCTCGATCCTACGAATTTAGAGAAGCTCATAGCCCCCCTCAACGGTGCCCACTGGATGATCGGTGGAGCCCTGCGCTTTGACAACGAGCTGCTCCGCCTCCATCAATACCTCAAGCAATACGTGGCAGCACGCCAGCTGCGCCACGTGACCGCCACCCCTCCCTGCCTGTGGTCGCTCGACTGGCTCGGCCAGCGCGCCCTACTCCCCGACAACCTCATCGCGGAGCGCATTAAGCAGTACCACGAAGCAGGAATTGCGCTGACATTTAGCTTTGACAATCCCTACATCCCTGAGGAGTTTCTCGACGATGACTACGGCATCGGACTCGTCCACCTGCTCAGCCAATCGCCCCACAATAGAGTCTGGGTCGCTAGCGATGCGCTGCGCGATCACCTGCGCGCGGAGTTCCCCCGCCTCGCGATAGACGCGCATCCCAACCGCATCGCTATTGAGAAGCAGAAGCGCACCCCCGCCCTCTACCGCCGACTCGCCGAGGGCTATGACCGCGTCGC
>CAYJLP010000038.1:12869-17668 GCA_964371115.1 uncultured Akkermansia sp. | reverse complement strand
CGACACCAGAGGCGGCGACGTTGTTGTAGAAGACGCTGGAGTAGCCCGAGAGAGCTTCGACACCTTCTTGGAGGCGTGCGCCGCCCGAATCATTGATCTGGATCATGGGCATACCAGCCTTGATCGCGTACTGCTGCGCGTCACAGATCTTCATCGCGTGCATGTAGCCCAGAGAGCCACCCTGTGCGAGGAAGTCGGAGGAGGCGGTAGCGACGGGACGACCGTTGACGAGGCCAAAGCCGCTGACGACACCCTCACCGGGGATGTACTTCTTCTGCATGCCAAAGTTGCTGCAGTGGTGGCGGGTGTGCATACCGATTTCGGTGAAGGAGCCCGTGTCAAAGAGACAGTCAACACGCTCGCGTGCTGTCCAGTCACCCTTGGCATGGCGCTTGTCGATCTTCTCCTGCCCGCCGGAAAGGATCACCTTTTCGCGGCGTGCTTCGAGATCTTCAATCAATTTGGGATCTATAGCCATATGAGTTTTAGTGTTTGAGAATTTTTTATAATACAAAAAACTTCCCCGAGAATCGGGAAAGTTTTTTGCGGAGAATTGTCTTAGTGCTGGCAGAACTCAGTGAGTACGCCGAAGGTGGACTTGGGATGGAGGAAAGCGACCTGTGTGTCGTGTGCTCCAAGAACAGGTGTCTCATTGATGAGCGCACAGCCTGCTTCCTTCGCCGTAGCGAGCTGACCGACGACATCGTCTGTCTTGAATGCGAGGTGGTGGATCATCCCACGACCGCCATTCTTTTCGATGGCCTTGGCGATGGGGCTTTCAGGGCTGGTGGGCTCAAGAAGCTCAACATGTACGCCACCAACGTTGAACATAGCAACGCGAACCTTTTGCGTGGGTACTTCAGAAACGACGGGCTCACCGAGGCCGAGCGCATCACGGTAGTGGGGGATTGTGTCTTCGAGGCTAGTAACGGCGATACCGATGTGGTCAATTTGTTGAATCATAATTGCTATTGTCGTTTGAGAGTGGGGCGCGTCAAGCACGCTCTGCACATGATTCTACCAGAGCTGAGGGAAGAAGGAAAGAAAAAATTTTCATCTCCAAAAAGACTTTTCTCTCCTCTTTGTTGCGCTTTGAAAGATACTTAGAATGAATCAATAAATGTATGCATCATCTTATTTAGAATAGATTTTCAACAATTCACTCAAGCCTCTTTCTGACAAGATGTATTGAACAAAAAGAAACGAGCTGTGTCCATATCTACAAGATGAATGATAAAATGACAACAAAACTGATGCAGGCCCTCCAAGCCTCCCAACGCGAGGCGCAATCCTCGGGGCGCGCCAGCATCCACACCGCCGCTCTCCTCCTCGCTCTCCTCGAGCAGGACGGAGGCATCCTCACCCCTGTTTTAGAAAAGGCAGGGGCACGCATCCCTGCGCTCAAGTCCGCGCTCCAGCAGCAGCTCAGCCAAGAGCCACGCCAGCAAAGCCCCCTCAGCCAGCTCCCCACGCTCTCTGCCCAGCTGCATGCCAACCTCAACGAGGCGGACAAGCAGCGCGCCAAGATGGGGGATGAGTATCTCAGCGTCGAGCATGTCCTGCTAGGCATCCTGCACCACGACGCGAAGCTACGCGAACTACTCGCCAGCTGCGAGCTCACGGAGCAAAACTACCTCCAAGCGCTCAAGGAGCTGCGCGGCAGTCAACGCGTCACTGATGCCGATCCTGAGGAGAAATACCAGACACTGGAGAAATACGGCACCGACCTCACGGCGCGCGCCCGACAGGGCAAGATCGACCCCGTTATCGGGCGCGACACCGAGATACGCCGCGTCCTCCAGATCCTCTCGCGCCGTACGAAGAACAACCCTGTGCTCATCGGTGAACCCGGCGTGGGCAAGACCGCCATCGCCGAGGGACTCGCGCGCCGCATCATCGACGGCGACGTCCCCGAGAGCATGAAGAACAAAAAACTCATCTCGCTCAACATCGGCTCCATGCTCGCAGGCGCGAAGTTCCGAGGCGAGTTCGAAGAGCGTCTGAAGGCCTTTATCAAAGAAGTCACCGACTCCGACGGCGAGATCATCCTCTTCATCGACGAGCTCCACACCCTCGTGGGCGCGGGCTCGGGAGGGGACAGCTCCATGGACGCGGCGAACCTCCTCAAGCCCGCCCTCGCTCGAGGCGAGCTGCGCACCATAGGTGCAACCACGCTCGACGAATATAGAAAATACATCGAGAAAGACGCCGCGCTCGAGCGTCGCTTCCAGCCTGTGCTCGTCGCCGAGCCCAGCGTCGAAGACAGCATCGCCATCCTGCGCGGGCTCAAGGAACGCTACGAAGCCCACCACGGTGTCCACATCACCGACAGCGCGCTCGTCGCCGCCGCCACGCTCAGCCACCGCTACATCACCGACCGATTCCTGCCTGACAAGGCTGTCGACCTCGTGGATGAAGCCGCCGCACGCCTCAAGATCGAGCTCGACTCCATGCCCAGCGAGATCGACGAGCTCAACCGCCTCGGCATGCAGCTCGAGATGGAACGCCAAGCCCTCGCCAAGGAAAAAGACGCCGACTCACGCCAACGCCTCGACAAGATCACCCAAGAACTCGCTGACAACAAAGAAATCGTCGACGCGCTGCTCGCCCGCTGGAAGAGCGAAAAAGACATCGTCACCCGCGCCTCAGATGCGCAGAAGAAGATAGATGAACTACGCACCGAAGCCGACCGCGCCCAGCGCATCGGCGACCTCGGCCGCGCGTCCGAAATCCTCTACGGCGACATCCCCGCCGCCGAGACAGATGCGAAAAACGCCCGCGCCGCCCTCGCGGAGCTCCAGCGCAGCGGGGAAGCTCTCCTCAAAGAAGAAGTCACCGAGAGCGACATCGCGAAGGTCGTCTCCACTTGGACTGGCATCCCCGCTGCCCGCCTCGCGGAGGCTGAGCGAGACAAGCTGCTGCACATGGAGAGCCGCCTCGCCGAGCGACTCATCGGACAGCGCGCCGCGGTGAAGGCCGTCTCCGACGCCGTGCGCCGCTCGCGTGCGGGGCTCCAAGATGAGAACCGCCCGCTGGGTAGCTTCATCTTCCTCGGTCCTACGGGTGTCGGCAAGACGGAGCTCGCGAAGGCACTCGCCGAGTTCCTCTTTGACGATGAATCCGCCATGGTGCGCATCGACATGTCTGAGTATATGGAGAAGCACAGCGTCTCACGCCTCATCGGAGCACCTCCGGGCTACGTCGGCTATGATGAGGGCGGGCAGCTCACGGAGGCGGTGCGCCGCCGCCCCTACAGCGTGCTGCTCTTTGACGAGATCGAGAAGGCGCATAGCGATGTGTTCAACGTCCTGCTCCAGCTCCTCGACGATGGGCGCGTGACGGACAGTCAGGGGCGCACAGTCGACTTCACCAACACCGTACTCATTATGACGAGCAACATAGGCAGCCAGCACATCCTCCATGAGAGCGACGCGAGCCTGCGAGAGAACAAGGCACTCGACGCGCTGCGCGCGCACTTCCGCCCCGAGTTCCTCAACCGCATTGATGAGATCATCATCTTTGACCAGCTCCAGAGCGAGGACATCGCCCGCATCATCCCCATCCAGCTGCGACGTGTAGAAAAGCGTCTCGCTGACCGTGGATTGCGACTCCATCTCAGCGAGCGCGCCATCGCGCACATCGCGACGCGCGGCTACGACCCCGTGTATGGGGCACGCCCGCTGAAGCGCGCCATCCAGCACGAGCTGCTCGATCCACTCAGCCTCGCCATCCTCGAAGGCCGCTTCCCCGAGGGCAGCCGCATCGCCGCCGACCTCGTCGACGGAAGCATCCAATTCGTGCCAGACGCAGACTGATGCTGAATCAATAAATCCCTCACAAGGCTGCTTCATTGAGCGCGGAAAAGCATCGACTTTTCCCCACAACGAAGCAGCCTTTTTTATATCTTTGTAAAATAAATTGCAAGCAAAGAAAAAATCATTGTAGATTCTGCGGCGCTCATTACGTTCATGAACGTGAGACCAACCCATCTCTCCCACTATGATGACACACTACAGCACCATCCTGTCAGTCATCGCTCTCCATAGTCTATCCCCCGTCCTCGCCACGACGGCTAGCACCAGCTATCCGCAAGTCGCAACAGGTCAGGTATCCCACTATAACGAGAACGGTGAGCAAATCAATGCATTGAAAGAAGGCGACCGCCTCTACGGGCAAGATGCCCAGTACCGCAAAGGTGCCGCCATGTCCTACCGCGACAATGGTGACGGTACCGTCACCGACCTCAACACCGGGCTCATGTGGCAGGTAGCTCCCCCCACCGAGGGATATAGCTGGCAGCAAGCGCAGGAATACTGTGAGAAGCTCGAGCTGGGCGGGCATAGTGATTGGCGTCTGCCCTCAGCCAAGGAGCTCTACTCCATCAGCGACTTTAGCGAAGGCTGGCCCTACCTCAACTCCAAATATTTCAAGCTCGTCAACAACGAGCGCGTCGGCAAAGACGAGCAGTACTGGACGAGCAACAAGTACCTCGGCTCCATCGCTCGTGGCGGGCACAACGGGGCATTCGGCGTCAACCACGCCACAGGTCACATCAAGACCTACTCCGCTGGCCGTAGCGGTGCCCAAGGTGGGCAGGGCGGCGAAGGCGGCCCAGGCGGACAGCGAGGCAGCCGACCACAGGGTGGCGGACCTCAGGGCGATCACGTCGGAGCGCCTAGCACATCAGGCTCATCCCAGCGCATGGGTCCCCCACAGGGTGGCTCCTCACGCGGCGGTCGCCCACAGGGCAGACAGCCTCTTGACTTCGCAACGATTCTGAAGCAATACGACAAGGACGG
>CAYJLP010000038.1:0-12769 GCA_964371115.1 uncultured Akkermansia sp. | reverse complement strand
CCACAGGGACAGGGTGGAGCAGGTGGTCCTCAGGGCTCACGCTCACCACAGGGCAGACCCGCTGCTCCTGAGATCAAAAATTTCGACCAAGACGGTGACAGCAAGCTCAATGAGAAAGAGTTCCACACCGCGATGAGAGCTCAGATGTCACGCCGCCCCCAAGGAGGTCCCCCCGGCCAGAACGCAGGCGGCATGCGCCGCAATCCCGCAGCCAAGCAAGTACGTGCCGTGCGCGGTACTCCCTATGGGATCAACAAGTTCGTCGACAATGGCGATGGCACCATCACTGATCAGGCCACAGGTCTCATGTGGGCAAAGGTGGACAGCCAGAAGGGCATGGACTGGGCGAGTGCCCTCGCCTATGCGGAGAATGCCACGCTCGCGGGTCACAGCGACTGGAGACTCCCCAATGTGAAGGAACTGCAAGGCATTGTCAACTACGACCGTGCGCCCAACTCCTCCGACCCCAGCAAGGAAGGTCCCGCGATTGACCCCATCTTCCAGTGCTCCGATTTCGTCAATGCGAAGGGAGTCAAGGACTACCCCTACTTCTGGACAAGCACCTCAGCGCGCTTCCGCAAGGGATCAGACTTCTTCTACGCCTGGTACGTCGCCTTTGGCCGTGCCGTCAATGGGCAGGGTGAAGACTCCCACGGTGCTGGCGCTGTCCGATTCGACACCAAGCACAAGGATGGCCCTGCTGGAGAAGATGCTGGTCGCGTCTACAACTACGTGCGCATCGTTCGCGATGCCAAGTAATCTCCTATCATAAAAATATCAAACACCCCGCACAAGTGGATGCCACCTGTGCGGGGTGCGTTTGTATCGTGAGGAAGCGACTTGCGCCTACCTCGCATCAAAACGATCAAACCTCGGGGCGATTGCGGTACATTTCTGCGACCTTCACGTACTTGAGCGCGTGGCGGTAGTTCGCCTCTTCCGTGCTCTCGTCGAGCTGCTTGACGACCTTGGCAGGCGATCCCAGCACGAGGCTATGGGGGGGGATGATGGTGTCCTTGGTCACCAGCGCGTTCGCCCCCACGATGGAGCCATGCCCGATGACAGCTCCGTCGAGTACGGTCGCGCCCATGCCGATGAGACACTTGTCCTCCACCTTGCAGGCGTGCAGCGTCACGGAGTGCCCGACGGTCACGTAGTCGCCCACCTCGCAGCCGTAATCGTCAGCGACGTGCACGCAAGAGTTGTCCTGAATGTTGGAGCCCTCGCCCACGGAGATGAAGTTGATGTCGCCGCGCAGTGTCACGTTGTACCAGATGGAGGCGTCCTTGCCGACGCTGACTTGTCCGATGAGATCACCACTAGACGCGACAAAGGCGCTGGAGTCGACCACGGGACGGTGTTCATAAAATGCTTCAATTGCCATGCCGCGATTATACTCCAGTGTCGCCTTTTGGTCAACGCACACATGCGAAAAGTGGAATGAAGATAGGAAGGCATGGTATACAATTGTTATATTATTCTTGTTGACTTATCATTATAAGTCAGATACACTAGAAAGGTGCGTTTAAATCTCACGTGCTCTACACTCATGAAAATTACCATACTTTCCTCCATTCTCGCAGCAGCGCTCCTGCTCTCCCCTCCCTTGCTCGCAAAGCAGAATAGCGCACTCGTCGAAAATCTCCAAGAGAGCTTACGCTCCGAATCCTCAGGTGCTGCCAAAATGAAAGCGCTACAAAACTACCTCAACAAGGGCGGCGATATCAATGCCATCGATAAGAGAGGCAGCTCACTACTCACCGCATGGCTCTTCGCGGGGCTCAATGATGATGACGCCGTCAAGATGCTCAACTTCATGGTCGAGAAAGGCATTGATATCAACTACCAAAGAACGTACCCTGAGGGCTACGGCGGGGACAATCTCGGGCAAGGCAGCACTGTGCTCATGCGTGCTTGCACAAGCAACGACGGCAACTCTGATGTCGATGGCGGCGGAGCGAATCCCGTCATCGTCAAGGCTCTCCTCGATGCAGGAGCTGATGTGAGCCTCAAGGACGAAAGCGGCTTTGATGCTCTCTATGATGCGCTGGGCTCAGGTGTGATCGAGGTCGTGGAGCTGCTCATTGATGCAGGCGCAGACGTCAAGAGTAGAGATGAGGAGGGGTCCACGATTCTGATAAACTTGGCGTCAAGCTTTGAACCCGATCCTGACATGGTGCCTGTCCTGCTCCGGGCGGGGGTGCCTATCAATGCGCGGGACGATGAGGGCAAGACGGCTCTGTCTCGCTTCTGCGAACGGTTCGCTCGTTACGAGCAGCGCGATGCCTTTATTGAGGCACTGCTGAGAGCTGGTGCAGATCCCGATCTGGAGGACAATGAAGGCAAGACGGCCATTGATCGTCTCAAGGAGCATCTCCCCGACTCAAAGAGGCTCATCGAGAAAATGCGCTGATGCGCTTATCCCCTAGTTCTACCTGTCAGACCTAGCGCGCGACTGCGGTAGCTCTTCTTTGCTAGGCAAGCGCACGCTGTTGAGCGATTTTTGGGAGTTTATTTCCTGTAATTATAGGCACGACGTCAGATTCGTTGCGCCGCAGATGAAAATTGAAGTGCAGTTGTTGGAGGAATGGCACAAAGTGCCTTTTCCATCAACAGCTGATACATACCTGAACTGCATGGTAGAGTACAACTCAAGCAAAAAATCGTATAAAGTGCGCCCGCAGCCCGCCGTGCGAAGCTAGTATCCTTCGGTTCAAATTGACATGCAATTTGTGCCGCCTTTTTGCTTGAATTGTACGGCGCGCTGTGGTGCCGAGACCGTAGATGGCAAATAGGCTCTCTCTTTACGCGACGAATCTGATGCAGTGCCGAAAATAGAAGCTCCCCCCAACAAAGAAAACTAGTCTTTGAGAATGCGCGAGAGATAGTGCTGTAGGCTCGAGGCTGTGTAGGAGCCTTCTATCATGCGCAATCGTACGCCCTCGACATAGAGGAAAGTGATGGGTACCTTCGTGATGCCGAACTCCTTGGCGAGCTCCGTGTACTTGTCTGGGTCGATGATGACGATTTGGACAGAGCCCTGCGCATCGGCGGCGAGCTGCTTGAGCGCGTCTTTCATCGTGGTCGAGTGCGGGCACCACTCAGTGGCAAAGCTCAGCAGCAGACTGCGCCCTGAGATCCCCGTGAGCTGGCGCATATTCTGCCCCTCATACAAGCTGTATGGGGAGAACTCTGGGATGTCTGTATGTGCGGTCGGGGCGACAAACTCTTCTTTGATGAGCTCATCGAGGTCCTCCTTTTCAGGATTGGGCGGGGGCTTGACAGTTGTTGTGAAGCGCGCGATGCGCGCGCGCTCAGCAATGGTCTGCTCGTTGTCTTCGCAGCTGCTGAGTAGAAGGGGGACTCCAAGAAGTAGCAGAGAGCAGAGATAGGGGAGGCGAGATGGTGTATTCATACCAGCGTGGGGGGATCAGGGAGGATCAGAAGATTCAGAGGGAGGGAGAGGCCGTTGTTGAGAGGGCGCGGCTTTGAATTTGACGACGCGGTGGGCAGGGACGGTGCAGCGCTCAGCTGTCAGAGGATGTTGCACGCCGCGCTCTGCTGCGTGGTGGACGCGAAAGCTGCCAAATCCTGCGATCTTGACCTCATCGTCCTGCTGCAGGCCGTCGCGTATAGAGTGCAAGACGACCTCGAGGGCGAGCTCGGCTGCGTGCGCCGTCGCTGTCCCCCCCAAGGCTCGTCGTATTTCTTCAATAATATGCTGTCTCCTCATGAGAGAGCAGTTGAAATAATCGTGGTGTGTGACACCTAGCTCAATCGTCACTCGAGCGTGTAAAGATCATGATCGCGTAGTAGGCGAGCATGGCGAGTGAGGACAGAGCCGCGACGACATAGGTCATGGCTGCCCAGCGCAGGGCGGTGCTGGCGTCCTTTTGCATGACGTGATTGAGCGCTCCGGTCTTTTCCAACCATGCGAGTGCGCGACGAGAGGCGTCGAACTCAACGGGCAGCGTCACAAAGGCAAAGAGCGTGGTCGTGGCAAAGAGTGCGAGCCCAATCCATGCGACCGTGGGGCCTGAGCCCAAGGAGAGCATGATGAGACCGACCATGAGCACAATGCTGCCAAAGTTCGACCCGATGCCGACCATGGGAACGAGGGTCGAGCGCATCTGGAGCCATGCGTAGCTCTGGGCGTGCTGGATGGCGTGACCACACTCGTGCGCGGCGACGGCCATGGCGGTGACGCTGGACTCATTGTACACCATCTCACTGAGGTTCACCGTGCGATCAGAGGGATTGTAATGGTCGGTGAGGCGACCGGGTGTGCTAATGACGTCGACATTGTGGATGCCGTTCTGCTCGAGCATGCGGCGTGCCGCCTCAGCCCCAGTCATGGGGGCGGGCTGCTCGGCGTACTTTTCCATCGTCTTTTTGAGACGCCATTGGATAAAGAAGCTCGCGATCATGAAGAAGACCACAAGCGCGAGCCCAAAGAGGGTAGCCATGCTGTAGCCTGAGCTCATCCCCATGGATGTCGCGCTCGCTGCATCAAGGGGGCTGCCAGCTTGGGCACAGATATTGGTAAGAAATGCGGATATTTCCATAGAAGGCAAGATAGCATAAGAGCAATGACTTGGCAATGCTCTTTTCGTTCATACGCAGACTTCTCACCCCGATTTGTCAGGGGGAGAAACGCTTGCTCCTCGCTGGAGGAGCTGTGGATACGTGCTTTTCTCTCGATAGATGAAGCCAGAGGTGAGCTTGCGAAATTAGTCCATTCAGAGTTTGAATCTAAAGGGGGCTATTTTCTCGCGAGGTAAGATTTTGAGGTGATTTTAGAGCTGGATTTTTTGCGAATTGATGGCTTAGAGTGACCTCTGAGACGTAAATTCGCGTGAAATGCAGCCTAAAAGCACTCAAAAGCTGCCTCGTGAAGCGATTTTCTGTATTTGCTTATTTAGAATTACGAGAATTTAGCACCTAAAGGGGGCTACTAAAATCTCATGATACTAAATAAGTAAAACAGAAATTCGCTCCACAGGGAAACGTTTTGAGAAAAGAGGAGCCCTCAACAGGTGCTGGCAAATGCGTTAGGCTGCCGAGTTGCTCTTGGCGGCCTTGGCTTCTTTTGCGGCTTCGCGGGCTGCTTTCTTCTTGGCCTTGACGTCAGCTGCGATGGTTTTTTTCCAATCGAGGATGATTCTACCATTGCCCTTGGCGATCTGCTTACCGTCGGCATCGACGATGGTTGCGTTGGGGATGCCGCCGCCGCCTGCATAGCCGAGTAGACCCTGTGTGGACATGACCATGGGGAAGCCAGCTTTGTATTTTTTCACATAGTTCTTCGCGTCATCTTCGGTCTTGTCAGCGCAGACGAGGATGAGCTCAATTTTCTTGCGCTTGAATTTTTTGTACTCCTTGACGACATCGGGCATGAGGGCTACGCAGGGACCACACCAGCTGGCTGACTGGAGGTAGATGTAGTAGTCGGCCTTGGTGTTGATCTTGCCTGTGAGGGGCTTGACTCCTTCGAGAGAGGCATGCAGGGCGCGAGGCTCCGCTGTTTGCTCGGTGGTGTCGTTCGCCATGACGCAGGGGCTAAGGGCGCTGGTGGACAGGATGGCACCAGTGCATAGTAAGGTGAATATTTTGTTCATATCAGGGATGTTGCTAGTTCTGAAGCAATATCTAGACTAGCAATAGCGTCATACGATGTCAAGGAGATAGCGAGTATGTGGGTCAATTATCTGTATCACAGGGGGGGAGGGCGCGCAGATTCTGCTGCAAGCGGGCTATGCCTGCGCGTCGTAGTGCTGTGCTGTAGAAGAGTGGCGCGTCTCGCTCGCTATCAAGGTGTAGAAGTGACTGCGCGCTCAGGTCGCGCAGTCGCGCGGGCATAAGCAGGCGTGCGTCGGGGCTAGGGCGGCGCGTGAGGCGGTGGGGGGCGTTCCACGGGCAGGCTTCTTGGCAGAGATCGCAGCCAAAGAGTCGCTCATGCGAGCCCTCTGCGTGTAGGGTCTCAGGCATGTCCGCGCGCGCCTCAATCGTCCAGTAGGAGAGGCAGCGTCGCGCATCACAACTGTGGCCGTCTAGCGCGCGCGTGGGGCAGGCGTCGAGGCAGCGCCTACAGCTGCCGCAGCGTGCGCGCGCGGGGGTATCGCGCGGTAGATCTAGCGTGGTGAGGATGCTGGCGAGGATGCTGTAGGAGCCCTCGCGCTCGTGCAGCAGTAGTCCATGCTTGCCTATCCAGCCTAGGCCTGCTCGCTGGGCAAAGAATCGCTCGCTGACAGGCCCTGAGTCGGTAAAGCATCGCTGCGTGCCACCGTAGAATTGTAGTGTCTCGTCGAGGTCGGCGAGCTTGCCCTTGAGCAGGATATGGTAGTCCTCTCCCTGGGCGTAGCGTGCGATGCGCCCGCGCTGTCGCCTAGCATCCTGCGTCGCGTAGGGGTAGCTGAGCATGATGATGGAGGCGACATCGGGTAGCACGCGCTCGGGGTTGAGGCGCGCGTCGAGATGGCGCTCCATCCAGCTCATGCCCGCGTGTGCACCCGTGGCGAGCCAGTCTCGGAGTAGGCTTCCTTGGTCATCGTAGGGTGAGCAGATGCCCCAGCGGGTGAATCCCAGCTGGGTGGCCACATGCCCGATGGCGTTGCGGATGCTCTCTGCGCTTGCTTCCTGCATGGAGTCGTTTCGCTGAAAAAAAGATATTTAAATACTAAAAGTCCACGCGAAATACTAAAAGGATAGAGGCACATAGCGCTTGAGGTGGAGTAGCGCATTGTAGAGGCTCTCGGTGTAGCTGATCTGCTCGATCTGCTCTTCATCCTCTCCGAGCTCGCGGAGTAGCTCCTGCATATTGGTCGCTGCCGTCTTGTCTCCGAGCGCGCCTGCGAGTCGGTAGTAGCGCAGCGCGAGCTGTGTGTTCTTTTCTGTACCTAGTCCCTGTCGGTAGAGGGTGGCGAGGTTGTTCGTGGCGCTGGCATCATTGCGCTGCATGCCTAGGTTGTAGTATTTGAAGGCATGTGCGTAGTAGGGTCTGCTTAGACCGAGCCCTTTGTGGCAGAGGTAGCCGAGGTAGAAGTAGATCTTGGGCGTCTCGGGGGCGTCTTTGGTGAGTTGCTTGAGTAGCTTGAGCGCGGCGATGGGGTCTTTCTGACAGCCTATGCCGAGTAGGTAGTAGCGCGCGAGCTCGGCGCGTGCCACGGGATAGCCTCGCCTCGCCGCCTCGTGCATCCAATGAAAGGCCTGGCGCTTTGACGAGTGCGTGCTGATGGTATTCTCTAGGTAGCGCGCGAGGCGCAGCATGGCCTGCTGCTGCGCTGCGTGTGCTGTAGCAGGGGCATCCGCGGCGAGCACTTCGCGCGCCATCTCGTCAGCGAGAGTGTAGGCCTTGTCAGGCTGCGCGGCGAGGCCGCGAAACTTTCCCTCCCAGACCTCGAGCAGCTTGAGGCGCGCGGGGATGAAGCCCGCGCGTGCGGAGTCGTCGAGGAGACGCGGTACGGCTGAGACGTCGGTGACGGATTTGTCCACGAGGAGGGTGCGTGCGAGGACGAAGAGCTCCTCGGCTCTCTGCTCTTTGCGCGACAGCTTCTTGCCCCCGTCAGACGGAGCTGGTGTCGCGAGCAGCGTGGAGCTCAGTAGGCAGGGGATGAGGAGCAGGGGGGTGAGGCGTGACATCGTAGGAGGGGAGGTGCTACTCGTCTGTGGGAGACGAGCTGTCGTGGGCTTCGGGGTCAAAGTAGCGGATGACGCGCGCAGGTGAGCCCGCGGCGAGGCAGTTCGCAGGTAGGGATTGGGTGACGACGCTCCCCGCGGCGACGGTAGTCCCATCGCCTATCGTGACTCCGGGCAGCACGATGCAGCCCCCGCCGAGCCAGACGTTGCGCCCGATGATGACGGGGGCGGAGTAGCAGCGCCAGAAATTGATGTGATCCGAGGCCGAGCATCGCTGCAGTCGCTGCTGTGGATCGGTGGGGTGGGTCACCGCGTAGATGTGAACCCCAGGCCCCAGGCCTGAGTGGTCACCTATCTCGATGCGGTTGCAGTCGAGCAGCACGCAGTTCATGTTGATCTCCACGTTCTTTCCGAGGTGGACATTCTCTCCATAGTCGACGAAGATGGGGGCGGTGACCCAGACTCCCTCCCCGACGCTGCCGAAGAGCTCCTCGAGGAGGAGACGCAGGCGCGCGATCTCTGTGCTGGGGGTGTCGGCGTATTGCTTTTGGATGCGCTTGGCCTCGTGCCAGCGCGTGATGAGCTCAGGATCGCCGCAGTCGTAGAGCTCGCCCGCTAGCATTTTTTGCTTCTCGGTCATGCTTTATTTTATATAGCGAAATGCGTGAGCTGGCAAGTGAAAAGGAGCTTTTTTGCGCGTGTGCTGCTGAGTCACTGTCCGTGCGATTGTCAAGCCACATCATCGAGCTCTGCCTCACCACCTTAGCCCTCCGATCTTCTCTTAAAAGAAATTTGTTATTAAGAATACCTTATAAGGCACTATTTTCGAGTTGACTCTACCTTCTGTTGTGGTATCATCGACCCATGAGATGCATGCAATGCAGCCACACAGAAGACAAGGTCATTGACTCGCGCATGTCCAAAGATGCCAGCTGCATCCGCCGCCGTCGCGAATGTCTACGCTGTGGATACCGCTACACCACCTACGAACAGATAGAGCGTACGGAGCTGCGCGTCGTCAAGCGCGACCAGCTCCATCAGTCGCTCAACCGCGAGAAAATCCTGCGCGGCATGATCAAGGCCTGCGAGAAGCGCCCCGTCAACATGGAGCAGCTCGATCACGCAGCTGATGAGATCGTCGCCGAGCTCCATCGCGACCATCAGCGCGAGGTGCCCTCCTATATCATCGGGCGCAAGGTCATCGAGAAGCTCCAGAGCATCGATCCTGTCGCCTACATACGCTACGTCTCCGTCTACAAGCAATTCCAGAATGTCGACGAGTTCATCGATCTCGTCCGCGGTATGGAAAACAAGACGATCAACGATCCCCTCCAACGCAAGCTTACCTTATGATCGCGTTCAAGAAAAATCGCCCTCTCCTCCAGACCGAGCACTGTGTCTTCTCCGACTACGAGCTCGACTGGATCGAGCATATCCTCGACGATGCCGCCATGCAGAGCGGGGTCGCGCTGCCCTTCAAGAGCGAGATCGCACGCGGCATCATGCTCTACCTAGAGACGGGCTGTCCGCTGCGCACGCTGCCTCTTGATTACCTCTTTATCCGCATACGCGAGACGCTGGAGTCCTTTGGACTGATGCGTATCGCGCAGCACCTGCGCTACCACACGCCTCCTGTCGATATTTGCCTCGAGGCGATTGCAGAGGAAGAGCCGCTGCCGCTGTTCTTCTACACAAAGCTGCGCCACCGCGTGGAGCAGCTGCGCTCACTGGGACTCACCGACTATCACTTCACAGGTGTGGAGCAGTGTAGTCTCAAACTCAGTGCTCGCCAGCGTCCCTGCCCCGCGACGCAGCGTGTGCAGGAGGAGATCGAGGCCTTTCTCCTGCATGAGGCTGCCTAGTTTTTGAGAGGCGAGGTGCTCTCTATTTGCAACCTCGCCTCTATGCGGGCGTGATGATACGCTCGATACGCTTACTTGCGCAGTCTATCAATGAGATTGTGCGAATCAGGAAGGTGCACCTTGAGTCGATCCATGGCGGTCTTGCCCTCGGCATCCCTGATCTTGGGATCTGCTCCCGCATTCAGCAGTGCCTTGAGGAAGATGAGTCGCTCCTCGTCACCAGGCATGCCTTCGTCTACCTCTTCCTCAGAGTAGTCCTCGTTCTCGTAGTACTCGTCGGGGTAGTGCTTTTGGTACCCAGGAAAGCTCTCGCAGAAGATAGCGAGCGCGGTCTTGCCCTCCTTGTCCCTCTCATTGATACCTAGCCCAGCCTTGACTAGGACAGGCACCATGTTGGGGTCAGGTTCATTGCCGCCCGCGTGGTTCATCAGTAGATTGCGCCCCTCCTCATCGATGCGCTTGAAGTCTGCGCCCGCGTCGATGAGCATCACGACGAGTTCTGGCACTGCTGACCAGAGAGCCGTATCTAGAGCGTCATAGCCAGATTCGTCTTTGAGATGGACATCCGCGCCCGCGTTGAGGAGGAGCCCGACGATATAGGGATCCGCTCCGCCACCATCGACGTCGCTGGTGGTGTGGTTGCCCATGCAGGCTCGCATGAGCACGGTGCCGCCCTGACCGAGATTGTCACCGCCGCAGCCTTCGGGGTATTTCCTCTGATAGTTGATGTTGATGCCTTTTTTGATCATGAAGTCGAGCATCTCGCGCGCTGTCTCTTTATCGAGCTCTGCAAAGAGCCATGCCGTGAGTAGTGAGCTGCCTCTCTTATCGACAGCATTGATATCGCCGCCCTTGGCGAGGTAAGCGCGCAATGCCTTCATCTTGGTGCTACCTGAGGATTCAGCGCGCAAGCTCTCTTTGAGCTTGTCGACGAGGGACGCCTTGTGCTGTGCGAGCAAGGGGGAGGAGAGCAGGACTGCGGCAGAGAGAACGGAGGAAAGAATGGGAATTTTCATGAGAATAGAGCACGTGGTATTTCTATGTGCTTTGTTAGTATATCTCATTTAAAATAAATATCAACAATAATTGGATAACAATTCGCGCCTTGCTCTTAGCGCGCGAGAAAAGAGAAGACCCAGTACTTATTCTGGTACAAATAGGACTCCGCCTCATCTCGTGCTAGGTTTTATTTTTAGCATGCTGCTGCATGGTGGATGGCGTGGGTATCATCTGTCTGCGTAGCTTATCCTCTTGGCACCTCTCTCTACTCTGCTCTTGACTCCTCCTGCTATTCGTCGCACAATACACACATGCCTGACACCCCCAAAGCAAAACGCATCAATGTACGCCATCCCGAGATCATGAGCAAGGTCAAGGGCATCGTGAGCTCCCATTATGACAGCACGCTCATCGCCGAGATCACCGCCGCGGGCAATGTCTATCGCGCAGGCAATACTGAGATCCACCTCGCGTCTTCTTTTGGCTTCTGCGATGGTGTACGCCGCGCGATTGATCTCGCCTACGCCACTCGTGAGATGTTTCCCCGCGAGCGTATCTGGCTCATCGGCGAGATCATACACAATCCCGCGGTCAATGCGCACATGGACGCGTTGGGACTCCAGCGTCTCCCCTGGCGCGCCCAAGCACCCGAGTACGACCAGATGCAGGCGGGCGATGTCGTCATCATCCCCGCCTTTGGCGTCACCGTGGGCATGAGAAAGATCTTTGAAGAGCGCGGGCTCCAGATCGTCGACACCACCTGTGGCAATGTCGTGCGCGTCTGGCAGAAGGTCAAGGCCTACGCCCGCAAGGGAATCACCAGCATCATCCACGGCAAGAGCAAGCATGAGGAGAGCATGGCCACCGCCTCTCACTCGCGCGGCGATGCCTGCGATGGGAAGTTCCTCATCATCTTTGACGAGCGCGACGCTGGGCACCTCGCTGCCTATCTGCGAGGGGAGCTGAGTCGTGAGCAGTTCCTCACTATATTCAAGGGGACCTATTCTGTCGGCTTTGACCCAGAAATCGACCTGCGCGAGATCGGCATGGCGAACCAAACCACCATGCTCAAAGACGAGACCGCCCGCATCCAAGACATCCTCCGCGTTGCGATCACGCAGCGCGATGGCGACGCGAGCCTTTTCCACGTCTGTGACACGATCTGCGGCGCGACTCAAGATCGACAAAACGCCCTCTTTGAGCTCCTCGACATGAATCTCGACGCCATGTTTATCGTCGGGGGCTATAATAGCTCGAATACGACGCATCTCGCCCACATCGCCGCGGAGCGTCTGCCCACGTTCTTCGTGAAATCCGCGGATTGTCTGCTCAATCTGGAGGAAATTCTCAATTTTGATCTCGATGCCAAGGAAGAAGTCCTCCAAAAGCTGCCTCTCGAGGTCTCCAATATCGCCCAAAAGTGGCGTATCGGCATCACAGCGGGTGCTTCTTGCCCTGCTAATGTCATTGAATCGGTGATCAAACGCATTCTGGAGCTTAGGAGTGCATAAAAAATGAGATTAGCTTTATCTTAATAAAGAAAAGCTTAGCTCTATAATGGGGCTTTTCTACAAAAAGAATGCAAAATAGATTCCTTTTTTTGTTGACTCGCATCCAAAATGCTGTTATAACTCGCACGTGCTCGCCCCCAAGGTGAGCGCAAAAGAAACCGAAAGGAATTCAAAGTCTGGTTCGTCTAGTGGCCTAGGACTCCCGCCTTTCACGCGGGCAACACGGGTTCGAGTCCCGTACCAGATGCTTGTTGAAAAAGCTGCCTCAGATACTGAAGGCAGCTTTTTTGTGTATTAAATGAAGCAGGGGGAAATATATAAGTTGCCCTCGGTGGATGACAGGCGCGACGCTAGGATTGCGCAGCATGATTCCCCGTATATCAGTCCTGACTATTTTTATGGATGGAGAGATGGCGCTCAATTTGGACCTAATCGGGCATCGCGGTGGTACGTCTTGCCCTGCCTATGCTAGCTGCTCGGTGATCAGACGCTTTCTCGAACTTAGAAATGTGTATGAAATCTATTTTGTAATATATTAATAGAAAATGAATTGCGATTTACGCGTGTCTTTTTTGCAGAAAGAAGCAAAAAAGATCTCTTTTTTTGTTGACACGCGGAGAAAATGCTGCTATAATCTCGGCGTGCTCACCGCTCGACGATGAGTGCAAAAAACCGAAAGGAATCCAAAGTCTGGTTCGTCTAGTGGCCTAGGACTCCCGCCTTTCACGCGGGCAACACGGGTTCGAGTCCCGTACCAGATGC
>CAYJLP010000037.1:0-17862 GCA_964371115.1 uncultured Akkermansia sp. | reverse complement strand
ACGACGAGTAGCGCGATGTCCGCGGGTGTGATCCCAGGGATGCGCGAGGCCTGCCCCACGGTGCGGGGGCGTAGCTTGCTGAGTCGCTGCCGCGCCTCGGTCTTGAGCGCAGGGATGCTCTCGTAGTCGAGGTCGTCGGGGATGCGCTTCTGCTCCTCTTTCTGCAGACGCAGCGCCTGCGTGCGCATGCGCTCGATATGCCCTGCAAAGGTGACCTCGATCGCGATCTGCTCCCAGAGCTCACGGCTACGTGTGCTGAGAATCTCCTCGGGGAGCTCGCGCCAGTCATTCCCTGGGCGGCGCAGCCAGAGGTCGAGCGTGACACCGCTCTCGATGCGGATGCTGCGGCAGGCTTCCACCCCCTCCGCGATCGCGCGCGCCTTGCTCGCGACCTGCTCGGCGCGCTCGGGGCTGATGAGTCCGCAGGCTGCCGCGCGCTGATAGAGGCGCAGGTCGGCGTTGTCCTGTCGCAGCAGCAGGCGCATCTCGGCGCGGCTGGTGAACATGCGGTAGGGCTCATCGGTGCCCTTCGTCACGAGGTCGTCAATCATCACGCCGATGTAGGCCTCGTCGCGTCGCAGGATGAGCGGCTCGCGCTGCTGGAGGCTGAGCATGGCATTCGCCCCCGCGAGTAGTCCCTGCGCGGCGGCTTCTTCATAGCCGCTCGTGCCGTTGATCTGTCCTGCGAAGTAGAGCCCGCGCACGCGCTTCGTCTCAAGGCTGGCTTGGAGCTCGGTGGGAGGGACAAAGTCGTACTCCACGGCGTAGCCAGGGCGGATGATCTCGGCTCGCTCCAGCCCCGCGATGCTGTGTACCATGTCGAGCTGCACGTCGAGCGGGAGGCTGGTGGAGAGGCCATTGATATAATATTCATCCGTGCTGCGTCCCTCGGGCTCGAGGAAGAGCTGGTGGCGGGGCTTCTCGGCAAAGCGCACGACCTTGTCCTCGATGCTGGGGCAGTAGCGTGGGCCTGTGCCCTCGATGATGCCGGCGTAGAGGGGGCTTTTGTCAAGATTCTCGCGTATAATCTCATGTGTGCGCTCCGAGGTGTAGGTGATGGCGCAGGGGAGCTGTTCTATAGAAAAATCGCTCTCGGCGAGATGATTGAGCGAGCAGGAGGGCTCGCTGTCGCGTGTCAGCAGCTCGCGTGAGTAGTGGCTAAAGAGGGGCAGTGGCTCATCGCCATGCTGGAGCTCACAGACGGAAAAATCAATGCTGCTGCCGCGCAGGCGGGGGGAGGTGCCCGTCTTGAAGCGCAGTAGGGGGAATCCCAGCTGCTGGAGGGAGTCGGAGAGCGCGCTGGAGCCGCAGCCGAGGCGGCCGCCCGCGATGCTGTTGTGCCCGAGGTGCAGCAGACCCTTCATGAAGGTGCCGCTACAGAGCACAAGGCGGCGGCAGGAGAAGCTCTGTCCCCAGCTGCAGCGCACCCCCGTGACGGCTCCCTGCTCGACGAGCAGCTCGAGCGCGTCGCCTTGGAGCAGATGGATGTTCTCCGTCTGCTCCAGCAGCCATTTCATACGGGCGCGGTAGGCGAGCTTGTCGCACTGGGCGCGCGGGGCGCGGACGCTGGGGCCTTTGGACGCATTGAGCATGCGGAATTGGATGGCGGTGGCATCCGTATTCACCCCCATGGCTCCTCCCAGCGCGTCGATCTCGCGCACGATGTGCCCCTTTGCCAGTCCGCCTATGGCGGGGTTGCAGCTCATCTGGCCTATGGTGTCGAGGTTGTGCGTGAGGAGTCCTACGAGACCACCCATGCGCGCGGCGGCGAGGGCGGCTTCGATACCTGCGTGTCCTGCGCCGATGACGAGGACATCATAGAGGGTGGTGGTGGTGGGCTGATGCATGGGAAAGGGGGGAAAGGAGAAAGGAAAAAATTAGAGGGTGCAGCTCACGACGAGGCGGTGCAGCAGCACGCGCGGGTCGATGGAGGTGGAGACGAGCTGGCGGTCAGCCTCAGCGCAGGCGCGCAGGGCGCGTAGTGCCTTGGCAGGGTCGACATTCTTGCATTCGCGTGCC
Organism: uncultured Akkermansia sp.; assembly: GCA_964371115.1. Lineage (GTDB taxonomy): Bacteria > Verrucomicrobiota > Verrucomicrobiia > Verrucomicrobiales > Akkermansiaceae > Akkermansia. The sequence goes on along the minus strand of CAYJLP010000037.1, from coordinate 15,843 downwards.
TGCTGGTAGAATCCGTAGTAATTCGGGCTGCCGTCTTTTTTCTTCGGGATGAGCTTCGTGACGCTCTCGGGGAGGCGGGCCAGTGAGCTCTCCATGGCCGCGCAGCTGGAGAGATCGAGCTGGTAGCGGCTCAGCACGAGGCTAGCGCGGTAGCGGTTGGATAGCGTGGAGATGAAGACGGCGCGGATGATCATGATGGCCTGCTCGCCGCTATCGAGCTGCGCGTCGATGAGCGAGATGGCCGTGTGCGCCTGACCGCGCTCCAGCGCACGGGAGATTTCAAAGACGATGCCCTTGCGCGAGACGGGCACCATGGTCTCGATGTCGGCGACCTCGAGGCGACGCTGGTGATGCCCGAGGTAGACGGCGAGCTTGTCGAGCTCATTGCCTATCTGGCGCGAGTTCTCATGCACGCGATGGACGAATACATCCATGGCCTCGGCGCTGAGGCTTAGCGCGCGGTCGGCGGCCATGCGCTTGACGAGCTGGGCGAGCTCACGCTCCCAGCCCTGGCGGCTGATATCGATTTTCGCGTATTCCTCGACGCGGGCGATTTTGGAGAGTTTTTTGAAGAAGACGCGCCTCTTGTCCATCTCCATCGCGTGCAGGCAGAAGTAGGTATCGGGCGGCAGCTTTTCTAGGCAGGTGGTGAGCTCGTCGAGTGCGTCGACGACGGCTTGGCTCTTCGTCCCCTGTGGCGAATCGCCCATGAAGGTCGCGCCCTTGAGAAAGATGATCTTGCCACCGCCAAACATATTCACCATCTGCAATCCCGAGATGGTGCGCTGGATGATACGCAGTGCCTCATCGACAGTCGGCGCCGCGCCGTCGATGATCTCATCGCCCCAGCCCTCCGAGCCAGCGGTGAGCTGCTGGTAGGCGGCCTGAGCCGCAGCACTAGCCTGACCTTCGTCAGATCCAAAAAAGGCGAAACAGCGGGAGGAGGAGGAGGGAAGCGGGGTCATTGTCAGGAGCATTAGAACAAATTTTCACCAAAAAGTCAAACCAAGACCCCAGCTTCACCCGCGTGCGCACTCTACGCGCGCTTGCGGCGTATCTCTAACTCACGCTCAGCAAAATCGACTACTCCCCTTCCCTACTCCAACGACTCCCCTCGCCCCCCCCCCCAGAGAGTGAGCATCGGCGCAATCACGCCGCGTTGAGAAAAAACCAGCCCTCCTGCGCTCATGCAGAAGGGCTGTGAAGATGTTGTTGTTCAGGAGAGTGCGTAAGATTACTTCTTCTTGCAGCTTCTCTTGGCAGGTGCCTTGGGTACGGGCTTCTTGAAGACGGAGGATGCCTTGAAGCTCAGCGTCTGGGAGGCGTCGATTTTCATCGTTTTACCCGTTTGAGGATTGCGCCCTGTGCGTGCGGCGCGGGTCTTCATTTCAAAGGTACCAAAGCCAATGATTTGAACCTTTTCTTGGAGCACGGCTTCGCCGATAGAATCGAGGACGGCTTTCAGTGCAGCCTCGGCGCACTTCTTGGTTGCGTCTTCGCCGAGCTTAGCCTGAACTAGGTCTACAAGTTGAGTTTTATTCATAGGACTGTATGATATCATCTTTAGACCGCTTAGCAAGAGGAAAATAACAATTTTTCAGCAAAATCACGTATTTTAGAACGAAAAAGTACGGTATTACACTCTAACAAATGAAGCTTATTGTAACTAAGCGTCTTTTTAATTATTAAATCACCAGTTCCTATTCGAGATAGCGTCCCGCATTTCGCTCACCGCGGCTTGCATCCCAATGCTCAGAGCACGTGCTACAATGGTGTGCCCGATGTTGAGTTCTTGGAGATGCGGGACCTCCGCGAGCTCATCGAGGTTGGATAGCTGGATACCATGCCCAGCGTGGACGCGCAGCCCGAGCTGCTGAGCTTCTCGTGCGCCAGCAGCGAGTCTAGCGGTCTCTGCCACGCGCTGCTCTCCCTGCGCATTGGCAAAGCAGCCTGTGTGCAGCTCGATCATGGGAGCGCCGATCTCGGCGCTCGAGCGTATCTGCGCGCTGTCTGCGTCGATGAACATGCTCACGAGAATACCCGCCTCACCTAGGGCGGTGACGATGGGGCGCAGTGTGTCGATCTGACCTGCAACGTCGAGGCCGCCCTCGGTGGTGACTTCCTCGCGCTTCTCAGGGACGAGGCAGACGAAGTCTGGCTTGAGATCGAGGGCAAAGGCGAGCATCTCCTCAGTTGCTGCCATTTCGAGGTTGAGTGGCAGCGCGATATGCTCGCGGATGCCGTAGGCGTCCTCCATCTGCATGTGGCGTCTATCCTCGCGTACATGGATGGTGATGGAGTCGGCGCCTCCTGCCTGCGCCGCACGCGCGGCCTCGAGGACGCAGGGCTCAGCATGAGGGGCATCCAGCATGCCCTGATAGCGGGCCTGACGGAGGGTAGCGACGTGGTCGATATTGATTCCTAAAAGCATGGTGGTGTATTTTCTGTTGTGGTGATGATTAGAATCAAAGCGACCGCATCGAGGAGATGCGGTCGTGAAAAAGGGGGAAATGGTGTGTGTAAAAAATCAATGCAGGAAGTGACGCACGCCCGTGAAGATCATAGCAATGTCCGCGGCGTCCGCAGCGTCGATGACCTCCTGATCACGGATGGAGCCACCCGGCTGGATGCAGGCAGTAGCACCTGCGTCGATCGCTGTCTGGAGACCGTCGGCAAAGGGGAAGAGACCGTCGGAGGCGATCACACTGCCTTTGAGCTGGAGACCTGCTTGACCTGCCTTCCAGACGGCGATCTTTGCCGAGTCGACGCGGCTCATCTGACCCGCGCCTATACCGAGGGTGCCGTTCTTGTCTGAGAAGACGATGGCGTTGGAGTGGACTTGCTTGCACACGCGCCAGGCAAAGCGCAGAGCCTCGAGCTCTTCTTCGGTGGGCATGCGCTTGGTGACGACCTTTTCTTGGAGCTTGTCGAGTCCCATGGCGTAGTCGTCGCGCTTCATCGTCATGATGCCACCAGGAGCGGAGCGGATGATGGGCAGCTTGCAGTATTCCTTCCACGCGTCGAGGTCGAGGCGCATGATGCGGCAGTTCTTCTTCTTTTGCAGGATGGCGCGTGCCTCGGGCTCGTAATCGGGAGCGATGATGACGTCGGTGAAAATCGCGCCGACGATGCGGGCAAGTGCCTCCGTCATGGGACGGTTCATCACGATGACGCCGCCGAAGGGTGCCTGCGTGTCTGTCTGGTAGGCGCGCTTCCATGCCTCGACGAGGTCCTCGTCATCTTGACCGACACCGCAGGGGTTCGTGTGCTTGAGGATGCCGACCGTGGGGCGGCGGAAGTTCATGATGAGTGAAGCCGCAGCCTCGATGTCGAGGATGTTCGTGTAGGAGAGCTCCTTGCCCTGAATCTGGGTGACGATGCTGTCGAAATCTCCGTAGAGGTGGCTGGTCTGGTGAGGATTATCCCCATAGCGCAGGGTCTGGGCAAAGGGAAGTGAGAGGGTGAAGGTGTTGCGCGTGCGATCAGCGGCGCGATGACCGAGGTAGTTCGAAATCGCGTTATCGTACTCGGATGTGCGGGTGAATACCTTGACCGCGAGACGCTCGCGTGTCTTGAGCGTCGTGTTGCCCTGATGGCTTTCCATCTCCTCGAGGATGGTGTCGTAGTCGCCAGGGTCGGAGACGACGGTGACGGAGACGTAGTTCTTGGCCGCGGAGCGCAGCATGGAGGGACCTCCGATGTCGATCTTCTCAATAGCCTCGGCGAGTGTGACGCCGTCCTGGGCGATGGTCTCTTCGAAGGGGTAGAGATTCACACAGACGAGATCAATCGTGGGGATGTCGTTGGCGCGCGCCTGCTGCTGATGCTTCTCCAGATCGCGACGCTGCAGCAGACCGCCGTGTACCTTCGGATGGAGAGTCTTGACACGACCGTCAAAGAGCTCAGGCGCTCCAGTGTAGTCAGAGATCTCGGTGACGGGGAGACCAAGCTCCTTGAGATACTGGCAAGTGCCTCCTGTAGAGATGAGAGTGACACCTTGATTGACAAGGCCTTGGGCAAACTGATCGAGCCCCGTCTTGTCAGAGACTGAGATGAGGGCGCGGTTGATTCTATCGGGTTGGATTTTGGTTTCCATCGTGGGGCTACGGGTTGATCGAGCAAGCAGCACTTGCTGCGGAGAACGTTACACCCTCGCGCAGGAAAAATCAAGCCCAAAGTATTTTGTTATCCCTCGCAGGCATCGCATTGCTCCCGCCTCGATCTCTACGAAAGCTGCTGTGAGGGAGTATTTTGAGGCTTGAGAATTGCTAACAAAAAAACTCCACACTCACAGATCTCATGACGCTAGGCGGGATCGCCCAGCGCGGGCGACAGCGGCGGCGTACGTGTAGGGCTAAGGCTGAGGCTGCGCACTAGTAGGCTTTGTCTCGGCGGGCTTTGCTTTGGCAGCTGCTGGTTTGCGCGCTTCTGCGGGCTGAGAGGACATGGCCTCAGAGGGGAAGAAGCCACCTGTGTCCTTCCAGTGACGCAGCGTCATGCCCGCGATGAAGGAGACCACCACGATGATGACGGCAAAGATGGGGGCAAAGCCGTCTTCCTTCTTCGGCACGTAGGCAGGACGCGCCTCTTTCTTGCGCGGTGGGCGCTTGGGTGCTGGCACACCATCCGCCGAGGCAGCGGAGGTGATGAGCTTTGCCTTGGGAGAGGTGGCTGCACTGGGGGCACTCACGGTGAGAGCGGGAATGGTGGCACCCTGTGCGTCGTAGGTGAGCTGGGCTTCGCCGAGCTGGTACTCGACGCCCTCTTGGAGCGGCTCTGCGTCGGTGACGAGAGCTCCCTCGCGTCGCGTGCCATTGGTGGATCCTTCATCCTTGATGTAGAAGGAGCCCTCACGACAGACGATGGAACAGTGTACGCCTGAGAGACCAACCACATCGGGCAAGCTAATGATGCAGTCAGGATTGCGGCCGATAGGGATGACGAGTCCCTCCTTGGCAGGGAGGCGGTATTTGTTCTTCATCCCGTCAGATCTTTTAATAAATACAAGTGCCATAGCTATGATCTAGTATGCCAAAACTACTGCACGAATGCAAACAAAAAGAAGGAAACGCACTCATTGAGGCGTAGCTTGGGACAACTTGAGTGATTCTAGCACCGTGCGCTGAGCTACGCGCAGGTAGCCCAAGACCTCGCAAAGGAGTAAACGGCGCACCAGCGCTCACAAAAAAACACCAGATGAGGCAAAATCCTCATTCGGTGTTTCTCTGTGCTGTACACTCCGGCCGCGACTCGAACGCGGGACCCCAAGCTTAGAAGGCTCGTGCTCTATCCAGCTGAGCTACCGGAGCAAATAGGCGAGCCGCTATACTAGCAGTTCTCGCACTGAGATGCAAGGCTTTTTCCTCGCAATTTTCATTGCGCGCAGCCTCAGAAAATAAAAAGACAATCGAGCCGCATTCCAGTGGAAGAATGCGGCTCCAAAGAGGTATAGATGTCGAGAAGCGATTAACGCTTGCTGAACTGGAAGCGCTTGCGGGCACCTGGGCGACCGGGCTTCTTACGTTCCTTCATGCGGGAGTCGCGAGTGAGCAGACCCTGCTCACGGAGGAGCGGGCGGTAGCTCTCGTCGAGCATGATGAGGGCACGAGCGATTGCAAGGCTCATGGCACCAGTCTGACCGTGGATACCACCACCGTTGGAAACGAGACGGACGTCAAAGCGCTTCATGGTGTTGGTGGCGTAAAAGGGCTGCAGAACGGTGTTCTGGAGAGCGTCCGTGGGAAGATATTCTTCAAAACCGCGACGGTTGATGACGATCTTGCCAGTTTCGCCTTCGGCTACAGGTGTCAGCCAAGCGTGTGCGACTGCTGTCTTGCGACGGCCTGTGGCGTTGTAAGGAGTTACAGTACTCATATGGTGTTAAAAAATAAGTTAGGCGATTGTTACGGATTCGGGAGTCTGGGCCTCATGAGGGTGCGTGGCACCAGCATAGACCTTGAGACGACGACCTTGAGCGCGGCCCTGACGTGTGTGAGGAACCATACCGCGAATTGCGAGCTCGAGAATCATCTCGGGGTGCTTCTTACGGAGCTTGGAGGGGGTGGTGACCACCTGATTGCCGACGTAGCCCGTGTAGCGGGTGTAGATCTTGGCGCGCTCCTTGTTGCCCGTCAGGACGACTTTATCAGCATTGATCACGATGACGTGATCGCCGCAGTCGACGTGGGGGGTGAAGATAATCTTGTCCTTGCCACGGAGAAGCTTTGCTGCTTTGACTGCGACCTGACCGAGCACCTGATCGGCGGCATCGATCACATACCATTTGCGCTCAATGTCTTGAGCTTTGGCTGAGAAGGTTTTCATATTATAATTTGTATTCCAGTGTTGGCACTTGCCATCGAACCTCTTTGTTCGCGGGGAAGTAATCTACCCTCTTATGGTGCTTTTGTCAATGGCATTTTTATTTTAAAGCTCGAATTTTTCAAGTTGATGCGCCTGGTGATCTCTCGCATGAGTCCGTGCTCATCGTATGCAGCAGCCTCAATCACGCGAGCCCAGTTTTTTTTTTTGGGGGGGGGGGGGGGTTTTTTTCCATGGGCGCCGCCAAAGAGGGGAACTTTGCCGAGCACCTGCAGAATCTCCGCCCCCCGCCCTGCGGGGGCGGGCGGGGGGGGGGGGGGGCCCCCCCCCCCCCCCCTGTTTTCCATGAGCGACGCCATAGAGGGCATCTTTGACGAGAACATGCAGAATATCCACCCCAAAAAAGGGCTCGCGAGGCGGGCTGATTCGAGCACATGACCCTCACAGCCCGATTCTCCTCGGCGGATTCATAGAGAGCCCTAGCTGCTCCTTAGAGCACAGTCACGCGGGCACCCTTAGCCATATGCTGGTAGAGCAGAGGAGCAACCTCCTTAGGCACGCGCACGCAGCCATTGGAGGCGGGGTAGCGATGCACATTGCCCTGATGGAGACCGACCGCCCCGTTGAAGCGCATCCAGTAGGGAAGTGGCGCACCGCGGAAGCGCGAGCCACTGGGGCGACGGTCTGTCACGCGGACACCACCGCGCACGATCTGATTTTTGCTATTGACGAATGAGCCGTAGAGCGTCGAGCGCTTGTTAACCACCTTTTCTGTGACGCTGAACGTGCCCTTGGGCGTGCGCTTGTCAGCGCGAGCCCTGCCCGTGGTGAGGGGGAAATCCATGGCGACCTGATCTCCGACGTAGAGCATCCCACGCTGGGTGCGCGTGTGGATCTCGAGGCGCTTGGGCGACTTGACTGAGAGGCGTGAGGGATTCTGCCAGAGCTCATTGCCTGCGATGTAGGTGGGATCTTTGACGAATTGCTCATGGCTGGGCTGCTTCTTTTTGCGACTCTTGTCGGAGAGCTCTTTGGGCAGGCGCGCCATGGCGGTCTTTGAGAGTGTGGTGGCACTCACGGTGCCGCGCTCATGCTGAGGCACATCATTCTTCGCGGTGAATGTCTCGCAGGAGACCATGCCAAGGCTGGCGATGAGGAGGAGGGATAGAGATATTTTTTTCATATAAGGTAATGTGAATTGGGTGTACAGATAGATGAATTATGTATACAGCAGAAGGCTGTAACATACTCATTACAACACATCAAAGATCTAAGAGCAAGAAAAAAATGCCAGAAATTAGATCCCACTACCAGAGCCCCACCCGAGCGGGCAGGACATGGTGACACGATTTTATTACGCAAAGAATAGAATTCGTCATTGCAAATAAAACATATTCCCCTATAATACAAGTGCTATGACACCATCCAGCATCACCCTCTTATTTGCAATGAGTGCGACACTCGTGCAGAGTGAACTCAAGGCGCAGAATTCGGCACCACCGAGCCATATTCTGCTTGATCTAGCGCGCGATAAGCCCGAGCAGAGCATGAGCCTCGAGCAGCGTCGCGCGGCCTTTCCCGCACTCGCTGGCATCTCACATCGTGCGGAGGTGCTCATCGCAACGGGGGATCTGCCCAGCATCATCAGCGATTGGCATCGATACGTCGCGCCACAGCACGAGCCTCTGAGCCTCCCCTTCCCCGAGATCACAAGCTACGCACTGGGTAGCTCCGCGGAGGGCATCATCCAATGGATCTACTGCTTGAAGCTAGGGCGCCACGCGTTTTTCTCCCCCAACTACCTCGACACCTGGCAAAAGATCGCAACGCAGGACTACCGTGACAACATCTCAGCCACGGCTCATGAGCGCTACCTCGACTCCATTCCCCACGACTTTGCCATCACGAGCCCCGTCTACCTGAGTATGTCTCTGGATACGAGTGATGCCCAAGCCAGCCAGACGAGACAAAAAATCACAGCTAGTATCATCCTGACGCTACGCATGATGGGTGTTGTCCACAGCGTAGAGCGTAGTCAAAAGATGAGCATCATCACGATAGACCTCAGAGAGACGCGCCGCACCCGGCCCTCACGCCGAGAGATGCACCCGCTGCTGCTCGGACTGAAAAACACAGAAAAGCTCTACATCACTCTCAGTCAGAATGAATCGCTACTCAGCCTCGCACTCACACCCGATCTAGATATCCTCGAGTACCCCGCATCCTATGAGAGCTCCATCCTCGCCTCCTCCAAGCTCAAGGGGATGAATGGGCGACTAGAGGGGCGGTCCTATGCCTTTGCGTGGGTATCACAGCATTTCTCAGAGAGGTGCACCCCCAGCAGCCACCTCGCGAGAATCGCAAAGGATGTCGAGGTCACACTCGAGACTCTCGCGACTCATAGCAAAGATGCCCAATCGCGCGATCGACTCCTCCAGGGGGCACTCGCTCTGCGGGTCAACACACAGGCACTGCTCAAGCTGCTGCCCAATTACGTGACGGACAGCTCCCTGTATCTCTGGAGTGATCAGGGGCTGCATCTAGAATACGCGACAGGGCTGGCGAACCCCTACCTGCCAGGTGAGCTCTCGCATCTGCATCTCGCAGATGCACAGGACACAGTCTTCTTTTCTGAGTCAACAAGGCTACCGATGATCGCGACGGGAACAGGCCCGGTAAAGTTCATACTCAATGGATTTCATATTTTGGAGGGAATCGCCGATACGCTAGACATGGCACTGGTACCGCGTGTCAACCAGATATGGCAAGATCTGCAGGTGAAGTATTTCCCCACGATTCTCCAATTCAGCTCCGGGCTTCGCGATATAGGGCGAGGGCTCGCCTCAGCCGGCGGCTTTCATGTCGCGCTCAGGGAGGAGACATCGAGCAGATATGACTGGCTCGCGTATGGCTATGTAGATGACTTCGCCCCCCTCTCCTCGGGATGGTCGCAGGCACTATCGAGTATGATGAAGTTCTACGAACTCCTGCATGAGCAGACAATAGAGACGCCCATTTTCACCTGCACGATCGCGCCGAACAACTCGATCAACTACGTACTCACTCCCCCGTGCCTCTCACCACATTATAATCTCTATATCAACGCATCCAAAAAGCACGTAATCGCAGCCTCCTATCCCCATGAGATCGAGCGAGAGGAGGAGCTGGAGGGTAGCAACTTCACAGGACTGGCCGCCATCCTACGCATCCCTCATATGGAGAAGATGCTCGAGAGACCGCTCTGGGGAGAAGATGCGCTGGCAAGCTACCTCGACACGCTCTATGCGGTGCTCGTGCAGCGCGATGATGAGCTCTATCTACGCGCGACAATCACAACACGCCATCAGGAGCTATAAAGGGGGCTTCTCCCGTTGAGCCAGATGCTGCGCTAAATTCTCATTTTCTGATTCAGAATGATGAGAATTTAGAACTCCCCGAAAGTTGAGAATCCTCTTTTGAATGACGAGAACGGCGCTCCAAGCTCTCACGCCTCATGCCCGTATTCTGCGCCACACGACGGCTGGAGCGGAATACGGGCATCGTCGCATCGCCCTTTGTATTCATCAACTCACTGATATCAAAGTAAAACATATAATCCTGCCCCAGCTGGCGGCTCACCGCATGAACCTGCAGGAGGTAGTGCTGCTTGCCCGCCTCCTCGTCGCTAAAGAGCGCATAATTCGCCAGACCGCAGTTCACCACATTGTGCAGATAGCTCATCAGGATAGCGCGCATCGCGACAATATCCACACGATTCACCTGCAGAGCCGAGCCGACACTCAGCCCATCGCCCTCGCCCACATAATGAGAGAACTGCTCCTTGAATCCCAGCAGCTCATGCGCGTACTCCTTGCGCTTCCACTCCAGCTCCGCCTTGGCGAGAGGGAGCTTGTGAGGCCAGATCGTAGACTGATAGCCGAGACGCGCATGCCATTTGTTCACCGCGAGGCGCAGCTCGGGCGTCCAGAGCTGGCGCTTCTGTAGACTCAGGATAATCTCGTGATGAGAGGGCTGCACGACCGAATCCTCCCAAAAAAAGCTCAACTCCATGAATCCCTGACGCCGCAGGCACTCCCAGAGCACACTATCCTCTTTCACACTCTGCTCGATGATCACGGCGAGCGCGTCAGCATCGCTGGGCGAATCAATAGCGCGGAAATGCGCAAGTATATAGCCCGCCTTCTTGGTCGCTTCCTTAATGAGCGCCGCGGAGCGATAATGCTCCGCACTAACGCTCTCCTGATCCACGGCTAGCACAGGCGCGCACACTGCCGCTACACCCAACAAGACGCTGCGTATTGAATTGCAAAAATAACGGGTACCTATGGGAAAAAAGGACATATTTATCTAAAGTCAACTTTATGACCATTTTAACTGTAAGACAAGCAAAAAATCCATTTTCGGTCATTTTTTTAGGTCATCTAATGGAGAGGCATCAACGCAGATCTATACAAAAATGTCATGGGCAAAATTGGACTTGAAATACAGCATCTCGCACGCTAGTATAGGGATCATCACATGAATACGCTCGAACTAAATGAAGAAATTGCCAGAAAATCCCTCTGGGTGCAGTCACTCAAAGCCGAGATGGCCAAGGTGGTTATCGGTCAGCATGGATTGATCAATCGCCTTGTTCTCAGTCTTCTTTGCAAAGGCCACGTTCTACTAGAGGGTGTACCTGGGCTTGCAAAAACGCTCTCAGTCAAAGCACTCGCAGGCTGCCTCGAGGCACAGTTCTCACGCATCCAGTTCACCCCCGATTTGCTCCCTGCTGATTTGCTCGGAACGATGATTTACAATCCCGAAGAACGCCAATTCATCGCCAAGCGCGGGCCCATCTTTGCCAACCTCATCCTCGCGGATGAAATCAACCGCGCCCCAGCCAAGGTACAGAGCGCTCTGCTAGAGGCGATGCAAGAGCGTCAGGTCACGCTGGGCGAGACGAGCTACGCGCTGCCCTACCCCTTCCTCGTACTCGCGACGCAGAACCCCATCGAGCAAGAGGGCACCTACCAGCTGCCCGAGGCGCAGCTCGACCGCTTCCTCTTCAAGGTGATCGTTGACTACCCCAGCTTTGATGAAGAGCGCCGCGTCCTCTCCATGATGAGCAGCACGGCCAGACCACCCCAGACAACGAGCGTCGTGAACATCGAGGAGATCGCCCTCGCACGCGAGCTGGTCAATCAAATCTACATCGACCCCGCTGTCGAGGAGTACATCGTCACGCTCGTGCGCGCGACACGCGAGCCAGAGAAGGTCGACCGACGCCTCGAGGGCATGGTACGCGCCGGAGCCTCCCCCCGCGCCACCATCAATATCGCGCTAGCAACACGCGCGCTCGCCTTCACCCAGCAGCGCAGCTACGTCACCCCGCAGGACATCAAAGACCTCGCCCACGACATCCTACGCCACCGCATCCTGCTCTCGTACGAAGCCGAGGCCTCAGGCATGACCAGCGAAAAGGTCATCGACATGATCCTCGCCAAGGTCACCGTCCCCTGATGCTATCCATTTATTTTTTCTCGGAAATAAAAAAACATGGACGACAAAAGTCAGCAAATCATGAGCAAGGCGCGCCGCATCGAGATGCTGGCGCGCAAGCGCGCCACGGCCACCTTTGCAGGGCAGTACCGCTCGAGCTTCCGAGGACAGGGACTCGACTTTGACGACTTCCGCGAGTACAGCGTCGGCGATGAGCCACGCTTCATCGACTGGAAAGTCACCGCCCGCACCGGCACCCCTTATGTGCGCAAGTTCTACGAAGAGCGCGAGCAGGTACTCCTGCTCGCCATCGACACCAGCGCCTCGATGAACTACGCCAGCGGGCGCGTCGAGTTCACCAAGCTCGAGTACGCCGCCAGCATCGCCGCCGTACTCGCCTACAGCGCCGCGCTCAATGGGGACAAGGTGGGGCTGCTACTCTTTGGCCGCGCCACACGCTTCTACCTCCCACCCGCACAGGGGATGAAGCAAACACAACGCATCGTGCGCGAGATCCTCTCCGCCTCCCCTCAGGGGCAGGACGACAGCATGGACATCATCGCCACCGAGATCCTGCGCACGCAGCGCAAGAGTGCCATGGTATTCATGATCAGCGACTTTCTATCCGAGCCAGACAAGAAAGCCCTCGGTCGCCTCGACTTCCGCCACGAGCTCATCCCCGTCCGCATCGCCGACCCCTGCGAGATGCAGCTACCACGCGGCGGGCTCGTCAGCTTCCGCGACCCCGAATCAGGGGAGCAATGGGTGGGCGATCTCAACGATGAGAGCCTGCTGCGCGAGTACAACAGCGCCATCGCGCAGCAGCGCGACGCGTGGGAGAGCTGCCTCACCCAGCTCGGGATAGATTTCCTTGACCTACAAACGCACCAGGACTTCATCGTCCCCTTCAAGCAGCTCTTCCAGCGCCGCAGCCGCCACTTTGCCCGCTAGACTCGCGACCACTCCATTCACCACGACACCTTCATTCCGTGATGATCCCCCTTCTTGCCTCCCCACCCCTCCCCGCGGCACTCCCCGCCGCCAGTAGCACTCAGCCCACCAGCCTACTCGACCAGATGCCGCAGCTGGAGCCCGACATCTCACCTCTTCCCTACATGGATAGCACCCCATGGATGCTCTACAGCAGCCTCGCCCTTGTCATCGTCGCACTCCTCATCGCAGGCATCCTCCTCTACCGCCGACTGCGCAAGCCCCCCGTCATCGAGACCGAGTCTGCTGAGCAGCGTGCCCACGCGAGCCTACACGCGCTCGGCGACTACATCGAACAGCTCAATCTCACCGACGTGAGCATACGCCTCTCACTCATCCTGCGCGAGTTCATCACCGGCGAGACAGAAGACCCCGCCCTCTACGAGACCCATCAGGAGCTCAACCAGCGCCTCGACGCCCTCGCAAGCATCCCCCCACGCTGCCAAGAAGAGCCCCACCGCCTCCTCGAGCGCCTCGCCCAGCTGAAATACACAGGTCCCCAGCGCAGCTTCGGCGACGAGCCACGCCTGCTCCTAGAGCAAACCAGCTCCCTCATCCAGAGAGTATCCAAGGAGCAAGCACGCCTCGCTGAGCTCAAGCGCCAAGAAGCCACCCGCTGAGAACCCGACTAGCCTCGCCTCCATCGCAGAACGCATATTTTCAAAAAAAAAAATCAGCCACACCCCTCATGCACATCCTGTTGACACCACTCCAGCTACTCGCTCAGGCGACCACGGCCAGCAATGCCCCCGAGCGCGAGTTCATCTTCGCCTCCCCCGAGTGGCTCTGGGGGCTACTCATCCTGCTCCCCCTGCTCCTACTGCGCCGCCGCCGTGGCAGCCACGCCGCACTCAGCCACCCCACGATACGCTTCGCCAAAAGCAAGCTCCAAGCCCCCACCAGCGTCATCGGACGCCTCGGACCACTCCTGCTCATCCTCGCGCTAGGCAGCCTCATCGTCGCACTCGCCGAGCCCAAGTTGCGCAGCGAGCTCAGCGAGGAAAAGGTCAGCGGCATCGACATCATGATCGCCTGTGACCTCTCAGGCTCCATGATCCTCCGCGACATGTCGCATAACTACGTCGATGAGGCAGGCCGCAGCCGCAGCCGATACATCAACCGCCTCGACGCGGCAAAGCTCGTCATCGCCGAGTTCATCAAGGGACGCCCCAACGACCGCATGGGCATCGTCGCCTTCGCAGGCAAGGCGCGCCTCAGCTGCCCCCTCACGCTCGACCACGGACTGCTCAGCTACGTCATCAGCCAGTTCTACCTCGGCGACGAGCAACGCGGCATCCCAGGCTACGTCAAAGAGCCAGGCACCGCCATCGGCTCCGCCATCGCATCCGCCGCCACCCGTCTCGAAGCCCGCAAAGAAACCAAATCCAAGGTCATCATCCTCGTCACGGACGGACAGAGCAACCGCGGCATCATCGAGCCCATCGAGGCCGCAAAGCAAGCCGCCGCCCTCGACATCCGCATCTTCCCCATCGCCATCGGAGAGACAGGACGACTCTCCGAGAGCATCGCCACCGACGTCGTAGATGAGAAGACCCTGCGCGAGATCGCACACCTTACACGGGGCAAATACTTCCGCGCAAGCAGCGGACAACAGCTCGCACGCGCCTTCGCCGACATCGACAAGCTGGAGAAATCTGATGCCAAGCGACGCACCATCGTGAGCTACCAGTCGCTCTTCCTCTACCCCGTCGCCCTCGCCGCCCTCCTCCTCGCGACCAGCGCACTGCTCACGAGCCTACGCCCCCAGCCCGCTCCCTGATTATATCTGCTCCCCCCCCTCCCCCCTCGATCACCTCCCGTATATGAGCTTTCTCTATCCAGCCCTCCTCGCCCTGCTACTGCTGCCCCTGCTGCTGCTCATCCTCAGCCTCTGGTCACAGCGACGACGCACCCAGACATGGATGCAGCTCGTCTCCCCCCATCATGAGAGCAGCCTCATCACACGCCTCCCCGCCTACCGCCGCGGTCTACCCAGCATCCTCACACTCCTCGCCCTCTGCGGACTCATCCTCGCGCTCGCACGCCCCTACAACGGCTACACCGAGCAAAGCAACGCGAACACCAGTCGCAATCTCCTCATCGCGCTGGACGTCTCACGCTCCATGGAGACACGCGACATCATGCCCTCGCGCCTCGATGAGGCACGCGCCGCCGCCTACGAGCTCGTCGATGCACTACCCACGGACAAGATAGGACTCATCGTCTTTTCTGGCGACAGCCACCTCATCGTACCACTCACCTACGACCACGACGCGCTCAAGAGCACCCTCGCCCAGGTCGACCGCAGCTGGGCCTCCTATGGCGGCACCAACTACGGACGCGTCCTAGAAAGAGCCATGGAAGACTTCGCCCGCAGTGCGCCTACTGGGACGAATGCCGTCGTCATCTTCAGCGACGGAGAAGACACAGTCGGCTCCACCATCGCAATCGCCGAACAAGCCCGAGAGAAAAAACTCCTCGTCATCACCGTCGGCGTCGGCACCACAGCCGGCGACACCATCCCCGACGACAAAGGCGAGAATGGCCTCTACCAAGACGCCGAAGGCAAGCACGTCATCAGCAAGCTCAACAGCCAATCGCTCATCGAGTTCGCCCGCGCCACGGGCGGTGACTACTTCTCCATGGGCGGCGGTGCCGACCTCGCCAGCTTCGCCCAATCCGCCACCTCCAAGCTCGACTACCACGAGAACGAAGCCTCACTGACGAAAGCGCCCAACGACCTCTTCGCCTACTTCCTCATCCCCTCAGGCATCCTCCTACTACTCGCCATCCTGCTCGGCAGCGAGTGGCGCATGCCACGCCGCGCGAGCAGGCAGAGCCGCGTGCTCGCGCGGCTGCTACTCATCGCGCTATGCCTCACCTCCCAGACCTACGCCGATAGCGAGCTCTACAAGCAAGTAAAAACCGCCCTAGCCGAGGATCAACATGAGAAGGTGAAGCAACTCATCACCGACGCACGCGCCCTCGACGCTGAGCTCAAAGAGGACGCACCGCTCGCCCCCGCCCTCGGAGCCGCCCACCTCGCCCTCC
>CAYJLP010000036.1:0-17893 GCA_964371115.1 uncultured Akkermansia sp. | reverse complement strand
GTGTCTTGGGCTCTCTTCGTCTCGTTTTGCTCTCTCGCAAAACGGCTTAAGAATCCATCGACTAGACGTGGTTTTTTCTGAGGTCTCGGTTTGTGTTGCTCGTAGCTTTGTAATTGCAACTGCTGCTTAGGCAGAAATAATTTGCCTTGTTCTTGCAAG
The DNA here is from genome assembly GCA_964371115.1 of uncultured Akkermansia sp. GTDB lineage: Bacteria > Verrucomicrobiota > Verrucomicrobiia > Verrucomicrobiales > Akkermansiaceae > Akkermansia. The sequence continues at coordinate 17,734 of CAYJLP010000036.1, read as the reverse complement.
TCCCTTATGCTATGATCTGCACGCATATGTTTTATATCACCACCGCTATTGATTACACGAATGGTTCTCCCCATATAGGTCACGCCTATGAAAAGGTGCTCGCAGATGTCATCGCTCGCTGGAAACGAATGTGTGGTGAAGATGTTTACTTCCTCATGGGTGTTGATCAGCACGGCCAAAAGGTGCAGCAAAAGGCCGCCGAGTTCGGCATGTCCCCCCAAGAGTACGCCGACGAGTCCACCGCTCTCTTCAAGGCTCTCTGGCAGCGTCTCGGACTTTCCTATGACGGCTGGGCCGCCACGACCGACGCCCGCCACAAGCTCTGCGTGCAAAAGATTCTCACAAAGCTTAAAGATACGGGCTATCTCTACAAGAAGGCCTACACAGGCTTCTACTCCGTTCGCCAAGAGCAGTTCCTCACCGACAAGGAGCGCAATGAGGACGGCAGCTTCGACCCCATGTGGGGCGAGGTGGTCGAGCTCGCCGAGGAGAATTGGTATTTCAAGCTCAGCGAACAGGCCGCATGGCTGAAGGATTTCGTCACCGCTAGCCCCGATGTGGTGCTCCCCAGCTTCCGCAAGCAGGAGCTGCTCGCCGCCATCGAGCGCGCTTTTGACAATGATCTCTGTATCTCACGCCCCATCGACCGTCTGAGCTGGGGGATTCCCCTCCCATTCGATGATCAGTTCGTGACTTATGTCTGGTTCGACGCGCTGGTGAATTATATTTCGTTTGCCGGCTATCTCGCCGAGGAGGGTTCTGATTTACCCGAGTTCAACAAGCTCTGGCCTGCCGCTTGTGAGGTGATTGGCAAGGATATTCTCGTCCCAGCTCACGGTGTCTACTGGCTGGCGATGCTCCACGCGCTGGGCTTTGCCGATGACCAGATGCCGAAGTTGCTCGTTCACGGCTGGCTTAATATCAAGGGTGAAAAGATGTCAAAGTCTACAGGCAATATTGTCGATCCCAATCAGGTCTGCGAGGTCTTTGGCCCCGAGGCGCTGCGCTACTACCTCGTCCGCGACACGCGTACAGGCTATGACAGCGACTACGACACCGACCGTCTCAAGATGATTTTCAACACGGAGCTGGCAAATGATCTGGGCAATCTCCTCAACCGCTCACTCAACATGTGCTCACGCTACTGCGGCGGCACGGTGCAGTGGGGTGAGGGCGATGACGAGCTCTCCGCCAAGCTGCGCGAGAGTCTCGCTGAGACATCCAAAAAATTCGCCGCCTGCATGGATAGCTACAACACCTCCGAGGCTCTCGGCGCGCTCAACGCGCACGTGACACAGTGCAATGGCTACATCGAGCAGACCCAGCCTTGGGTACTCGCAAAGGACGAGGCACAGCTGCCTCTCCTCCAGCGCTGTCTTGCTCACCTATTGGAGAGTTGCGCGCACATCGGCTTCCTCCTCAGCTGCGTGCTTCCCGACTCCTCCGCCCGCATCCTTGAGCAGCTCCAGCTCGACCTCAGCGGCAAGCGCGCTCAGGATCTCAGCTGGGGACTCCTCGCCGAGGGGCACGCTGTCCAGAGCCCCAGCCCCGTCTTCCCCCGCATCCTCAGCGAGGAAGAGAAAATCAAGATGGCTGAGAAAGCCGCTAAAGCTGCCGAAAAGGCCGCCCGCAAGGCTGCCCAGCAGCAGGGCGATAGCTGATCTTGTTATTTTCAATTTCCAAAAACTCCGCGCCAGATGCCTGACGCGGAGTTTTTGACTAGATGATAGATGCCCTAGATGCTAGAGGCAAGGTCTATGTCGAAGTATTGTCCACAAGGTAGATGACGGCTGATGCCAATGAATCTGCTACGTAGCAATATGCTATTTTTTGGTTTCTAATGGATAAAATTGGATGGCGCTATCAGTGAGCACCACCGCAAAGAGCCCGTCGCGACCAGAGGAAAAACCATAGCCGCAGATGTTCGTTGCATTTGCGAAATTGCTATAAAGTATTTGAGGGTTAAGTGTATCAATTAGAATGATTTGATCAGAATTGCATGCAAGCATGTATTTGCCATTGGGGGAAAATTCTACGCATGTAAGGTAGATCTCATCCGGGGTATTCTCAAAGATTTCATGTGCAATGGTTTTGCTTGGTTCATGTGAATAAAGAGAGGGGTAGTATTTTAATTTTGAGTCCTGTACAACTGCGTAAGCTTTGTTACTAGGTGAACAGATAACATCGAGAATGGGCTTCGATTCGTCAATTATGTACTTATATTCTATACCTTTGTGCAGTTTTTCCCATGAGCCAACGCGGTAGAAGCCATTGCTGTTAAAGATATATTTCCCGTTAGCAGTGAATCTGGGGGCACTCCCCGCTAAAGTATCTATATTATATATGCGAGGAGGAAAGCGCTTGACAATTTGCATGCTATGTACATCGATTACGATATCAACTCGGTCATCAAAGAAATCCCCCAGAACTGCTAGGAGATATTTGCCGTTGTGCGAAAAACTTAAGGGTATGTTGAAGTTCTCATCAGCTGATATAAAATGCTGTTCTTCGGTGTAGAGATCAAAAATGCCTAAGCGATTGTCTGCTGACGCTGTGATCAGAAGGGCGTTATTGGGCGAGAAAGCAATGTTTTTTATACTCTCTCTGTGCCTTATGGTGTGAATGTGGCGGAAGTCATCATTTAATTGGTAGACAGAAGCTGACATTTTGTTGCTTTTCAAAGCAACGAAGAGGCCATTTGAGGAAAACTGTATGCCATCTATATGAGGATGTCGAATTCTTTTAAATAATTTCTTCTTACTTAAATCATAAATGTCGGTTTCGCCATTTTCGAGTATGGTGAATAGGAATTTTGAGTCTGGAGAATACCCCACACTTGAAACGGACTCCGTGTACGTTAACTCTGCTACGATTTCCTCTTCAAAAAGGTTGTAAATGATACATTGCGGTTTATCTTCTAATCGAACGGTACAAAATTTTCCATCAGGTGAGATGTATCCCATATATACTTTGCCAGCAATGGGTATACTATGTGATTGTTGCAGAGTCTGCGAATGAACTGGCGCGGCAAGGGTAAAAAGTGAAACGGCGGCTGCTAGCGCGATGTGGTAGATTCTCATGGTGCGTCATTGATTATTGTATAGATGAGATGTAGAGAGTGACCTCCGTAGACGGAGAGATGCAGATTGTGAATGTTGGGTGGTGATCTAGTTTTTAGTTTGTGAGTCCAAAGAACGAGCTTGATACTTGAATTACTAAAATAGATTCGAACGATCTATTTCCTGAACTATCATACATCATATGAATGTATTTTCAATCATAAATGAAGGCTTTTGTGCTGGCCTACCGTTTCTGAATTTGCTTCATTAGCAGAATGAGTTTGATATTGAGTCTGATCACACGCAGTGATTCTGACGCGTAATGCTGAGAACCTTGGAGCGCAGCGAGATGACACGTTTTGCAAAGCATATTTTATCCACCTAGGCAAAAAAAGCTCGTTTTTTGCGCTCAGTCTGTTAGTCTGGTAGGCATGTATGATACTGCGTCAGGATCGCGACCCGCGCGCTCATGGCGAGACTAACCTCATGTCCTGATATGAAAATCCCTCGAATCATCCCCGCCGCGCTCGCGGCTCTCTTGCTCCTCCCCTCGGCTCTAGCGCATCCGCAGTCCGAGTACGTCGAGCATGTCTTTGCCCAGCAGACATCCAAGCCCAAGCCAGGTTCCAGTAAATCAAAAGGTGACGCGCCCGTCACCCCCGAGAGCGAGCTGGTCAGCCCCGACCGCTGGCCGACCCAAGTTCCCGCACCGAAGAACACGCGCCTGCGTGTGAAGACGGACCGCGATGACAAGAAGAGTGGCTTGAGCCGCTATGAGACGATCAACTTCCAATTCACCTCCGAAGTCCCTCTCGATGACGAGGCTCAGGAGACCGTTGGTAGGCTCTTCGAGACGGCTTATGCTGCGGTTGTGGCGATGTCAAAGTCACTCCCCATCGAGCGCGCGACGCGCAAACGTCCTGCAAAGAATAAATTCCGTGCAGAGCTCTACAAATCAGTATCCAATTACATTGCCGCTGGCGGTCCTGCGGGGAGTGCAGGTGTATTCACCCACCGCTCACGTACGACCAAAGGCAAAAAGAAGGAATCCGATATCATCGGTGACAAGGTGATGATGCCTATCGACAATCTCGGCATCAATACCGATGGTTCGGTCGCGACCACCGATATTGACTCGCATGTCCTTGTCCACGAGATCACCCACCAGTTCACCTGCTTGAACAATCTGCCCGTCTGGGCGAATGAGGGCTTTTCTGAGTACGTCGGCTACATCCCCTACGATGATGGCGTGCTCGACTTTGACAAGAACTTTGAAGGCATTGTGGACAATGGCAAGATGCGCATGAGACGCGGCGGTGAGATCAAGTACCCCTTCACCCTCGAGGAGTTTTTCCTCATGGAGAAGGATGAGATGTATGACTACATGGGAAATGGTGTTGATACTTACTACCTCTCCGTGATGTGTGTGACCTACTTTGTTCACATGGGAGATGAGGCGGGTGTGCGTGCCTTCAAAGCTTATCTTAGAGAATTGCTCAAGGGGAAGAAAAACGACAAGAAGACCATTAAAAAGCTCTACGCGCGTCTTCGCACAGGTGAGGCAGTGCAGAAGGATTTCGTCGAGTCTTGGGCAAAGCAGGGCGTAAAGGTCACCTTTGCCGAGCCGAAGTCAGGCAAGAAATCACGCCGTTGATTCTCTAGATTAACCACATGTTTCACAGCACCAGCGCCTCTGCCGCGCTGGTGCTTTTCCTTTCTATTTACTATGGCTGTAACAGCTCGTAAGCAAGAAGAGCTTCGCCTGCGCATGGAGCAGTGGGGCATCCTCCCACGCGATCTCGAGGAGCATTTTACACGTGGCGGGGGCAAGGGGGGGCAAAAGACCAACAAGACGAATAACTGCGTCTGCCTCACCCATCTCCCCAGTGGTCTCGTCATCCGCTGTCACCGCGAGCGGGAGCGTGAGATCAATCGCTACCTCGCGCGGCGTGCGCTCTGCGATGAGCTCGAATTCCGCGCGACGGGGCATCGCCCCGAGCGCAAGAGTGCGCATCGCTCGCCAAAATCGGGGATATCTGTCATTCAACGTAAAGCAAAGAATTGAGCTGTTGATGCGCGTATAATCATTGTGTTATGTTAGGATGATAGAGACGCTTTTTTTTTGACATGACGCGTCATCTATGATATCACATAGAGTAACTCAACCCAATTAGCTTATGAGTGATCAAGATACATACACCACAACGGAAGAAACTGGCTACGGCTCGCGCATCGGCAATTCTCTCAAGGGAATCGTCATCGGTGCAGGTCTGGTGCTAGCAGGCATCGGCGGCCTCTTTTGGAATGAAGGCAACTTCGTCAAAACCAAAAAGGCTCTCGAAGAATCAGCAGGCAAGACGGTGCTCGTCACCGACATAACGAAGGTAGATCCCGCCAACAATGGCAAGCCCATCCACCTGAGCGGGGATGCCATCACCCAAGACACGCTCAAGGATGCCATCTTTAGCGCGGTCTCCCATCAGGGCATCAGCCTACGACGTCAGGTAGAGTACTACCAATGGCAAGAAAGCTCCTCGACCAAGACCGAAAAGCAGCTCGGTGGCGGTGAGAAAAAGGTCACCACCTACAGCTACAAGCCTGAGTGGGTGAAAGCTCCCATTGATTCCACCAAGTTCAATCAAGCGGCGAAGTACGTGAATACCGTGGCAGTCGATGGCTGTATCTCTGAGACATGGCTCGCGCCCAACGTGACTCTGGGTGCCTACACGCTGAATGCCTCTCAGGTTGGCGCCATCAGTGGTGCGACCCCTCTCTCGCTCAAGCCTGACATGGCGCTGCCCGCTGAGCTCGCTGGCAAGGCCGCCGTGCGTGGCAACATGGTCTACATCACCACGCCTCCCCCCGTGCAGCAGCCTGGCATGATGTATGTGCCTGTAGCTCCTACTGCTGGTGTTGCTCCCGTAGCCGTAGCCCCTATAGCTGGTGTTGCCCCTGTGGCCGTAGCTCCTGTAGCTGGTGTTGCCCCTGTGGCCGTAGCCCCTGTAGCTGGTGTTGCCCCTGTGGCCGTAGCTCCTGCTGCTGGTGTCGCTCCAGCGGTCGCTCAGCCAGCCGTCCAGATCGGTGACATGCGCGTCACATGGCAGGTCGTCGGTCCCAAGGCTACTGTCAGCCTCGTCGCCCAGCAGCAGGGCTCGACCTTCGTCCCCTTCATCGCGGAAAATGGCAAGAGTGTTGCGCTCTTTGGCATGGGAGTCCAGAGCTCACAGCAGCGCTACAACACCGCTCACTCGGGCAATAGCATGATGACATGGATCATCCGCATCGTGGGCTTCATCGCCATCGGTATCGGCTTGAGCATGGTACTCGCTCCTCTCGCTGTACTGGCCGACGTCGTGCCCTTCATTGGCAATATCGTAGGGACAGCAACGACGCTTGTCGCCTTTGTCCTCGCCTTTGCCATCAGCCTGACCGTCATCGCGATCGCATGGCTCTTCTACCGCCCCGTGCTGGCCATCTGCCTGCTCGCGCTCGTGGCTGCTGCCATCTACTTCTTGCGTAGCAGGGGTAAGAATAAGCAAGCCCCCGTTGCTGAGTAGAATGCGTGATCAACGCGATTCATTCAACAACCCATCAAACACGACAGGCTCTACCACATACGGTAGAGCCTGTTCATTCTGTCCAGAGGGTTTTTATCTTCTCGCGAACTCAGATGTGAGTGCTTTTCGAATGAGAAGAATTAGACGTTTCCTCAATTAAACCATCCCTCAAAGAGCAGCACCGAGAGCACCGCTGAGAGGGAGAATATCAGCCAGCTCATCGCATAGAGCGTCTGGAGCTCGATATAGGGGCGCAGGCGCGAGAGGATCTCGACCACCGCGCAGCCCACGACAAAGGAGAAATACATGCCGCGCTCGTAGAACGCGCCCGTATTCGCCGAGGTCAAGCTCGCCAGCAGCACAAAGAGAAGGGTAACCGTCGCGATCAGCGAATAACGCGCACGCACATCTGATCGCGGATGACTCCAGCTCGCCTTCGTCAGCTCAAAGGCGAAAATCAGCAGCGCAAGATAATAGATAGGAGGATAGAACAGCCCGTGAATAGGTGACACCGTCACCATGAAGTAGAACGCAGGCGTGATAATGGCCAGCGAGAGCGCGAGTGAGCGCAGCGCGAGGCTGCACAGCCTACTCTCTCGAACTAGGGGGAGGTAGGAGAGGAGTAGAAAGGCGATAGGCAGTGTGGTAAAGCGCAGGAAATGGAGGCTCACATAGTAGAGAGCGATCCAAAGCAGCGCCATGATGACCGCGATGGCGAGCACCGAGATGAGCCCCATTTGATTAACATAAAACGCTGAATAGAATGCGGGTTGCCCGCGAAAGGCGCGCCCCAAGCGTGAGAGAATGTAGGTGAGCGAGACCGAGACGGCGAGAAAGAGAAAGGGCTCCTCCGTCACCACGGGGATGTCGAGCAGCAGGACGTAGCACTGCCCCCAGAACAGGGCAAAGAGTGCCGCATCGAGTCCCAAAAAGCTGGGGAGCTGCCATTTTTTATAAGAAGATTCAACGGTGTGATCCATCGTAGGTGTCGTGGTGGTGCAGAGATTCGAGGCATGCAAAAGAGAGACGTACCGTCCGTACGTCTCTCCCTTTGGGCGACCCTGAGGAGCTCAGAGGAGATGCCCAGTCGTGTTTGCTAGTTCAGAAATGAAAGCATCGCTTTGATTATTCTGCGACTACACCATCAGGGGTGGCAGCAGGAGTATCTTCTTTAACGATCTTCTTTGCCAAGGGGATGGAGTTCGAGCTCGTTGACAATTTCAATGTTTCCTTCTGACGCTTGATGAATGCGGTGCGGCGACGACGTTTTGTTTCCTTACGGTGTTGTTTTCCCATCTTAATATAGTATTTGTAGACGCCATCGTAGGATGCGCCGAATGTTGATTTAAGATAGTTCACTAATACCTTATTCTCACCGAGAATGCAAGCAGAAAGTGCGTTTCAACTTACTTTCTATGTGATGCAACGCTTCATGTAATTTATTTTTATTCTAAATTAGAAGTACTCAACCCTTGCTGACAAGGCGCGTGTGTGGGGTACGGTATGATTTCTCTACTAAAGTAGCGCAGGATTGAAACTCAAAGTCAAGGGGGAAATTTCTGTCATAAGTCTCGGGAACTTTGCTTTTTGCTCATTATTTGTAAAATATGTAATTCATACATTGTCAATATGTAGTAATTATGTGTAAATTGATTGTTGTATAATGTTGCTTAGTCGCTGAATATTAGAGGTTGATTGTGGTGAAGGGCTATGTTACACTGAGGGTAGGAGGATTGTTTACTCTTTCATCTTTAACATTATTTCATGTTATGTCTTCTATCACCATTACTGTTGTTTGCGTATGCTTGATCTTATGGGGCGTCATCATGGCGACGATCCTGACGACGACGCTACGCGTGTTCTTTCTCTTGTTTGGCGTCGTGGCTAGCATAGGGGTTTGGGTGGGGCTTCAGCATCTCTGCGGCGATTTGCTCGGGGTGCTTTTGATTGAATACAATCAGGAGAAGGTGCAGTTCATCGCCCTACTTGCGGCACTAGGCGTCATGGCCCTGTTCTTTATTTGCTCTCTGATGTACGCGCTCATCGCGCCCAAGAAAAACTCAGTTGCGAGCTTTCGCGGTATACTCATTAATGTCGTCATGGCGATAGGGACGCTCTGGGTGATTTCTGTAGGCTTTTTCTACGGCGGCAGTCTTGCGAAGATTAATTACTATCAGCATGTCGCGGATGAGCATATGAAGGTGAAAACCACGCCAAAGGCCAACCAGCTCGTGAGGTGGAATGAGCAGATGAGACAGTCAGATTTTGGGAAGATCTTTCTCGAGTTCAATCCCATTGATAATATCGCCTTGACGAATCTAGCTTGTATCGTCAGCTATGGATGTACGCAGGACGAGGCGCGTTACAATCTATTCTACAAGACGATACGAAAGGATTATCCCATACCCGAGTCGTCGCGCCTCCTCGCTCTGTTCGAGGACAAGGAGATGCGTCGCATCGTCTCTGAGGGGAAGCTCGCCGAGCTCATGAATCATGAGCGTCTCCATGAGTTCATCTACAGTCATGCGCCCACTGAGCGCGCGCAGGCTATGGGGGAGCAGGTGCGCACGACCGAGGATGTGCTCAAGCAGATTGCGCTCATTCCCATCCAATAGGCGGGATATGAAATGAATAAAAAAGAGGTGAATCCCAGTGATTCACCTCTTTTATTATGTTGTAGTTAATCAGAAGATTACATCGAAGCCTTGAGCTGCTCGACCCATGCGGCGACGCGTTCGCCGGTGCGGTCGGACTCATTGTCTTCGTCGATGGCGAGACCGACAAACTTGCCGTCTACGACTGATTCAGACTCGTCGAACTCATAGCCAGAGGCGTCAACCTGATCACCAATGAGCGTAGCACCAGCCTTCTTGGCAGCGGTAGCGATGGTCATCAGGGAGTTGCAGAATGTGTCGGAGTAGCAGGAGGAGTCACCTGTGCCGAAGACCGCGACGAGCTTGCCTTCGAGAGGAGCATTTTCGAGATCCTCGATCACATCTTCCCATTCGTCTTGGAGGTCGCCAGCACCCCATGTGGAGGAGCCGAGGAGCAAGACGTCGTAGTTGCTCATGTCTGCGAGGTCAAATCCGCCGATGGACTGGACATTATCAGAGTCGACGCCGAGAGCTTCTGCGAGCTTGTTGGCGAGATCTTCTGTATTACCTGTGGTTGAACCAAATAAAATAGCAATAGTGCTCATGCGCACTAGTGTAGCGGACGCAGGCTGAAAGGTCAATCAGAAATAATTGCTCATTGCACTCTCTCGGACTCAACGCTCCGAGTAGTGTGTCATGCATCTCGCTGGTGGATGAGGAGCTTGAGCGCCCGAGTGGCAAAATTGCTCATGATGTACTGGTCGAGTCCCTTGTGCCCGCAGTGGTCTTCATAGAAATCCGTGTGGACGAAGCCTGCCTGCATCTGTCCACGAATGAGGCTCTCAAGACTGTGCCCAAACTCGATGGTGTCTTGCCGGCGGATGCGCTCCTCGAGCTGCTCAGCAGGCAGCTGCGCGAGATCAGAGTAGCGGATGGTGTTGGCGACGAGGAGCTCGCCGCGTTCAAAGGCGTCCATGTCAAAGAGGTAGAGGATGGGGTTGATACACCCCGACAGCAGCTCTCCTCCTGCGGCAAGCACGCGGTAGCACTCCTCCCAGACAGGCTGAGGATCGGGGATGTAGCAGTTGGAAATAGGATGAAAGATGAGATCAAAGCTCGCATCGGCAAAGCGACTCAGATCCGTCATGCTGCCCTGATGGATATCAAGATTGAGCCCCTCACGCTGCGCAACCATCGCGTCATGAGCGAGCTGAGATTCGCTGACGTCGAGCAGCGTGACCTGCGCGCCCATCGCCGCGAGGAGGGGTGCCTGCTGACCGCCACCGCAGGCGAGGCAGAGGATGCGACGCCCCTTTACAGGCTGGTACCACGAGGCGGGGGCTGGGCGCACGCTGGTGAGCAGCAGCTCAGCGTCACCTCGGCGGGCGCGGGCGATCTGCACGGCGGAGACGGGAGTCTTCCACTCGGTGAGCCCGTCGCTCTAGTTCCATGCTTGTTGATTGAGTTGTTCGATATTCATGATGTTGATAGGGGGGGCTTAGAGGGTGATGTCGAGATTGAGTCCCTCGATGAGGGCGTGGCGGGGGGAGAGGATTTCGTGCTTGATGAGCCGCTGCTCGCGTACGACGGGCTCGTGGCTGTAGTCGACGTAGTTGTCATTGCTCAGTACACCCACCTGTGGTTCGCGGGCGAGGCGCGTGATGATGGTGTCGGCACTCGTGCCCTTCTGCACGATGTGGATGTCAGCGCCGAGTGCGGTGAAGCGATCGGTGATCTCGCGTCTATTCTGATCCACGCGGTGCATGATGGTGGCGTCAAAGACGACCATGACGGCGTAGCGGCTGAGCAGCTGACGGGTGAGGGCGAGCAGGAGGTCAAGGCCGATGAAGGCATTGCTGCTGCCGTCGTAGCAGAGGTTGTTGCCGTCGATGACGAGGTGGGTGTAGGAGGCGATCTTTGCCTTGCTCTCGCGCTCGCGCTGGAGGCGCTCTTCTAGCTTGGTAATGGAGTGCTCGAGGTGTGACTGCGCGTTGCGCTTGATGCGGATGACGCGCTCGGGGGAGGATTCGTTGAACTCGCGCTCGCACTTGTCGTGCACGAGCTTGCGCTCGTAGCTGTTGGTCGCAGCGTTGAGCTGCTGCTCATACTGTTCGGCGCGCTGGAGCTCGCGCTTGAGGATGGTGAGTTCCTTTTGGTATTGCTTGATATCCGCACTCAGCTTGTCGCTGAGCGGTGAGCTAGGGCCGCTACCCTGACGATGTGAGGGGGGGAGTGGCGTGGAGGCTTGCTGGAGGGTGTCGAGTTTTTTTTGCAGGGCAGCGCGTTTGACTTGCAAGCGCGGCTTGTCTATCTTTTGGAGACGCAGGAGATCTTTTTTGGCATCAATTGCTTTTTGCTTCGCAATACTCTGCTGGCTGAGCAGCTTGTCGAGTGCGACTTTGATCTTGTCGAGTCTGTCTCTCTCTTGGCGGCGTTTCTTGCGGATGCGCTGTTCTTTGACATCAAACCAGTATTTGAAATTGAACCAGCAGTGGAGCTGCTTGCTGAGCTTTTTGACGTTGCCTTGCTGGCGGCGTATGTCGGCTTTCTTGTTGGCGATGGGCTGGAGGAGGGCGGCTTGCTTTGCTTCGCCAGCCTGCTGCTCGCGCTGGATTTTGTCGCGGCGGTTGTTTGTCGTGTTGTACCACAGCAGCTCGGCATCGATCACGGAGATGTCGCGGAGGAGTTTTTCTTGTTGTTTGAAGTCGGACATGAGGAGGAAAAGGCGAGGGAAGGGAGAAGGCAACCGCCTCTTGATGAGTAATCAAGAGGCGGTTGAAGAGACTGAAAAAAAGCTTAAAGAATTAAGCCTGTGTGAAGCTGTCGCTGCAAGGAGAGTCTGCCATGCTCATGATGGCGGCACCGTTCTCGGCGAGATGCACGAGGGCATGGTAGCAGTCCTCCGCATTGGCTCCCAGCTGCTCGGCGATCTGCTCGGCAGTGGAGGGGCTGCTGCTGAGGCTGCCCTTCACCTGCGTGAGCAGCTGGAGGAAGACGTTGGCCGCGAGCTTGCCCGCCTGTACGCCGGGCTGGTGGTAGGCGTTGATGTGGACGAGGCTCGCATAGAAGCTCACGGCGCGCTCAAAGAGGGCGATGAGCTGACCGAGCGTGTAGGCACTCACCTCAGGGATGGAGATGGTGACGCTGGCGCGACCGTTCTCGGCGAGTGCCTTGCGTGTGCCACGGAGGAAGCCCTGGAGATAATCGCAGGAGGTGAAGCCTGGCTCGACCTCGATGTCGTCGGCGATGGCGCGGCGCACCTCGATGAAGCAGGCGAAGAAGTTGTGAATACCGTCGCGCAGCTGCTGGACGTAGGCGTGCTGGTCGGTCGAGCCCTTGTTGCCATAGACGGAGAGCCCCTGATAGACGGGTACGCCGTCGAGGTCGAGCTCCTTGCCGATGGACTCCATGATGAGCTGCTGGAGGTACTTTGAGAAGAGCACGAGGCTGTCTTTGTAGGGGAGTACCACCATGTCCTTGAGCCCTTTGCCTTCGCCAGCTTTGAACCAAGAGAGCGCGAGCTTCATCGCGGCATTCTGTGCCGTGTCCTTGCTGCGGGTCTTCGCGTCCATGTCGGCGGCACCTTGGAGCAGCTCGTCGATGTTGACCCCTTGCAGGGCGGCGGGGATGAGGCCCACGACGGAGGTCTCCGACGTACGACCACCGACCCAGTCTTCCATGGGGAAGCGCTGCATCCAGCCCTCTCTCACGGCGACCTCATCGAGCGTCGAGCCTATGCCCGTGACGGCGATCGTCTGTGGGGCGAACTCAACGCTGTGCTTGCGATAATAATTCTGCGCATAGACCATGCCATTGCGTGTCTCGGGTGTGCCACCGCTCTTGGAGATGACGACGTTGAGTGTCTCTTCCAAGGGGAGCGTGGAGAGCACCTTGAGCATGCCGTCGGGGTCGGTGTTGTCGAGGAAGGCGAGCTGGAGCCCCTTGTTGGGCAGCGCGTCGGCGACGAGCTCAGGACCGAGGGCGGAGCCACCGATGCCGATGACGAGGCAGGTGGTGTATCTCTTGCCCTGAGGGGTGCGGATGGTGCCGCTGAGGATGTTGGCGGCGAAGGTCTTGAGCGCGGCGAGTGGCTCGTCGATGAGGGCTTTGAGCTCAGGGGTAGGGGCGAGCTCGCTGTTGCGCAGCCAGTAGTGACCGACCATGCGATTCTCATCAGGATTGGCAATCGCGCCTGCTTCGAGGGCGTCGATCTCCTGATAGGCGCGCTGGATGCGGGATTCCATGCTGCTGAGGAAGTCGGTGTCGAGGGGGAGCTTGGAGAAGTCAAGCGAGATTCCCATCTCGGGGTATCGGACGAGCTGCTGTGCGTAGTCTTTCATGCTGGCGGAGATTATAGGTGAGGGGGATGTGTTTGGCAAATTTTTTTACAAAAAAGCTGTAAAGTTTTTTACAAAAAAGAACCCATTCATCAATAGATAATACGCTGTGCTGACTTCCCCACTGATCGAGAGGGAATGAAAAACGCAGCACTCCTCATGTGAGGAATGCTGCGCCATTGTATGTGATAAATTTAAAAGATTTTAACCTTCTTGCTCAGCGGCTGCTTGCTTGTCGGCTTCGAGCTTCAGGCGCATCTTTTCAGGCAGTTTGACCTGAATGTGGATGTCACGCAGCTGATTGGGCTCGGCGGCAGCGGGGGAGTCGCTCATGAGGTCAGCACCGCGGTTGTTCTTCGGGAAGGCGATGACCTCGCGGATGGAGTCGCATCCACCGATGAGCATGACGACGCGGTCGAGACCGAGTGCGAGACCACCATGTGGAGGTGCGCCAAAGGAGAAGGCACTCAGCAGGTGACCGAATTGCTCAGCGATGGTGGCATCATCGAGACCCAGCGCGCGGAAGGTCGCGTCCTGCAGATCGCTCTCGTGGATACGGATAGAGCCGCCGCCGAGTTCATTACCATTGAGGATGACATCGTAGGCCTCAGCACAGATGTCGGTGGAGATCTCGCCCTTGAGCACCTTTTCTACGTCCTCGGGGACGGGGCGGGTGAAGGGGTGGTGGATCGCGCCGTAGCGCTGCTCTTCCTCATCCCAGCCAAAGAGGGGGAAGCGGTTGACCCAGAAGAGGTCGATGTCTGTGTTGTCCTTGAGCAGCTCCATGGAGCTAGCGCATTCGAGACGCACGCGGCCGAGGATGGTGCAGGCTTCCTCCCAGGGACCCGCGGCAAAGAAGACACAGTCACCCGACTCGATGTTGAGCTCGGCGGTGAGGGCGGCGATTTCTACGTCCGTGAGGCGCTTCGTGATGGGGCTCTTCCAGCCGTCGCGGTCGCTGACGTCGCGTACCTTGATGTAGGCGAGGCCCTTGGCACCAGCTTCGATAGCTGTCTGGGTGAGCGAGTCGATCTGACCGACTGTGGGGGAGTAGTTCTTCGCGTTGATCGCCTTGACCACGCCGCCGTTGGCGACTGCGGAGGAGAAGACGCGGAAGTCACTCTGTGCAAAGATTTCGGAGCAGTCTGTGATCTTCATCTCAAAGCGACGCTCGGGCTTGTCAGAGCCGTACTGATCCATGGCGTCCTTCCACGTCATGCGGGGGAAGGGAGTGACGATGTCGCGGTTGATGGATTCCTTGAAGACGCGCTTGAGCAGCTGCTCGATCCAGTTGTAGATATCTTCCGCCGTGATGAAGGAAGCCTCAAGGTCGATCTGGGTGAACTCGGGCTGGCGGTCGGCACGCAAATCCTCGTCGCGGAAGCAACGGGCGACTTGGAAATACTTCTCCATACCTGCAACCATCAGCAGCTGTTTGTACTGCTGGGGTGCCTGAGGCAGCGCGTAGAAGCTACCAGGGGAGAGGCGGCTGGGGACGAGGAAGTCGCGTGCGCCCTCGGGCGTGCTCTTTGAGAGGATGGGAGTCTCGATCTCAAGGAAGCCCTGCTCATCGAGGTAGTCGCGCATGGTCTTGGTGATGCGGTGACGCAGGATCATGTTGCGCTGCATGGGGGCGCGGCGCAGATCGAGGAAGCGGTACTTGAGACGCATGTCCTCGTTGGAAAGATTACGATCGAGCTGGAAGGGGAGCACCGCTGCGCGGTTGAGGATGGTGAGACCGTCTGCGTCTACTTCGATCTCGCCTGTCGCAAGATCGGGGTTGGTGGCGTCGATGTCAGCGGTCTTGAGACGAGCGGCGACCTTGCCTGTGATTTGGATGACGGATTCGACACGCAGGGACTCAGCCTCAGCAGCGAGATCGGCGTGGTGCTCGGGGCGGAAGACGACTTGAGTGATGCCCTCGCGGTCGCGAAGGTCGATGAAGATGACGCCGCCGTGGTCACGAACGGTATCGACCCAGCCAGCAAGGGTGACGTTCTGACCGATGTCTGTGGGACGGAGTTCGTTGCAGTTGTGGGATCGATAGATGCTCATAGTAAAATGCGCGGATATTGTACTCTCGCAATCTGGTTTGTCAAGTCATTTCCTGTCAAAATAGCTATGTGAAGTTACTATTCTTCGTCGTTGAATGAAATCAGATAGAGCCGAAGCTACATGGGGTGCTTGGCTCTAGATTTCTTACTCTGGTAATAGAACTTGTAAAAAAGGGAATTTCTAAATTCTGGTGATTCTTTAGTAGCAAAACGGGAAAATCAATTTGTGGATGATTTTAGCCACTTTCTCTCACGAGGTGTCGTAAGGGGCGCTGGACTCAGATTTTGCCTTGTGAGAAATAATTGTTCTCTGAGACCGTAAGTGAGTTGTGGTCTTGTGCTTTAAAAAAGCTATTCCGCAGGCGGTGTGTAGACGAATGACTTCCACTCCTCGGGGATGCGGGTGGGGCGGCCGCTGGGCATCTTGACGAGTGCGAGACGCTGGCGGACGCTGACGAGCTTTTTATTGTCATGCTCGCGGCGGATTTCGAATCGGAACCAGAGCGAGGATTTCTCTGCATTCTCGAGGTAGCCACTTGTGATGATTTTGTCGGCCATCACGGCGGGGCAGTGGTAGTCGACCTCGTGTCTCACGACGACGGTGAAGATTTTCTCCTCATTGGCAAGCGTCATGAAGTCGATGCCGATGTGGAGTGCCATCTTCGTACGGCATTCCTCCACCCAGCGGAGGTAGGCGAGATTGTGCACGACGCCGCCGCAGTCGGTGTCGAAGTACATGACTTGGTAGGGATTGGAAAAGGGCTCGGTCATAATAGGCGAGAAGATAGGGGAGGGGGGTGAAAAAAGAGAGGAGCTGCGCCTCGTGACGCAGCTCCCTGTGTGGAGGTGAGAAAAAACTACAGCTTGAGGATGTCGACGAGAGCACCAGTGATCTCGTGCATGTCGGGCATGGTGAGTTCACCCATGTGAGCGATGCGGAAGGTCTTGCCCTTCAGATCGCCGTAGCCACCGCCCAGCACCATATTGCGCTCGGCGAGAGCCGCGTTGATCTCGGGGACGGAGACCATCGTGTCACTGCCCTTGGGGTGGGCGTCGATGACCGTGAGCGTCTTGGAGAGGTAGTTGGGATTGGAGTAGACGCGGAAGTACTCATTGGCCCAGCTGCGGACAAAGGCGGCCATCTCCTCGTGACGTGCGAAGCGATTCTCAATACCCTCGACATCGACGATGTGCTGGAGCTGAGCGTCGAGCGCGTACATGAGCGAGAGATTGGGCGTGGAGGTGTACTGGTAATTCTTCTTGTCGATGAAGTCCCAGATCGTGCGCAGGTCGAAGTAGAGACCGCGGTTGGGCACCTCGGCGGTGCGCTCGTAGGCCTTTTGGGACATCGCGCAGATCGCGAGGCCGGGGGGCAGGGCGAGAGCTTTTTGGGTGGACGTGATGAGAATGTCGATACCGAGCTTGTCCGTGTCGATCTTGGAGCCGGCGGCGGAGGAGACCGCGTCGACGCACCAGATGACATCGGGGTACTTCTTCATGACCTCGGCGATCTCTTCGACGGGGTTTTGGATGCCAGTGGACGTCTCGTTGTGAGTGACCGTGATGAGGTCGTACTTGCCTGTGGAGAGGGCGGCGTCGACCATTTCGGGGGTGGTGGGCTCGCCAGCGACGCTATCAAACTTGTCGGCGGGGATACCGTTGGCGGTGGCCATCTGGTACCACTTTTTGCCGAAGGCACCGATGGCGAAGCAGGCGGCGCGCTTGGCGGTGCAGCTGCGGATGGCGCCTTCCATGAGGCCAGAGCCGGAGGAGGTGGAGAGGAGAATGCGGTTGTCGGTGAAGAGGACTTTCTGCATGTTGTCCGAGATGCGCTTCTGGATCTCGGAGGCGAGCTTGGAGCGGTGTGCAATCATGGGACCGCTCATTTCCTTCAACATATCTTCCGACACGATGGTCGGACCGGGGATGAATAACTTAATAGCCATAGTGAGAGTTCTATTGAAAACCTGTACTCATCTATAGCAAGTTTTTGGAGTGCTGGCGAGCTTAAAAGCAGAAATTTTGAGTGCGAGGATGTAATTCACGGCGGACGCGAGAAGGAAACAGAGTCAGCATGCAAGAGATGCGAAGCATCTTGGATTCTTAAGGTCTAGACCTTAAGCGATCACCGGC
>CAYJLP010000035.1:0-17928 GCA_964371115.1 uncultured Akkermansia sp. | reverse complement strand
GACGACGTAGATGATGCCGGGGATGGTCAGCGAGGTCTCCGCGACATTCGTCGCCAGCACGATGCGGCGGCTCGAGGAGCTGGGCTGAAAGATACGCTGCTGCTCGCCCAGACCGAGGCGGGCAAAGAGGGGCAAGATGTCGGTGCGCGGCAGATTCATATTCTCCAGCGCGTCGGCGCAGTCGCGGATCTCGCGCTCACCGGGGAGGAAGACGAGCACGTCGCCCTTCTCATCATAGCTGGAGAGCCACTCGACCGCGCGGCAGACGTGGGAGTCGAGCTCCTCCTCCTCGTGGCGCGCGGGCATGTAGTGCATCTCCACGGGGTAGGTACGCCCCTCGGCGTGGATGATGGGCGCTCCGGCAAAGAAGTCGGAGAAGGCGGCCGCATCCATGGTCGCCGATGAGATGATGAGCTTGAGATCAGAGCGTCGCTCCAGCAGCAGCTTCATGTAGCCGAGGAGGAAATCAATATTGAGGCTGCGCTCATGCGCCTCGTCGAGGATGATGGTGTGGTAGTGCTTGAGCTCGGGGTCGGCCTGCGTCTCGGCGAGCAGGATACCGTCCGTCATCAGCTTGAGCTTCGTCTCACGCGTGCTCTTGTCGTCGAATCGCACCTGATAGCCCACGTAGTCGCCCAGCTCACAGCCCACCTCCTCCGCGATGCGGCGCGCGACGGCGACGGCGGCGAGTCGGCGTGGCTGCGTACAGCCCACCTTGCCGCGTCGGCGTCCTGCGACCTCGAGCGCCATCTTGGGCAGCTGCGTGGTCTTGCCACTGCCTGTCTCACCCACGACGATGAGCACCTGATGCTGGCGCAGCGCGTCCATGATCTCGCCGCGTCGCTGGGCGATGGGGAGATCGGGGTAGGTGAATGTCCTCTTGGCCTCAGGCTCTCGTAGAGCTCTCGGCTCTCTCGGGGGTCTCGGTGCCTTGGGTGATTTCGAAGGCTTCGCGGGCTTCGGTGAAGAGGCTGCTTGTTGGGTCTGCTGAGGGCGACGCTGGTCAGTGGGCTCGTTCATGGGGAAGATGAAAAATTATTTTCCCCAGCGTTGCGTGATCCCCTCATAGGAATCAATGCGACGGTCGCGGAAGAAGGGCCAGATGCGGCGGTGGTCTTCGAGCTTCTTGAGATCGAGGTCAGCGTAGAGGATGCAGGAATCCTCCACGGGGGCTTTCTCGACAATCTGTCCGCAGTAGTCGGCGACAAAACTCTGTCCCCAGAAGGTGGTCTCACCCTCCATGCCGCAGCGATTCACCGCGCAAACGTAGCAGGTATTCGCCACCGCGTGGCCGCGCTGCACCGTCTCCCACGCGCAGTGCTGGGCGGTGTAGAGCTCCTCCTCACCGGGTATCCAGCCGATGGCGGTGGGGTAGAAAATAATCTCGGCTCCCTGCATCGCCGTGAGGCGTGCGGCCTCGGGGTACCACTGATCCCAGCAGATGAGCACACCGATGCGGCCGTAGCGCGTGTCAAAGCATTTATAGCCCTGATCGCCGGGGGTGAAGTAAAATTTTTCTTCGAATCCGGGGTCTTGGGGGATGTGCATCTTGCGGAAGCTGCCGAGGAACTTTCCATCAGCATCAATCACCCACGCTGTGTTGTGATAGAGCCCTGTGGCGCGCTTCTCAAAGCCGGCCACGACCAGCACCACATGCAGCTCGCGGGCGAGCACACAGAGCTCATCTGTCCATGCTCCGGGGATGGACTCGGCGGTATCAAAGAGATCGACATCCTGCGTGCGGCAGAAGTACAGCGTCGTACACATCTCCTGCGTACAGATGATATTCGCACCGCCTGCGGCGGCTTCACGAATCGCGCGTATCTGCGTGGCTTTATTCTCCTCCACCGAGGCAAAAGCGGGCTGCTGTAGAAGGGCTACCTTGGGCATGCGCCCACTTTACCACGAGACTAGGAGAGTGTCCAGAATGATTTCTGCCGAATCAGCGATGCCTCGGACAAGAAGAGCTCGTCCGAGGCATCGTTTATCATTGTGAATCCCTACCCTAGCGATGGATCGCAATGCACTCCATCTCGATGAGCCACGTAGGGCGGCAGACGGGGGCAAGCAAGATCACCTTGGGAATATCGGGGAAGCGCGTGTCGAACATGTAGCGCACGATCTCATAATCTGCTATATCACGGAGATAGACAAACATCTGGGCGATATCGGAGAGATCGGCATCGACCTCGGCGAGTAGCATGGCGACATTCTCGCACATACGCTGTGTCTGAGGGATGATCTCACCGACGTGGACGACGTCCCCCTTGTTGTCGATACTGGCTGTGCCTGAGATATAGGAATAGCGGCGATCACCGACGCGTACCGTCGTGCCGCGCTCGAAGCGCACGCCGTATTCGTGCGTCGGGTTCAGATGCGTCGGCGCGTAGAGGAATTGGATATCCTCCGGCGGGAGACCAATGATAGAATAGGCATCGAGCTGTACGAGTGATTCCGTGCGCTCGCTGCGGCCTTGGATGCCTGTGCTGCTGATGAAATGCTCGCCGACGACGAGGTTTTTTTCGTCAAAATGCCGGTTGCGCCCCTCGACGACGCCCGCGTAGTTCGCATCCACATTCTGGACAAAGAGCCATGTGCGCACGGCATGGTCGTAGAGAGTGCCGCCGTGTGATTCGAGCTGCTGGGAATAATCCTCAAAGAGACGCTGACACTGCTGACAAGCATCGCCCTGCGTCTCGCGAGCCGAGGCTGTCCAGAAATGCGTGGCGCCACCGAGCTCGTAGCTCAGCGAGCCATCTGCACCGCGCTGACGCACGATCCCGCTCTGGCAGTAGATCCAGAGCGCGACGCGTGTCCCGTCCAGCGGGGGCTGCTCGATGAGGGAGACTGCACCCATGTCCTTGGGGAGCAGCGCACGGGCGAGTGCCTCTTGGTTCGCCGCGTCGCTGAGCAGCACGCGGGTGAAGACAGGCTGTGCGTCGGGATAGTCAGAGCAAAAAACCGCCCACGCATCCAACAGGCTACGCAGCTGTGAGGAAAAATCCTCGCGGCGCGCCTCGCTGACATGCAGCATGAGCATCCAGTCCTGCACGGGGGAATCGGGCAGGGAGAAATGAGTACACTCGACACGGCAGCGCGCGTAGGCGGGGTGGAGACAGAGGTAGATGGGATGGAGAGAGGGGAACATGAGGGGGGGCTTAGTTGGTGTTGTTCTTCTTATTTTTCTTCCTCTGCTGAGGGCTGGGATCGGGGGTGCTCGGGGTGAGCAGCTTGATGAAGGGCGTGATGACCGAGGCGGAGGTGGCGACCTGATTGCGCTTGCCGCCTACTCTGCCCTTGATCGTTTTGGCCTCGACCATGGCGACCACATGGATGCTGACGGGGATATTGGGGCGTCTCCAACGATCACAGGTGAGCATGATATCGACCTCCTTGTCATCGGGACCCGCTGTCACGTAGGAGCCCTTGATCCATTTGGGACCCTTGACGGTGAATTGCACCGTCTTATCAAAGCCCGCATCGCGGATGATGCGCAGTCTCAGGGGTACGCCCTGAGTCTTGCCCTTGAGCTGGATGGGCTTGCCATTATTCACGACCTCCAGTCGGAAGGGCGCGGGCTCGGTCACATCGACGCGGAACTCGTCAATGGGCAGCAGATGCGTGATGAAGAAGGCCTGCATCATCTCCTCGGCTGGAGCCGCGACGCGCTCCAGCTTCTCACCGCTGCGCAGGGAGGCTGTGCCCTTGATCTTGAAGTTCAGCGGACCTGTCTTCGCCCCTGCAGGAGCGGTGATGCTCATCTTCATCGCCTTCATCTGCCCGCGCAGTACTCCCTCGCTGAGGGTGTAGCCCCTTGGCAGATTGAGGGCTGAGAGGGTGATGGGGCGGCGGAAGCCATTCATACGCACGGGAAAGACGGTGAAATGCGCCGTCCCGCCGCTGGGGACGGAGATGGCGGAGGGGCTCATGCTCAACGCAAAGTCCTCCTCGCTGTCGTAGTAGCGGAGGCGGTAGCCGTAGTCCGCGCCATACTTGTTCTGCGCATCCGTGAGGCGCAGGTAGTACGTGCCATCCTGTGGGACGGTGAAGCCCAGCTGCGCGTCCGCGTGGTGCGTCATAAGCCCCTCGCGATCGTCCTCCACGTCATCGGAGGCGGCGAGCTGCTTGCCCGCCTCATTGTAGAGGCGCAGATCGGCATCGAGGGGAGAGCCGAGGCGGCGCGAGAGGACGTCGAATTTGAGCTTCTTGCCCCGCTTGAGCTCGACTTTGAACCAGTCTTGGTCGTAGTCGTGCATGATGCGCTCGTTGTACACCTCACCCATCTTGAGCTTGACGGCTTTTTTCCTCGTATCGCCTGCGTCCTTGTAGGCGACGATCTCCCTGTCATCGGAGACCTCCAGCTGCACTTCATTGGTCACGAGGCCGTCGTCGCCCTTCAGAGGCACGCTCTTGCGGCCTAGTTTCTTGGACACACTGATCTGGCGTGTTTTGTTCTTGAGATTGACACCCATGAGCTGGAGCTTCACGGGCTTGCCTGCCTGCCCACCCAGCGGGAAGACAGAGCTGACATGCGGGATTTCTCCCAATGCGATGCGGTAGACAAAATCCTCACGCCCGCGGTAGATGCAGTCTTTGATCTCCAGATAATACTCCCCATCGGCGGGCACCTTGTACACGATGGTGGGATCGGGGCGCAGCTGGTAGTCATCGGAGAATCCCACCTCGCGTCCCTGCGCATCGTAGAGGGCGAGCACAGGCTGGAACCAGCCAGGGACGGCATCCGCGAGGAAGGGCACGAGCTGCTGCGCCTTCACTGCGGCGACGATATGCTGTCCCTTCTTCGCTGTGAATCTGAACCAATCGCGCCCCCCGCGCTCCACCTGTCCATTGAGCACGGTGGGGATGCGTGGGACGGGTGTCGCCTCAGCGAGCGAGCCATTGGGCTCGCGCTCGACGGTGTTCGGGAACTGCCCCACTTCGAAAAAGAGGCGATTGGACACCACGCCACGCGCGCCGACGACCTTGAGGTCGCGTAGGCCTATCTGCGCATCTCCATCTATGCTGAGGCGCACGCGGAGGCGATCGGCGATCTGCATGTTGTCCTCATCGGTGATGATCTTTTTCTTGCCGCGTCTTTTCTTCTTCTTTCCCTTTTGATTGGGATCGACGAGTGGGGGGAGGATCTCGGCGGTGACACCGCCGCCGCTGACGATGACGCGCTTCGCATCTGAGATCTTTTGCCCGCCTAGTGTGATGACGACGCTATCGCCCTGCGCGCCGCCCGTGGGGTAGGCGTAGCCGATGTAGGTCTTCTGCCCCTGCGCCTGAGTGAGTCCACAGACGCTGATCAGAGCCGCCATGCTGGCGAGGAAAGAGGCTGGTCTCATGCGAGGTCTCCTCCATCTGTATGCTTGTAGAGCTCGCGCAGCAGCCCTGCGCTCTGATCCTCCAGCGCGAGGGCGGGGAGAATGGGCAGCTCTCCATGCAGCGGGTGCTTGATCTTCTGGAAGGGGTCGATGCCCATGAGCTCATAAATGCTGCCGATGAGGTCGGCGGGGTAGACGGGACGCTCCGTGACGGTCTCACTGCGCGCGTCGGTCTTGCCCAGTACCTCGCCCCCCTTGAAGCCTCCCCCCGCGACGAGGTAGCTGAAGGCTGCGCCAAAGTGATTGCGCCCGCCATTCCAAGGCGGCGCCCAGAGGATCTCGGGCGTGCGGCCGAATTCACCGCCGCAGACCACAATCGTGCTCTCCAGCAGCCCCCTCTCATCCAGATCGGAGATCAGCGTGGCAAGCCCCTGATCCAGCGTGCCGAGACGCTGATTCATGCGCTTGAAATGCTCCTTGTGCGTGTCCCAGCCATGGTAGGTGACGCCGATGACCGGCACGCCGTACTCGACGAGGCGGCGGGCAGCGAGGCAGGACTGGCCAAAGTCGTTCATGCCGTAGCGTTGGCGTAGCTGCTGATCCTCTTTTTTGAGGTCAAAGGCATCGCGGCTCTTGCCCAGCAGTAGCTCAAAGTTCTCATCCTGCAGCTTGCCTAGCTTCTCCACCTCGGCATTCTCCTCCACATCTTGGAATTCGCAGACGGAGTCGAGCAGATCTTGTTTGCTGGTGAGCTGGTTGTTGTTCACCATGCGGTTGATGATGCCCTCGACCTCAAAGAAGGCGGACTCGGGCTTGCCCAGCGTGTTGAGTGGCTTGTACACCGAGCCGAGGAAGCCGCCTTCGTTGAAGCGCGTCGCAGGGCGGACAAAGTTGATGTAGGGCGGCAGCATGCCTGTGTAGCCCGAGGGATTGAGATACGAGATAATCGAGCCAAAGGAAGGGTAGACGATCTTTCCCTTCGTCGTATCCCCCGTATACATGAAGTACTGCCCGAGCTCGTGCGCATTGGTACTATGCGTCATGCTGCGGATGATGGAGTACTTATCCGCGACGGTGGCGAGCTGCTTGAGGTTCTCGTTGATGTCGAGTGCGGGGTTGTTCGTCTTGAGCGGGGTCTTGTAGATGCCGATGATGTCGCGGCCCGCTGCGGGCTTCGGGTCAAAGGTGTCGGTGTGCGAGGGACCACCTGCGAGGAAGACGAAGATGACGCTCTTTGCCTTCTTCTCGGGGAATTGGGCTTCTCCCTCGGCGGCCTTCGTCGCGACATGCGAGCCACGGCGGCGGCGTTCCTTGACGGCCTGTCCCGAGGCGAGCGTGGGAGCGAGGGCTCCGCCGGCGAGGGTCGCGGCGGCGAGCTTGAGGAATTCTTTACGGTTCATTTTAATGAGATGTTTTTAATGGTTAAAAAGGAATTCGGGGCTGTTGAACAGCGCCCAGATGAGCAGCTGGGCGGCCTTGTGCACGTCTGCCTGTGAGGAGAGTTTCTTGGTCAGCATCTTGAGTTCCTTCCCCTTGGGTTCGCGGCCGAGCATCATGAGGTAGATGCGGCGTATGAGCTCGGGGCGCTCGCCTGCCTCCTTGGCAAAGCGCGCGAGCTGCTCGCTCTCCGCGAGCTTCTCCAGCACGGCGGCGGAGTTGAGCAGGTAGAGCACCTGCTTGGTGTTGATGAGATTGCTGCGGTCACTCTCCAGTGACACATCACGCGAGGGGCGGCCAAAGAGCTCCAGCTGGGGGGAACCCACGGAGCCGTCCTCCAACTGCACGGAGCGGATGTCGGAGGGATAGTAGGAATAGGGCTCAGGCACCTTGCTCGTGTAGGTGTCAAAGATGCCCGTGATATCGCCGAGCGCGTCGACGATCTGCTCGGCGGTCAGACGCTGCGTGGGGTAGTAGGCGAAGTGCTGGAGGGCGCGCGCCTTCTGCTCCGCGCTGCCCTCGTAGCGCGAGTCGCGGGCGAAGGCATCGGAGAGCAGGATTTTCTTCATCAGTCCTTGGACATCGTAGTGGGAGGCGACGAATTCCTTCTCCAGCTGATTGAGGAGCTGAGGATTGACGGGCTTGTTTTTCGGGTTGATGTCATCGACGGGTGTGACGATGCCCTGCCCCATGATCCAGAACCACACGCGATTCACCATGGCGCGGGCAAAGGCGCGATTCACCCTCTTGCCACGCTCGCCGACGATCCAGCGTGCGAGGGTGCGACGCTGGTCACGTCCTGCCTCCAGCGTGAGTACGGTGCCGTCGGGCATGCTGGCTTTCTTTTGCTTGAGAGGGGCATCGAGGTCGATGTAGACGATCTCTTCCTTCCACTCGCGAGTGGCCTTGTAGCGCAGCTGGGTGAAGAAGCTCGCCATGGCGGCGGGTGCCTTCGGAGTGGCGAGGAAGAGCAGAGCCACGTTGTCCGCGATGATCTGCGGCTCACGTTTCTGAAAAGCTCGGTAGAAGTTCACCGCAGGGCTGCGGAAATTGCTCCCTGTGCTCGTGAGCAGCTCGTAGACCATCTCATCATGCGGGCGGTTCGCGCGCATCTGCTCGCGCACCCAGCGCGCGTAGGCCTGCACGCCATTGGGCCAGATATTGCTGGGGAACTCCGCCTTGATACGCAGCAGGTCGCCCCACTTGAGGACTTGGAAATCAATGAAGGCTTCACTCGCCATGAGCTTGTCGATGAGCTTGGCGCGCTTCTCCTTGTCGGGGTTAGCGATGAAGGCCTCGGCCTCCTGCCAGCTCGGCAAGCGTCCCGTGAGGATCAGCGAGACACGACGGTGGAAGCTCGCATCGTCGCAGAGGCGCGCGGGGGATAAGCCCAGCTGGTCAAGCTGGGTATTGATCGCGGTGTCAATCAATACCTTCCCCTGATTCTGATCTGATTTCGAAGAAGTGGGAGTGGATTGGGCAGAGAGATAGGCATAGCCCCCCAAGCCTCCCAAAAGAAGCAGGGTGCAAAGCGAGCCTGTCACAAGACGGTGACGTCGTCGGGGAGATTTCATGAGAGATAAAAAAGCCTTATTATAGTAGAACGTATAACTTCTCTTCTTTTCTACTAGAAATCTGCCCTCATGGCAATGAATTTCTAATCAAATAGCAATTGCGCCACACCCCACAGCAGCCGCCCGAGCAAAGCAATGAACCATAGAAGAGCAAGGAGAAAAAGAAGCGATCGCCACAGATTCTTCCATGTAAATAATCGCGGACGCTCACCCAGGTACTCACCCTCCTCTGAGATCATCTCTATCCACTCCGTGAGCATGGGAATAGGGCTATGCTCACGCTGCTCGGCATCGGGGTAGATCTCCTCATACAGAGCACGACTCCTGATCCAAACCTCACGCGCCTCGGCGTAGCGATCTGCATTGCCATAGACGCGTCCTAGCTCCATGAGAGACAGGGCGAGCGGTGCTGCCCCCTCACTCGGATCTGAGGCGACGAGCTGCTCCGCCAAGCTAACGGCGCGTAATCCATCGGCAATCGCCTCCTCCGTCCGCCCCCTATGAGCGTGCATCGCCTCGCGATTCAAGAGACTCTCGATGAGCACAGGCAGCCCCAGCTCGGGGTCCTGCTGCGCGATGCGCTCACGTATCACAACCGCGCTCTCCATGTAGCCCTCGCCCTTGCGCGGCTTGTCCTGCCTGCCGTAATGCGCGGCGAGGTTATTGAGCAGCATCGCGTACTCGAATTGCCACCCCTCGGGGTGTTCCTTCAGATGCGCGTCAAACAATCGGAGGCTGCGCAGCAGCGCTCGCTCCGCTAGCTTCGCACGCTGCGTCGCATTGTAGACCTGCGAGAGGTTATAGCACACCATCGCGAGCTCAGGCTTGTAGACCTCGGGCTTCTGCTCCGTGAGCTCCTCGTAGAGCGCGATGCTCTGGCGCATGCTTTTCTCTGCGGCACTGTGCTTGCGCATGTCATCCTGCAGATTGCCCAGCACGCAGCAGGCCTGTGCCTGATCGGAGAGAATATCCTCCCTCCTGCCGTAGGTCGTCACGAGCTCCTCATAAAGCCTGTGCACACGCAGCAATAGCTTCTCTGCCTGCTCTGGCTTGCCTTGGCGCACCGAAACACGAGCCAGCCCCTGCGCGATGCGAATCTCATCCGTGAGAGCGACCTCGTGCCCAGCCTCTTTCAGCTGAGCTATCCTGCGCCAGCAGCTCTGATAAGCCTCCGCCGCCGCAGGATCATCCTCCCGCGCCAGTGCGAACTCCGCCAGCATCTCCTGTGAGACGGCGGAGTGCATGAGAAAAAGCTCATCCTGCGGCGAGCCCTCCACGAGCTGCGCATAGAGATCGCGCGCTTGGGTGAAAGAATGCTCAGCATCCTCGGCGCGTAGCATCCCCTTGTAGAGCAATCCCCTATTAGAATGCAGAGCTGCGAGATCCTCCACATGCTCATCGGGCTGCAGCTCATAGAGTCGCAGACACTCCGAGTACGCCTCCTCGGCACGCGCGTACTCACCCGCTTCACTGTGGAAGTTGCCCAGATTATTGAGCGCATTGGCGAGATCCGATGCTGCGCCGAGCTGACGGTAGAGAGCCACAGCAGCCTGGCCATGCTCGATAGCCCCCGCGACATCGCCTCCCTCCTTGCAAAGCAAGGCACAATCATCATGGCGATCGGCACACTCACTCGTCGCACTCGCGAGGGCAAAGTAACGCTCATAGCAAGCAAGAGCCGCCGCGCGTCGCTCATCGCGTGGGCGTGAGCCATCAAGCAGATGATAGGCGATCGCAAAGGGCAGCTCGTCCATCCCCAAGGCCGCAATCTCGCCCAACTCAGCCAGCGCCTCGGTAAGCGCGCCAGCATCTGCCTGACGCAGCGAGCGCGAGAGCTGAGGCGTCAGCCCTGCACGGCGCAGACGAGAGAGCTTCAGCGCATAGCGGAATAGCTCATCCATCTCGTCCTTGATCTCGCGCTGCACCAGCTCAAGAGCATACTGATCCGAGCCGCTCTGCTGGAGCTGCTCGCATTGATGTAGTAATTGCTGATAAATCTCATGACGCTGGATCATGGGCACATCTCCCAAAGGGAATTCTCGCCCGCCCACCAAACTCAGCTGACTCTCGGTGAGTGAAAAATGCAGCCCTCCCTTCTCGCCTCGCCCAAAGATAATCCATAGCTGCACGGCCATCAAGAAAAAGAGGTGATTCTCATTCGCATAATGAGCCCACACCCCTCCCCCACCCTCGCGCGATATCTCCGAGTCCAAGGTCGCAAAGACAATATCCTCCCCCTCCCATCCACTCAGGCAGACGCGCCCCTCCGCTCCCTCCTCGGCAAGGGCTCGTAGTGAAAAATCAGCATGTGCCAAGCTCTGATTCTCTCGCAGCTGCTCCAGTGACGAAACCAGCCCCGCGACGATGCGCGCATCTCCCTTGACAATCATCTCTGTGGGAAAAATCTTCATATCCTTAGCATAGCATCCCCCACCCTCCCCCATCAAGCTCTAAACAAAAAAAGCGCGGAGTCTCCTAAAGAAAACTCCGCGAATGGACAAATTGCTTTGTTGCCGCCTAGTCTAGCTTCGCAACGCTCTCCTTGAGCTCCTTGCCGACCTTGAACTTGACGACCTTGCGTGCAGGGATAGGGACATCCTTGCCAGGGTTCTTGGGATTACGTCCCACCTTAGCCTTGACTTCCTTCACATGGAGTGTGCCAAAGTTGCGCAGTACCACACGATTGCCACTGCTGAGCGTCTCAGCGATGATATCAATAGTGCGCTGTACCACATCATGTACTTCCCCCTGAGTGAGGTCAGCTGGGCTCTCGGCGCTGATGCGATTAATAAGATCTCTTTTCGTTAATGTAGTTGCCATATTGGTAGATGTGCTTGTTGTAAAAGCTGACTCATGTATACCCCATTTTATCGGCTTTGTCTCTATCTATTTCGCAAAAAAGCAAAGTTTTTTCGTCATGATTATAAATGACATATGACAAAATATAAATTTTCTTATTGACCTGAATTAAAAGTTTCGTCAAGCTTGCTGCGAAATGAGAAGCCAATTTAACTGCGTCCTGACAAAAGAGCAAGCACAGAAACTCAGAGAGTTACTCGGTAGCGATTCTAGCTTTGAGAGTTGCAATAGAGAACACACCCAGTATTGCTATGTGAAACAAAAATTATCCGTCGCCTATTACGAAAAGCGTTCCAAATTACTCATCCAGGGTGCAGGGACAGACGAATTTGTTGAATTCACACTCGAACCCAAAATCACGGGAGTCCCTCAACTAGAAGCCCAACCATGCGTATCAGATTGTTCATCAGAGTTAACTCCAAGCGAAAACTATAGTGAAGAACACTTCGGAATAGACGAAAGCGGCAAAGGCGACTATTTTGGACCACTCGTCATCGCGGGAGTCTACACGAACCACAGCCTCGCCTGGGAGCTCAAAAAGCTCGGCTGCTGCGACAGCAAGACGATCAAAAACGACGCCCAAATCCAAAAAATCGCCGCCGCCATACGCCAGCTCCCCGGCATCGCCTACGACGTCGTCTGCATCGGTCGCGCGCGCTACAACGAGATGTATGAAGAGATAGGCAACCTCAACCGCCTCCTCGCCTGGGGACAGGCGGGCGTGATCGCCAGCCTCCATGAGCAGGTACCCGACTGCCCCCGCGCCCTGAGCGACCAGTTCGCCAATGAATGGGTGCTCAAGCGCGCGCTCAAGCAGCGCGCCATCCCCATCCAGCTCGAGCAGCGGACAAAGGCAGAAAGCGACATCGCCGTCGCCGCCGCCTCCATCCTCGCGCGCGCGCGCTTCACCTCATGGATGCGCGAGGCCTCTGTCGCCGCCGATGAGAAACTCCCTCTCGGCTGCGCATCGCGCGGCATCAAGGCGGGCAAAAAAATCGTCAACCGCTATGGGGCGGAGAAACTGCGCGACGTCGCAAAGCTGCACTTCAAGACCACGGGACAGATTTGCGGACTACTGTGATTTCATACCACGAGCGACGGAATAAGCGTCAGCTGCGCACACGATATCTGCTTGACTCAAAATCGTACCGCGTGATACAGTATGAATCATTAAACTATCAATACAATGAAAATCCATCTCACTCCCCTTTGCCTATCAATCATTCTAGGATCATGCGCCCTCGCGAATCAGCAGCAACAGCCAGCTGACGCGATCGCGAGCAAGAGCGACACATGCTGGGACATCTACCAACGCCTCTTGGCATTGCAAGACAAAGCAATCCCCCTACAGGGAGAGAATAGCGCCCTCACGCCCATCACAGACCCCTTCTATCAACAAGCAACAACACGCATCCTCAGCAAGACCTCATCACTCGATGACGAGAAGCTACGCTTTCTCTTTGCCATGCTCATCAGCAGACGCTACGAGCAGCTAGAGCTCATCTGGCTCAAGAGCCCCAGCCGCGAAGTACGCCTCTACATACTCATGCTCATCCACGGCTGCCACAGTGATACAGATATCTCATTCATCCCCCAGTTCGAGTCCTCCTGCGCACGCTTTGCCCATCCCGAGAGCGCCCAGAGATATGAAGAGCTCATCCTCGTCCTCAAGCAGAAAAAAGAGCTGATGAAAGCAATGATCCCCCGCTACAAACAATCAACAACACCCACCCCATCATAACCACGCCAGCACCAGCCGCCACAAAGGCAAAAACCAGCACAGTCAAGTGCTTCCTCCGAGGCATCTCCTGCGTGGTCGCCCTCTTCCTCTACTGGAGCGCCATCGCAGGCACACGCTCCTTTGCCGTCGCCCCCGAGATCTATTCCAAAGAAATATTTTGGTGGGGGCTGCTGGTGGGAGCCTTGCTTCTCTTCCTCCCTCTCTTCTGGATGAGGTGGAAGCTGAGGCTCATCATCTAGGCCGCATTCGTCATCCTCGCCCAGCTCTCCTGCTACCAAGAAGAGCGAGCCCTCCAAGCCGAGGGCGATGCCATCCTCGCCACGGGCAAGCAATTCGCCCCTGACGACCAGATCATCCGGCGCGACCACCGCCGCCACGAGAGGGACTGCTAGATGACCGTCTGGGGAGATGGCACCCTCTACGGCTCAGACTAAGCACTGCGACCGCCGCCCCCTCGCCCATGGAGTAACGTGATATAGAGCCGCGCAGCATCGCATCCTAACTGCGCCTGCGTGCGACAATCGCAACTGCCATGAGACAAGGAGGCGCAGAATATAATTGTTATATACTTTTTATTGACTTCTCATTACAAGTCATATATTGTGATAGGACACTCTCAAACAACACGTGTACTATACTCATGAAAATCACCATTCTTTCCTCCGTCCTCTCAGCAGCACTCCTGCTCTCATCCCCCTTGCTCGCAAAGCAGAATAGCGCGCTCATCGAGAAACTCAACGAGAGCTTCTACTCCGACTCCTCCGCCGCGGCCAAAATGAAAGCACTGCAAAACTACCTCAAGAAGGGCGGCGATATCAATGCTATCGACGCTGAGGGCAGCTCTCTGCTCTCCATGTGGCTCTTCGCAGGGCTCGATACCAAAGATGCTGTAAAAATGCTCAACTACATGGTTGAGAAGGGCATCGACATCAACTATCAGAGAAAGTACCCCGCTGGCTACGGGGGTGACAATCTCGGCGAAGGCGGCACCGTGCTCATGCGCGCCTGCACCAGCAGCGACGAGAGCTCCGATGTCGATGGAGGCGGGGCGAATCCTGCCATCGTCAAGGCCATCCTCGATGCAGGAGCTGATGTGGATCTCAAAGACGAAAACGGCTATGATGCACTCGGCTATGCTCTGGGCTCAGGAAATCCCGAGATCGTGAAGATACTCATTGACGCAGGCGCAGACCCCAAGCATAGAGATGAGGAGGGACGCACGAGCCTGATGAACATAGCCGCAGGCTATGAGCCTGACAGCGCCATGATCCCCATCCTGCTCGAGGCGGGCGTGCGTATCAATGCCAGGGATGATGAGGGCAAGTCGGTCTTATCTATCTTCTGCGAGAGCTTCCCCGAGTACGACGGACGCGACGCCTTTATTGAGACCCTGCTAGAAGCTGGTGCAGATCCCAAGCTGAAGGACAATGAAGGCAAGTCGGCCATTGATCAGCTCAAGGCACACCTCCCTGGCTCGAAGAAGATCATGGAGAAAATGCGCTGATACGCCCATCCTCTCAGCACGCCTTATCAGAACCTACCGTCCAGTGACGGTAGGTTCTCTCTATGTTCAGATAGGCCGAGAGGGTGAGAACTTCGCGACTCCCCTTCGCAGCTACTTGACAGGCTTGCGGATGAGCTGCTGCTGCCCCGCCTTCATATCGGCGAGCTTGTCCGGCTCACTCTGCGCGAGATTGTTCTTCTCCCCTGCGTCACGCGCGAGGTTGTAGAGCTGATCTTGGGGGCTGTTCCCCAGCTCGATTGCCGTCCACGAGTTATAAGCCGCCGCGCGATTCGCAGGGATGTATTTCCAATCTCCCGCGAGGTAGCAGCGCGCGCCCGCCGTGTTCTGCTTAATAATGCCTGCACTGCCTGTCTTCAGATCGCATCCGAGCAGAGACTTGCTCTCATCCTTGCTATCCACGACGAGACCTGCGGGCAGCTGCGCGCCCATCACAGAGCTCAGCGAGGCAAAGAGATCTATCTGGCTGAACAGCGCTTGGCTCTTCGCCCCCTGCGGCATTCCCTGAGGCCAGCTCACGAGCATAGGCACGCGACCACCCGCCTCAAAGGAGCTGTACTTGCCCCCACGGTAGACTCCCGCAGGCTTGTGCTTGCCCAGCTTCTCTACTGCCTCATCCTTGTAGCCATCATCGAGCACAGGGCCATTGTCACTGGAGAGGATGACGAGCGTATTCTCCGCCACGCCTGCCTCCTCCAGCGCGT
This sequence comes from uncultured Akkermansia sp., assembly GCA_964371115.1. Classification (GTDB taxonomy): domain Bacteria; phylum Verrucomicrobiota; class Verrucomicrobiia; order Verrucomicrobiales; family Akkermansiaceae; genus Akkermansia. The sequence continues at coordinate 2,764 of CAYJLP010000035.1, read as the reverse complement.
CGAGTACTGCGCCGACTTGGAAGTCAAATTGCAACAGAGCATCCCCGCGCGGTCCCATCCCGCTCTTGCCCACAAATCGTGGGTGCGGCACACGCGGCACATGGATGTCATGCGTGCCCACGAGGAGGAAAAAGGGCTCATTCTTATGCGCCATGATGTACTGGCGCGCCTGCTGCGCGATGACATCGGCGAAGTCCTCATCCACCCAGAGCGCCTTGCCGCCGCCCTTCATATAGCCGATGCGCGAGATGCCATTGATGAGCGCCTGATCATGCCCATGCGAGGGGTGCACCCTCAGCAGCTCAGGATTCTTGCGTCCCGTCGGCTCACCGGGGAAGGGCTTTTTGTAGCTCACCGAGATGGGAGCACTGGGGTCATAGTTCGCCACCTTCCCATTCTCAATAAAGACACAGGGCACGCGATCCCCCGTCGCCGCCATGATGTAGGAATGCTCAAAGCCGATGTCCGCGAGGTTCGGCTTGATCGTGCCATTCCAATCCTGCTTGCCCGTCTCGCCGAGCCCTAGATGCCATTTCCCAATGGCCGCCGTGCGGTAGCCCGCTTGGCGCGCTGCATCCGCGAGCGTGTAGCGCGCTGGGCGTATCACCATCCCCGCATCACCCGCCGCGATATTCGTCCCCGCCTGACGCCACGGATGCACCCCCGTGAGCAGGCCAAAGCGCGAGGGCGTCGAGGTAGATGCCGCCGTATGGGCATTCATCATCTGGACACCACGAGCCGCGAGCCTGTCGCTCTGCGGGGTCGGCAGTGAGCCACCATAGCAGCTCAGATCACCATAGCCGAGATCATCCGCATAGATGATCACGACATTGGGCGGACGAGTCTCAACGGGATCGGCGGCCATGAGAGGCATCATGCCCGCTCCGAGGAGCAGGCATGAGCTAGTAGTAAGACGTGGGAGGCGTGGAGTGCGCATGCGTCAAGGAGGGGTTATTTCTTCTCCAGCGTATTCCACGTAGGGGTGAAGCCCTTGCTACGCGTGCCGACACTGGGACTATCAGCAGGCACCTTCAGATCGGCGCGCATCTGCTTGTAGTCCGCCATCATCTTCTTGGCGACCTTCGCGTAGGCGGGGTCGGCGATGACGTTACGCATCTGCTTGGGATCTTTCTTGTTGTCGATGAGCATCCACTCATTCTCCAGCTTGCGTGCGTTCGCCTTCTCACCGGGCATCAGTGTCCAGATATGTGCGAGTGTGTAGCGTGAGTTGCGGATGGCATCATGGCAGGGCGCATTGTGCTCACCGGGCTGCTCAAAGAAGGCGTAATAAAGCGTACGCGCGTCAAAGTCCTTGCTCTTGCCCGATTTAAACAAAGGCATGAGCGAGCGACCGTCAAAGGTGACCATATTCTCAGGCGTATCCGCCCCTGCTGCTTCAAGGAAGGTGGGCGCGTAGTCGATATTCTGCACGAGAGCCTTCGAGCGCGTGCCCGCGGCGATCTTGCCTGGCCAGCGCATGATCAGCGGCATGCGGAAGCTCTCCTCCAGCGCGAGACGCTTGTCATAGAGGCCATGCTCACCGAGATAAAAACTCTGGTCGCCCACATACATGACCAGCGTATTCTTCGCCAGTCCCGACTCATCGAGATAATCAAGCAGTGCGCCGACACCCGCATCCATGCCCATGAGGCTGGCGAGGTAGTCCTCCATGTACCAGACCCAGCGTTGGCGCGTCATGTCTTTCTTTGTCTTGATCTTGCCCGAGCGCACCGCCTTCACGAACTCGGCCGTACGCTCCGTGTAGAACTGCTTGTAGAAGCCCGCGTGCTCCGCTGGTGCGGCATTGCGGATGTCAAAATTGATCTCCAGCTTCGCCGCGTACTTTGGCTCATGCTTCTCCCAGTTGAAATTCGCAGGGACTTTGCCCTTCAGATGCCCCTTGTTCACCAGCTGGCGCAGGCGCGGCTTGGTGACAATATCCTTCATCACGTCAAAGGGGATCTGATCCTTGAGCAGATGCGCGTCATGCCAATTGCAGAAATACTCGGCAATATTCTGCTCATTGTGCCTAAAGAAACCAGGACGCGCCTTCCAATCATCATGCAGTGTATCGGGAGGCGTGAGCCCCGCGACAATCTGGCGAATCACCTTGAGATGGCGCGGTGCAGCGATCCAGTTGCGGTGCGGTGCCTTGTGTCCCACATAGAGCGCGAAAGGTTTTTTCTGATCGCGATTCTTGATCCACTCAATCGCCTCAGCGCCGAGCATATCGGACACATAACCGGGCTCACGGTACTCCATACGCTTGCCCTGAGCGTCGAGCTTGATCATACGGCTATTCCAATAATCCCCCTGATCGGGGAACATGAACCAGCTATCAAAACCCTTCGGATTGGACTTCAAATGCCATTTTCCAATGAGGCCCGTCTGATAGCCCGCCTTTTGGAGCATCTGAGGCCAAGTCGGCTGATCGGGGTTAAAGGGGTGACCGCCGTAGTTATAGAGGAAGCCATTTTTATGCGAATGTCTCCCTGTCATGATACTCGCACGCGAAGGACCGCTAATGGAGTTCGTACAATAGGAGCGATCAAACACCATCCCCTCATTCGCCAAGCGGCGCATCGCAGGCATGGGAGCGAGCGTATCCTTCTCATTCGTGCCAAGCGCGGCATGAGAATGGTCATCCGAAATGATAAAGAGAATGTTAGGGCGTTGTTCCTCAGCATGCAAGCCTGTAGCAGTCAGGCTCAACAAACTAGTCATTAAAAATCTCTGCATCAGCCTACTCTAGCAGAAACACCCC
>CAYJLP010000034.1:0-17982 GCA_964371115.1 uncultured Akkermansia sp. | reverse complement strand
TTTCAGGTAGGGCTTGGTATCTGGAAGATTTTACTTTGAATATTTTTGCTACTATACTTACCTCGACGTGCTCCAGCAAAACGACCGAGCGCGCAAGCTCTACGAGCGCCATGGCTTGCAGATCCTACGCGGACTCGTCATTCTCCAAGCCAGCAGCACCAGCCCCGAACACGAGAATAATGCACTCCCCCACCCCAGCTCCTCCATACACGAACGCTACGACTGGGAGACATGGCAGCAGCGGAGTCGCGAACAACAAGCTCCCGAAGGCATTCTGCCCGCCTTTGAGAGCAGTGATGCCTTCCTCAATCGCGAGCCAGAGCGTTACCACGCCCTGTACAGGCGCGATGCCAAGGGCAAGATCATCGCATGGTGCGTCTACGATCATAGCCAAGCCACACTCATGCAGCTGGGCTACAGCGACGCCGCGGGTCTGCGCCAGCTCATCTCGCAACTCGTCGATGAGCACAAGACACTGCGCACGGCGAATCTCGACGAGTCAGCCAGCGAGCTGCTCGACCTCCTCCGCGCGCTAGGCTTCACCGAGCGCGCGCGCCAATACGAGATGGGGATGAGCTACGAGTGATCTCTCAACGGGGCAAGCTGCGGACATGATGATCCGCGCGACTGATGACAAAGCCAGCCAAGGGCACGTCACGCGCCAGCTCATAGAGCTCGCGAGCAAAGCGCGCCTGCGTCAGCTTCACCGCCCTCTGCTCCTTCACACCCGCGCTCTGCACGCGATGCTGCTCGATGAGCGCGAGATACTGCGACCAGAATCGCTCGAACTCCTCGGGGAAAACTCCCGCCGGCAGCGTCTTCTCCACGCGCCCCAGCATCTCCAGCTGCTGCGCCCAGGTGAGCTCAGCCAAGTCCTTGACCTCACCCGCGAGCTGCCGCTTGAGCTGATAGCGTCCTTGCAAGAACTCTCGCTGCGCCGGCGTGAGCGCATCAAAGGTCGCGCGGTCGCGCTGCCCCTGCGTGCTGATCATACGCTTAAACTGCGTCCCCATCTTGCTATACGCGAGCTTCGTCTCCGCGACGAGCTCATCGAGATTGAGCTGCATTGAGCCGAGCTCCGCTGGCAGCCCGCTCTGCTCCGAGCGAAACAGGCGATTGAAATTCTTCTCATACAGCTCCACCTCCCACAGCATCACCTGCGTTTCATCCAAGCGTGCGCCATCCGATCGCTCCAGCTCCGCGAGCATCTGCTGAGCCGTCCAGTAGCGGCAGAGGCGAAAGAGATAATTGTAAGCCTGCAAGGGAGCAGCTAGGCTAGGATACTGCTGCTGCAGCGCCTTCTCACGCTCGCCAAGGCGTTGGTAAATCGCCTCACCCGCCGCGTAATCTTTACCGCGCAGGCTCTCCGTCTTTTCCCTACTGATCTCGCGGTGGCGCAGGTAATAGGCGCGGTAGGGCTCAGGCAGAGAGGCTATAGGCATACGATCATAGACAGACTGCGTGAGCAGCGCGTCATCATAGCGCGACTGCACCTCATGCGTACGCAGTATCTCCGCGACCTGCTGCGCATAATCAAGCAAGAATTCCCGCACAGGCTCAGGCAGCGTAAGGTATTGATCATACATACGCTCAGCAAGACTCTGCTGCGATGCAGGAGCTGGAGCTAGGATCGCTTCTGCATCTGCGCTTGCTACGCCACCACTGAGCGAGCTCGATAAAATATACAAAGAATAAAACATCATCTTCTCAAGAATAGCAAAAACTGGCGCGAGTCGCAAGCATACATTGCCCATCTGAGAAATCGTGTCTACAAAGAACACAAAAAACCAAGCCCTCAGTGAAGACTTGGTTTTCTGTGTATTGAACTTTGTACCGAGAGGCTAGCTCTTAGAGGTTGAGTCCTTCGCTAGGGAAGAGCTCAGGTGTGGTACCTCCAGCGGCTGGCATAGCACCTGCATTGTTACCGCTCTGACGGATGGGAGCACCCGCAGGAGTGATGGTCTCAGCGGTGACGAAGATCACGAGGTTCTTACGAACGTGGGATTCGACATTGCTGGTGAAGAGAGTGCCGATGAGGGGGAGGTCACCGAGGATGGGGACGCGGTCTTCGACCTTCTGGACATTGTCTTCGATCAGACCACCGATGGCGATCGTGTGACCGTCTGCAACCGTGGGGTTGGAGTTGATGTAGCGACGGCTGAAGATGGGCATGTCGATACGGTTCTCCGTGATCTGGACGTTCTGGATCTCATTTTCGTTGGCGATGGCCGATGTGATGGGCGAGCCGTAGTTGATGAATCCGTCGAAGTCGACGACGCGAAGCTCGAAGCGCTCGAACTTGATGACGCTGGGATCTTGCTCGTCAGCGGCGATCTTGAATCGGAAGGTGATACCGACGTCTTCTGTCGCCCATGCAGATGGGGTACTGGGAGTGGCGATAGGAAGGCTGCTGCTGCTGCTACCGTAGGTCGAGTTGCTACTTTCCTGAAGCTCAGGCTCGGTGTACTCGATGGGGTAGAAGAAGCGGCGTACGACTTCGATCTTTGCCGCGCCGTCGTCCGCGGTCTGATCGGAGGCGAGCTCGTGAGGATCGGGGGTGAAGGCGAGCTCTTCGCTACGAGCTACGAGAGTAGGAGCGGACATGACGTCAACACCCTTCTTCTGCGAGAGACCACGCATGATCATCTGGAAGGAGCCCGAGTCAAAGATACCTGTCAGAGACATAATACCAGGAGCGGGTGTACCTGCACTCGCTCCGTGGGTGGAGCCAACCTCAAGGAGGTTGTTGAGCACGTTGCCCGAGGTAGCACCTGTACCGGAGCGCAGACCACCTGTGACAAGACCCTGTGTGATGGTGCTCGTCGCGGTGGAGCCTGTGGAGCTGACAGGCCATGAGCCGCTGCCGTTGTAGTTGCTCGCAAAGGCGTTGCCGCCGTTGGTGACGAAGTTTTCATAGGTACGGTTGGGCGCGGAGCCTGTGCCGTTCACGCCACCAAGGTAGGCTTCACCGGAGTTGGAGACAGAGAAGGGATTGATGACCCAGTCAAAGCCGAGCTCTTCTTCGTTGGTCTGAGTGATTTCTACGAACTTCGCCTGTACCTTGTACATCTTGTTGGGGTTGGTGGAGAAGTAGTCTTGGACGGCTTCTGCCACATCAGCGAGGTTATCAGGGGTGTTTGTGACAGTCAGGATGCCCGTGGACTTGGAGTAGCTGGCTTTTGCGCCAGCAGGGAAGGTGATACCGTGTGCTTCGAGACCCTTTTCTGCGTTGATGCGCTTGGACTTGCTGCCGCCGCCTTCGCCGCCGAAGTCTTCGTCGCTGGATTCATCATCGCCATCAGCAGATTCAAAGAAGCCTGTGTTGACGTGGAACCGGCGCGTGTCCATGGTCTGAGTCGCGCCCTTCTGATTGATGATGATAGCATTGTCATCAATTCGGTATGAGCAGTTCGACTGGTCGCAGATGAGGTCAAGCAGGTAGCGACCATTCACACCTGTAACGTTGATCATGCGGATGCGTGGCTCGGCGACGGTCTGGACGACCGGAGCTGGGGCTGGGGCGGCGTCTTCGCCACCTTCTTCATCAAAGTTTTCTTCACCGCTCTCATCAGCTACAGGTGCCGCAGCCATGGGAGCGGCGACGGGAGGCTCGTAGACAAAGTTGAGGTTAAGACCCTGCTTGCGGGATTCAGCGCGCAGTGTTTCGAGCGCTTCGTCAAGAGGAGTGTCATCAAAGATGACCTGAGAGATGCGAAGAGCATCGAGGGCTTCTCCATTGCGGATCTGGGATTCTGTGCGAACGTTGCCCTGCTGACCGACGCCAAAAGTGACATCAGGAGCGGCCTCAGGTACGTGTACTTCCCATGCCTTGTCTACCTCGGCGAGTGCCTTGGCGCGGTATTCGTCATGAGCGACGCGGTAGTAGCGAGAGCGAGCTTCATGAGCCTTTGTCTGACCGCGGCGTGCGGCTGCGTTGTAGGGGTCAATCGCGATGACACGCTGGAAGGTCTTGACAGCTTCGTCGTACTTCGCTAACTGGTAGTGAGACTCACCGAGTGCGAGGAGGCGGTTAACTTCTTCCACATCCTTGACGTGCTCCGGAGTGAGCGCGGGACTGTTGCGGATGGGGTCATTGAGACGTTGCAGCTCGAGCTTCGCGCGCTTGTTGTTGGGGTCGCGGCTGAGTACATCGAGGAGGAGCTGCTCGGCGTCGTCATAGCGACCTACCTTGGCGTATTCCATAGCGGTGGCGATGGAGGCGTCTCCAATGCACTGGATGATGAACTGCTGCTGCTGGACCGTGGCGGGAGCCTTGGGGAGGAGATCCCAAGCTTCGCGGTACTGCTCGAGCGCCTTGGCGTACTTGCCCTTGCGGTAGGACTGGCGGCCTTCTTCGAGGATGCGCCATGCTTCACGGGCTTGTTCTTCACGGCGGGCGGACTCACCAGACATGGAGCTGGAGTCGTAGTAGTATGAGCCAGAGCTGCTATAGCCCGTTTCGCCTGCTTGTACGAGGGGCGCTGCTGCCGCGATGGCGAGCAGAGCTGCGAATTTATTAGATTTGATGAGAGGTACGCGGTTCATGGTAATGTTATATTTATGACATGAATATCGTGTTTTGTAAAGTCTACAATTCGAAAATGTGAATTTTTTATCTTAGGGGTTACTATCGGGGGCGGCCTTTGGGATGTTGACAGGGGCGGGGGACCCCTCAGCTTGGATATTCACCGAGCCATCGGAGTCAATGCTTTGGACAGTGTACTTCGTTTTGTCATGGCCTGGGATGGTGAAGGAGAGTGCGGTGTCGACGTCAAAGCGAGCCTGAGGCGTGCCGAGTGCGGAGCCTGCGGTTACCATGAGCACGACGCGTTTGTCTTGGATATGACGTCCCTTCCGCTCAGCAATGGGGATGTCTTTGTCGTTGCGAGGTCTGCCCGCGCGGACGTAGTACTCACCCTGACCTTCAGGCTTCTTTGTATCGCGTATATGAGCGGTGAGCTCCTCCGCGTCGCCTGTGGCCGATTTGAAGGTTTTTTTCTCAAAGCCGACGAGTACAAAGCGCTTCAGATCAGACTTCGCAACGCCGAAGGTGTCACCAGGCTTCACATCGTATGTCGCGATCTCACGCGCGTCGTTGGGATTGCGGTAGATGCGCAGCTTGAGCTCCTCTGGAGCTTCTGTGGCGTAGCTCAGTGAGGTGGGTACGATGATGTAGGCATTGGTCTGGGTGACCTTGCCCGCCGTGAGCTTGGGCTGATCTGTCGCGCCGATGAGGGCGGGGTAGGAGGCCTTGTCCATCGGATTGGTCTGATTCATGTACTCTTCCTCATTGCTAAAGCCATCTCCGTCCGAGTCAAGGCTCAGCGCATCAGCGCGGACAAAGGCGGAGGAGAGCCCAGATTTGATGAACCAAATATTGGGGATTTCTCCATGCACGGGGGGAGCAATGGGATCAAGGATGTCAATGACGGTGTTTACCTTCTTACTCTGTATACCCACCTGCCAGAGCTCGGGGGAGAAGAGGAAGTGCGTCTGGCGGGGCTTGCCCTCGGAGTCCTTTTCAGGGGCGGGGAGATCCTTGAGCTCGCGGTTCGCGTCGATGTGCGCTTGAATCTCGCCTGGGAGAGCCGTGAGCTCCTCGACGGAGACGCTGCCGCGCCCTACGGAGGCGTCGACGGGGGCGGCGTCATGCGTCGCCATGATGTAGGCGCCTGCGGAGGCACCGATGAGGCCGAGGACCACACCTGTGGTGAGCACTTTGCGACTGGGGTCTGATTGGTCTGCCATATAGGTCAAATATTGCTAGGGGTGATACTTATTTTTGGTTGAAGTAGAGGACCTCCAGATTCAGATGCACGCGCACTGTCTCTGTAGCCAGACCTGTCATGGGGCGAGCAACACTGTTGAGCGGCACGGCGGGTGCTTGATCAGCAGACGCTGCGGGATCGCTGGCGACGATGTCGGTGGTGACGGGTTCTTGGTAGTCTTCGATCGAGGGGAGAGAGAGATCAGACTCAGCTCCTAAACCATTGATGAGGTAGAAATATTTCTTGTCCTCGAGGATAGAGTTGAGCACGGCGGGCAGCGTACCTCGCTTTGCTGTGAAGGAGATTTCAAAGCGCAGCGGGAAGTAATCGGGGGCATTGCGCGCCTTCGGATCAGCCACCTTGGGGAGGTTCGCACAGAAGATCTTGTCGATGGCGACGCACTCGGCGTCGACGAGGATCTGAGTGACATCTTGCACGGCGGAGAGCATGAAGGCGCGGTAGGGCACCTCCGTGGCGATGGCGGCCGTGTTCTTGAAGCTACCAAAGCCGAGGTCGACGGCACCAGGGCCGATGACGACGTTTTTCTCAGCTGCCATGGTCTTCGCGTCGGTGATGGCCTTGTTGACGGCGTTCTGGAAATCGACAGGTGTCTTGATCCCCTGAGCGGCACTCTTGGCGGCGGCAGCGTAGCGGTCTAGCTTGGACTGGAGATCCTTCTTGATCTTGTTTGCTTCACCGTAAGCCTTGCGCAGCTTCTCAAAGCTGCTGCTCGTGGGGGGGAATTCGGAGGCGTTGTAGTTCTCGAACTCGGCGCGGATCTCGCTGAGCCGCGTGTTCTTCTCGTCGGCGTCGGCGTAGGCGGAGTAGCCCTGATACATGATGCCGACAAAGGCGAGCCCGAAGAGAGAGGCGAGCATGACGACACGCTTGTTTTCACTGATGTTCATGGATGAAAAAGTGTTTGGATGATTCGTTGGTGGTGTTTATTTTTCTCCGATGAGCTCGGGGACGGTGATGGGCTGTTTGAGAGGCATGAGCATCATGAATTTCTCCACATAGTCGAGTTCCTTCTCCTTCTTGAGCTCCTTGGAGTTGATGAAGCGGAAGTACTTGTTGAGGTTCGCGTTCACCTTATTAGCCTCATAGGCGAAGAGGGAGCTGGGCGTGCGGTCGTCGAAGTTGTTGCTGACGAGCGAGCGCACGACATCCTGATGGCTGACGCTGGTTTCACCTGGCTTCTTGACGACGTAGCCTGCGACGTAGATCGCTGTGACGGTGGGATCATCATTGCGGCGGCGCGCGTCGAGCATCTCGGGTGCCTCATTGATGGAGGTGGCTGACTGCGCGGTGCGGCTGCGCTTCATGTCGATGAGGCGCGTGCCAGGGGCATCGAGATTGGGACCGGTGAGGTCGACTTGGTTATCACCCAGCTCGTAGTTGATGAGGGGCGAGAACTCAGTGATCCAGAACTTGATCGAAGGGCTCTTGTCGACTAGCTGCTTGAGGATATCGACGTAGGCGGTGCGTCCCTGCTCAAGCGCGTAGTATTTCTTAAGCTCGCGCTGGACGCGGTTGTAGTCATCCTCAATGTTAGCAATCTTGTCCGCGGTGCGTGATGTGACCTCGTAGCGCGACTCTGCAACCTTGAGCTTCGCCTCAATGTCGCTCTGGGCGTCCATGGCTGACCATGCAAAGAAGCCTGCTCCCGCTAGCGCGATGACGCCCGCAGTGACGACCTTGGGCAGCAGTGCGCTCTCGTCGCGCTGCTTTTGGATGACAGTGGGGACGAGGTCGATGTGGAACTCCCCTGCGCGCGCTCCCGTGACAGCAGCACCAGCGATGGGACCTAGACAGAGGGCGTCCTGCGTGAGGGCGTCCTCATCGACATTCTTGCCCACGCCGAAGGCGGCGATGGGATTGAGATAATCGACGGGGATGCTGAGCGCCTCCTGGAGGAACTCGAGCGTGAAGGCGAGGCGTGCGCCGCCGCCGCAGATGAGCACCTTGGCAGGCGCGCATCCCTTGCGCTGGGCGCGGTAGTGATTGATCGTACGCTGGATCTCCGAGCTCATGCGCGTCATGGCATTGCGGATAATGGTGGCGAGGGACGCCTGCTCTGGGCTCATGCCATCGGTGTGCCCGTTGCCCATGGCGATGAGGCCTTGGCTGATCTTGAGCTCTTCTGCCTCGCGGTAGCCCAGCTGCATCTCACGTGCAATGGCACTAGTGACGAAGCCGCCCGCGGTGGTGATGGAGCGGGTGAAGAAGTTCCCCGATTCAGCAAAGATGATATCGGTGGTCTTCGCCCCGATGTCGACAATCATGGTGCACTCAGCCTCCAGAGGGTAGCTGGCGCGGTAGACGTTATAGAGTGAGGTCAGCGAGCAGTCGACGCCCTCGGGCTTAAGCCCGCTCTTGTCAACCTGCTCGTGGAGCTCATCGAGCACCTCCTTCTTCATGGCGACGAGCAGCACCTCTCGCTGTCCATCCTCCGTCTCGCCGAGCAGCTGATAGGAGTAGACCATCTCGTCGAGTGGGAAGGGGATGTGCTGCTGGGCTTCAAAGCCTACCATCTCGTCGAGATTATCCGAGTCGAGGACGAGCAGCTTCATGAAGCGCATGATGACCTGCTGGCCAGATACGACGCTGCGCACGGCACTGCCTTTTACCTTCAGCTCAGCCACCATGGAGGAGACGGCTTCACTTACGTAGTCAATGCGCATGCCTTCTTCGACAGGGTCGAGCACGATGTCACGCCGCGCGTAGCGAGAGAGGTTGAATCCTCGCTTCCCACTAGGGGTGAACACGCCCATGGTGACGCTCTGAGCACCTATCTCTAGGGCGACGGTAGTCTTATATTCAGCCATATAGTTTTAGTAGTTCAATGTGATTGTAATGAAGAGGGTGTACTCTGTGTGAGGGAGCTAGGATTAATCTTCGCTGCCGCTATCGGAGTCAGAGTCGCTGGAGCTACCCGCGCTGCCTCCGACGATGAGAGGAGAGGTGGGGGGGAAGATGGTGCCGTAGGACATGGCGAAGGGAGTCTCGCTGATGGCGCTGAGCTTTGCCTCGTTGTTCTTGTAGCGGGGGTTGGTCCACCACTTGCCCTCGGGCTTGTAGCCGCCAAAGCCGAACGAACGCTTGGAGGAGGTGTTCACACAGTTGTCACCGTTGAAGGTCGCCTCAAAGGCGATGGCTTCAATCTGCCCCTCGAGATCGCCGATGACGGAGCCCGTCTTGGCACCACCCGTGATCTTGAAGGCGTCCGCGGGGGAGATAAAGGCACCGATGTAGATATTCTTGGACTCGCCCATGTCGCGCTGGGCGTTGAGGGGGATGTCGACGTATTTGATTGTTTTACTCAGCAGGACGGGGGAGCCATCGCGTGTCGATTTCTTAAAACGCACATGCAGCGTGACAGTGAGCTCGGGGACGTATGCGGGGATTTTTCCACCCTTTGCCTTACCTTGTACCTTGATAGGGAAGGCAAAGTACTGCCAGCGGTCGATATACTTGCGCTTGGTGGGCTTGATACCGAGTCCGGAGAAGGCATTGCTGCTGGGGGGGGTGAGTTGGTAGACTTCGAGCTTGGAGAGTTTTTCGATTTCTACCTGAGCACTAGTGGCATAGGCTGTATCTTGTGCAGAGGCCATAGCACCTGCGAATGCAAAGACGGCGAGAGATGTGATGAAGCTTTTCATAATGACAGTGTCGAATTCTTTACATTTATACACGATGCAACCCCGCTTTGGCGAGAAAAACTTGCGCGAAGTTTTATTTTTTTTCATCTTGCGCCTTGGCAAATCTGTTTCTAGCAAAAAAATACCTCTCCGAGCTTTTTTTGCTCCACAATCACTGCTACATCTGCTAGTATGTCTATGCTTATGTCAATGCTCGCGACCTACATTCATCAGCTCAACCCGGAAATTTTCACCATACCCGATACTCCTCTAGCTCTGCGCTGGTACGGTCTCGCCTACGTAGCAGGCTTTCTCCTCGGCTACTATATCCTGCGCTACCTCTCCTCGCGCGATCTCTACGTCATGCCCAAGGAGAAGCTCGGCGATTTTATCACATGGATCGGTGTGCTGGGTGTCGTCGCGGGTGGGCGATTCGGCGAGTTCTTCTTTTACTGGCTGCCGCGCGAGGGCTGGGCAGGATTTGCAAACGACCCGCTATGGGTGCTGCGCGTCTGGGAGGGCGGCATGGCGTCGCATGGCGGCATCATCGGCGTGTGTCTCGTCTGCCTGTATTACTCTCGCCGCTACAAACTGCCACTGCTCCCACTCGGTGATGGCCTCGCCATCGTCGCTCCCATCGGTCTGTGCTTTGGTCGTCTGGCGAACTTTATCAACGGCGAGCTCTACGGCCGCGTAGCGAGTGCTGATAATGCCCTCGCGATGCAATTCCCCCGCGAGCTCAGCGAAATCTCGCAGACCAATCTCCCCGCCTGGTACGAGATGTACCAGCGCGTGCTCCAGGTCCCCACACTCGCGCCCCCCGCCGACGCCATCACCATCCCCCGTGTGAACGAATGGCTCATCGAGCAGAGCCGTGAGTCGGAGGCTCTGCGTGGCATCCTCAGCGACTACCTCACACCGCGCTACCCCTCGCAGCTCTTTGAGGCCTTTTCTGAGGGTCTGATCATTTTCCTCGTCCTCATCACGCTGCGTCTCGTCTGGAAAAAGGCGCCTGCGGGGATTTTCTGCGCAATTTTCTTCTTCATGTACGCCGTAGGGCGCATTGTATCGGAGTATTACCGTGAGCCGGAGAATGATCTCTGGATGGGCTTCACACGCGGGCAGTATCTGTCCTTTGGCGTGATTGGATTGGGGGTATTTTTCCTCTATTTAACTTGGCGCAATCAGCGAAAAAGCATGAGCTAATTTTCTGTCAACCATCTTTTAAAACTTGAAAATCATCTAGCAGATAGCTATCATATGGTCATGGCTGACATACACCCTACTGCAATCATCGATCCTAAAGCAGAACTTGCTGACAATGTAAAGATTGGTCCCTATTGCGTCGTCGGAGCGGGAGTGCAGCTGGGTGAGGACTGTGTCCTACACAATCATGTGGTGCTCGGTGGTCCCTCTCGCTTCGGAAAAGGCAATGAGTTCTTCCCCTTCTCAGTGATCGGGTTGAAGTCGCAGGATCTCAAATACAAAGGCGAGCCGACATTCCTCGAGGTGGGCGACTACAACGTCTTTCGTGAGAATAGCAACATCAACCGCTCCACCACCCCCGAGACAAAGACGATCATCGGCAATCACAATCTTTTCCTCATCAACTCGCACTGCGGGCATGAGTGCATCGTAGGCAACCACGTCATCCTCAGCGGCTACGCAGGTGTAGCAGGGCACTGCCAAATAGGCGATCACGCCATCGTGTCGGGCTATGCAGCGGTGCACCAGTTCGTCCGTATCGGGGAGCATGCCATGGTGGGCGGATTCTCCCGCATCACACAGGATGTCCCCCCCTACACTATCGTCGAGGGGGTTCCCGCCGTCGTGCGTGCCATCAACTCGATCGGCCTGCAACGCCGTGGCTACAGTGAGGACGATGTACGTGCACTGAAGTTCGCCTACAAAAAACTCTTCCTCCACAAGGACAACCAAATTGCCTCCGCCGTCGAGACGCTACTCGCTGATGAGCGCTACGGTAACAATGCCTGTGTGAAGACTCTCATCGACTTCCTGAACAGCTCAGAGCGCGGCTTTATTCATTGATTTTTCTCCCGCACGTGAAGCATCCCTACCTCGTCTTTGATCTCGACGGCACGCTCGTCGACTCCCTCCCCGGTATCGCCATCGGTCTCAATGCTGCCCTGCGCGCGCTGGGCAAGCCTGAGCATCCAGAGGAGGCGGTGCGCCTGATGATAGGCGAGGGAGCGCGCAATCTCTGTGCCAAGGCTCTCGGCTACGCTGACGAGGAGGAGGCGTCTGACGAGGAGCTGCGCGCGCTGCTCGCGGAGTTCAAGATCGCCTACCGCGACTGCTGGCATGAGGGTGGCACGGCCTGCTATGCGGGTGTGCTCGATATGCTGACGAGTCTGCGCGAGACTCCTGCGCGTATGGCGCTGCTGTCGAACAAGCCCCACGAGATGACAACTCTCATGGTGGATGCACTCATGCCGGAGCACAGGCTAAGTCCTGTGCTAGGCTACCAAGAGGGAGTCTTCCCCCGCAAGCCGCACCCCGCCGCGCTGCAGCATATCGCGCAGAGCTGGGGTGTGGAGACGCGGGAGCTGCTGCTGATTGGAGATTCTATCCACGATGCGCACTGCGCGCACAATGCCGGCTGCCAGCTCGCGCTGGTGGGCTGGGGCTATGCGCGGCAGGATGCGTTGCGCCGCTATGCTCAGGAGCAAGGTGTCCCTCTGTTTGGCTCCATGGAGGAGCTGAGGGGCTTCGTCCTCTCTCCTTGACGTTCTGCCTCTGATGTGCTAGTGTTGAGAGGATGAATCAAGGTCTCTCTCTTTCTCTTCGCAAGCTGCCTCACTCTTCATGGGCTTCTGGCGTCTTGCTGCTCGGCAGTTGCGCGCTGATCGCTTCGCGAGAGCATCTCTTGCAGGCAGATTGGTGGCAGCTCTCGGAGCTGATTTTTTTATTCTACTTACTGGTCTTTGTTGTGACGGTCATTTTGGTGTTGCAATTGAATCTGCTCAAGTCGAGTCTACGCTCGACGGTGGTGGCACTCCAGTATTATATTCTGATGGTGGTCAAGATGGCAATTCTGCCCTACTGCCTCCTTCTCATGAGTGATCCCTACTCGTATGGAGCAGCGGAGGGGCGCATCAAAGCAGGTTTCTTTGTCGTCGTTCTACTGCATCTGGTCACACACGTGATCCTCGCGGAGCGTAGCGATGAGGCGGCTCTCGATTTTCCCGAGGAGTCGCGCAGACGCCTGCGCACCACGGCTCGCAGCTGGGTGTTTCTCGTGCTCATTGGGGGGAGTATAGGCTTGATGCTCACGGAGAGCGCTCAGACGAGTGAGACTGGCGACACTCCCCCCTATCACTTTGCCTCGCTCGTTCTGCAGGCGATCTACGCGCCCGTTGCCATTCTGCTAATCCTGATATCAAACGAGGGGCTCGTGCGCTTTACGCGCTGCACACTGGTGCTGCAATTCATCATCAGCCAGCTGGGCATCTTGATAGCCTGCCTGTCGCTGGCATGGAGTGTCCCCGTTCTGACAGCGTGGTGGCAGGTCATGTATCTCACGCCGCAGCTGCTGGCCTTGGGTTATTTCATCTCGATGAGGCGCACGCTGATTTCTGCATCGGAGCTATGCGCTGCAACGCAGGAAGCGAGCCGATAAGAATCTGAGATGCTTCGCATCTATTCCATAGGGGTGCTGTTTTCTTTTTTCATCAGCTCCGCGACTACGGGATGGTAGACCAGCTCCTTGCCACAGTCCCGCGCCTGCTCCTGCGTAGGCAGGTCGTGGCGTGTGTGGTAGCCCTCCGACATGAGGAAGGGCAGGATGTGCACGCGTCGCGCGCTAATCGAGCGCAAGGGAGCCTCACGCTGCTCATGCTCGCCAAAGCGCGTGAGCACGACGGGATGATTAGGAAAATGTCTACGCAGTCGCTGACAGAGTAGCTCGGGCTCAGGCGCGGGGCTCTGCGTCGGCGCGGTGTCGTGAGCCACGACGAGGACACCATCCCCCTCCCCTATCTCCGCGCGTAGTCGCTCAGCGATGATCTGCGCGAGCCAGGGTGACGCCCCCAGCACAGGCTGCATGATGAGCCGCAGGCGCGGTGCGCGCATCCCTTGCGCGATGTAGGCCTGCTGGATCTCCTCGACGAGTCGCTCGCTGCTGCTATAGCCGCTCTGCATCATCATGGGGAATACCAGCACCTCACGCCCCAGCGGCGGCAGCTTGCTCTGCCTCAGCGTCGCGAGTGAGGCAAAGTAGCTGCGCCCTGCGGGTAGCTCAATACCCGGAGGCGCGATGCCGACGGCAGAGGGAGCGTAGCTGACGACGAGGTAGTAGCGGTTGCTCTTGATGAGTTGGAAGTAGAACAGCAGCGCCGCCGCCACGAGCGAGAGCTGCGAGAGGGCAAAGTGGAAGTAGATGAGATTCCACAGCTCCTTGGCGCGCACGTCGCTGAGATCCGAGCGGAGCAGCTCCTGCCCGCAGTAGTACGAACCCGCGACCGCCGCGAGAAAGGCCGCGCCACAGAGCAGGAAGCCGACATGCGCGCGTTTAAACTTACTAAGAGAAAAAGTCACGTCCTCTGATGCAAAAAATGATGCCTTCTCTCAGGAAAGAAAAGGCATCATGTGTATTGATAATGTTAAATCTTAGACAGAATCCTTGCCCGAGACATGCTCCTCGCCGATGAGCTGGTCGGCCTTGAGCACCTCGTCCTTGAGGCTGTGTCTGCGCGAGAAGAGCAGAACGACAGGCGCGGCGATGAACACCGAGGAGTAGGTACCGAAGATCACACCAAAGAGCATCGTGACGGAGAAGTCATACATCGCGGGGCCACCAAAGGCGATCAGTGCTACGAGCACCGCGATGGTCGAGAGGCTGGTGAGCGTCGTACGAGGCAGCGTGTCATTGATGGCGCGGTTCATGATGCTAGCCATGGATTCATCAGGCTCGGCGAGGCGGATCGCCTCACGGATACGGTCATAAATAACGATGGTGTCATTGATGGAGTAGCCCGCCACCGTGAGGAAGGCGCCGATATGAATGATGCTCAGCTCCGTGCCCAGCAGGACAACGAGACCGATGATGAAGAGCAAGTCATGCCCGATGGCGACGAGTGCCCCCATGGAGAAGGACCATTCGAAGCGAATCGCCAGATAGATCGTGATGCCGACGAGACCCACGCCGATGGCGAGCAGAGCTGTCTGGAAGAAGGTGGCACCGAGAGACGAGCTCACGTTGTCCACCGAGGGGATGGAGATGTCCTTCATACCCGCGACATTCTTGCGCAGCATCTCGTCGATGACGGTGGCTTCCTGTGGGGAGGCGCAGCGTATCTTGATGCTGCGGTCATCCCCCGTGCCGAATTCCTGCACGGTGGGCTTCTTGGAGAGCTTGATCTGCGTGTTGACGTACTTGTCTACCGCATCATAATCCACCGTACTATCGGCAGGGATGGCATACGTGATGGTGCTACCACCCGTGAAGTCGATGCCCAGTGCCTTGTCCTGACGGACGGTGAAGGCATAGACGAGAGACGCGACGATGAAGATGGACGAGCCGATGGCGGCGACCTTGCGCCATTTCAGGAAGTCGAAGCGCTTGCCTTCGAAGGGCGCGCGGGAGAACTTCGTATCCTTCAGCATACCCGTGTGCTCCGACCAGAAGAAGAGCACGCGCGTCACGACGATCGCCCCGATCAGCGACGTGACGATACCCACGGACGTGGTGACGGCAAAGCCCTTGATCGAGCCGCTCGCGAGAGCGAAGAGGATCACCGCGGTAAGTAGAGACGTCACATTGGAGTCGAAAATCGCGGAGAATGCCTTCTCATAGGCATTGCGCAGTGCGACAAGGAAGCCGCGACCCTGAGCGCGCTCTTCACGCATACGCTCATAGATCAGCACGTTGGCATCCACAGCCACACCCATGGTCAGCACGATACCCGCGATACCGGGTAGTGTGAGCACGAAGCCAAAAAGGCTCATGAGACCCAGTAGGATGAGCATGTTGATCGTCAGACCGACCATGGCGACCATACCTGCCAAGCGGTAGAACCAGAAGCAGAAGAAGAAGATAGCAATCACGCCGATCAAACCGGCGAACTGCCCCTGATCCAGCGCGCTCTTGCCGAGCTGGGCGCTGACATCCTTGCGGCCCTCGACCTTGAGGTCATTGGAGAGGGGGTTGGCGAGAGCCTTGCAGATGTCCTCGGCTTCACCAGGGGCGGTGAGACCCGAGATTTCGAACTGCTTGCCCAGCGTGTCTTGCACCCTGGGAGCGCTCTTCACCGTGTTATCGAGCACGACCGCGAGGCTGTCGAGACCCTTGCGCATGGAGGAGGTCAGGCGCGTCATCTTGCGCGCGCCCTCGTTGCTGAGCACGACATTGACCACACCGCGACGCTGACCATCAGGGGAGGCGGCGACGATGTCCTTGCCCGTGATGCTCGTCTCGTGCTGCTGCGCGGCAAAGGGCTTGAGCACGACCATGTAATCAATCACGGGATTGCCCGCCTTGTCGAGCTTAGGCTCATGCGTCTCCTCATCGAGCACAGGGTGCTCCAGCAGACGGTACTCCGTGAGATTCATGCTCATGGGCAGGATAGGAGGCAGGGGGGCGCGCAGCTGGAGCGCGGCGTCGGGATTCTCCTTGACCTTCGCGAGGTAGGCAGCCTTGCTGACTTCGTACTTTTCAATCAGCTCGATGACTTCGGGGCTGTTGACGATAGAATCATTGTCGGGGTGGACGGGCAGCAAGTCGAGGCGCACGAGCTTCGTGAGCATGCGTACCATGGCGTCGAGCTGTTCCTTGTTCTTCTCAGGGTCTTTGTCGAGCTGAGGGATCTGGATGAGGATCTTGTTGCCACTGTAGATGATCTGCACCTCACTCGTTCCCGTCGCATTGAGACGCTCATTGAGGATGTCGACCGCCTGCTCCATATCGGCCGTCGAGGGAGGCACGACGTCGCCAGTGGTGTCATCGACCTTGGGCTGCACCTCCAGCGTCAGCTCTGCGCCGCCGCTGATGTCGATACCGTACTTGATACCGTTGTTCACCAAGGACACCAGCGAGAAGGTCGCCAGACCGAGGATGAAAACGGAGCCCGCGATGCGCATGATTCGATCACTCTCCGAGGAGAGATACCAGAAAAATGCACCTAGCAACAAAATCCCTGCAAAAAAGATAAAGCCGGGACTGCCAAAAAAGGCGTTGATTGTTTCTAACATGAGTCTACGTAATGATGATGGCGCACATCCTAGCACGGAATGAACGCAGGGTCAAGCCTGCATCTTTGCACATACACGCAGCATTACACCACGCCAGAGACAAATAAATCTTCTCTGAAAGAGCGTCTTGACAGTGGCGTATTTTCTATGATATATATTTAGGGAAATGAAATACCGTCGCCTTCTTTTCATCTCCGGTACCGTGGGTATAGCCGCTATCGCTGGTTATACAATAGAGCCCACGCTACGCCCGACACTCGCGGGACTCTTCCAAAGTGACTCTGATCGAGTCCCCATCGCCACAAAAACACCCACTGTAAAACCCAAAGATACAGAGGCTACATCGCCCAGCAAACCCAAGAAAGAAGTCAACGTCGACGACCTCCTTGCTGGTATCGGAGGCGATACAGGTGAGGACTCGGGCAGCAGCCAGCCTGATGACATGAACCTCGAGGGAGAGGTCATCGACGCCTCGGGCTTCGAAGACATCACGGTGGACGAGAGCGACGATGCTCCTGTCGCGCTCAAGCGATTCCAACGCAAGGGCGGCTACAAGGCGCAGGCCGCCCTCGAAGAACCTTACACAGGCGAAGTCCCCCACTCCCTCTGGCGCAACCCAAAGCGACTCAAGAGCATCCTCGCAGGTCGCATCCGCTCACGCCTCGGCAACAACAAGCCTGAGAGCATCGCCGCCTTCCTCGGAGACCCCGCGAACCGCCTCGCGCTCGCGCAATGGGAGCTGCTCAATCGCGGCAACGTAGACGCGCTGAACAAGGTCATGAAGGGCGACGACACCGCCAAGGAGCTCGCCCCGCTGCTCAACGACCTCCGCTGGATCTCAGGCTTCGTCTACGATGGTGAGATGGCGAATAGCGACGTCGCCATGGGCATCCTCTACCACCTGCGCAAGGTCGACCCCAACATGGACATGATCGAGATGAGCGAGCAAGACGGAGTCGCTCACCCCGCTCCCACCATCAAGCGACGCATCGCCGCCGCAATCGCCGCTGAATACGCGCGCCAAGGCTGGTATGGAGGCAATGAAAAACTCAGCAACAAAGAAATACGCGAGATGGAGCGCGACGGCATCCCTGTCCCTCGCGCCGCCACAGGGCGCAAGGGCAAGGCTGATATCTACAAGCTCGCACGCGAGCGTTACCAATTCTTTGCCGAGAGCGCGGAGCAGCGTCTGCTCAACAGCTACTTCTTCTACATGCCCAACTGGCTCATGCGCTTCACCTGCGGGTGGAAGGGCACCTCAGGCTTTGGCACCCCCACCACCATGCGCTGGCTGCGTGACAACGTCGCTGCCCCCGCCCGCGCCTACATCGGCATGGGCGGACAGGTCCCCTACCTGCCCACCA
>CAYJLP010000033.1:0-18282 GCA_964371115.1 uncultured Akkermansia sp. | reverse complement strand
GAGTAGACGTCGGTGAAGCTGCCTTCACCCGTGATCTTGGGTACGAACCAAGTCGTGGGCCAGGAGGGATTCGTGCGCTCGTTGAGCTTGTCGTGGATCTCGGGAGCGATGTCGACCGCCCAGCCTTCTGCGATCTGGAGGACAGGGCCGAGGCCCTTCACGAGGTTGATGCGAGCCATGGTCATGGGCATCTCACCCTTGGTGAGGAAGTTGGACGAGAAGCCGCCGCCGCGGAAGTATTCTTCCACCGCAGGCCCCCACTTTGTCGCGTTGAGGCAGGCTTGTTTTTCTTCTTCGCTGATGTCCCAGAAGGGCTTGACGACGGGGTTGCCCTCTGCGTCGCGCTGCTCGCCTGTCCAGTCGAGGGAGGCGGAGCCGGAGTTGATGAGGTGGATGATGCCGTTGGCGGCACGCCCCGTGAGGGATTGACCCGTCACACGCTCGACAGCCTCAGGGCTCCAGTAGGTGCGCACGTCGGCAAAGAGCTGGGCGGTGCCTGTGACGAGCTGACCAAAGAGCATGGCGATGCCGTTGAGCGCGTCGTTCTCAGTGGCGAGGACGTAGGCTTGGCGGATGCCGTTCCAGTCAAAGGAGGAGTTGAGGATGGCTTCGCTGAAGTCGCCGTTTGCCATGAAGTCGGTCCACGCGCGCTGGCCTTGGAAGCCGGCGACGATCGCGTTGTGCCCTTGGGCTTCTTCGGCAAAGCCCATCTCGATGAGGCGGGGGTTGCCATTCATGAGGTCGCGTATGATGAGCGTCATCTTGACGACGGTATCCCAGGAGATTTTTTTGCTCTCTTCCGTGATGGGAGTCTCATTCCAGTCCTTGCCCTCTAGGCAGTTTTCCTTTGTCCAAGTGATAGCTTTTTCGTACTCGACGGGGTCAAAGATGCTCAGCTCAAGGCGGCGCTTGATCTCGCACATGTCGACGAACTCCGTGCGCATGCCGAGGTAGTCGCTGATGAACTGAGCATCGACCATGGAGCCGGCGATGCCCATGGAGACGTAGCCGAGGCTGAGGTAGGACTGATCCTTCATCGTGGCGACGGCGAGACCGCTGCGGGCAAAGGCGAGGATTTTTTCTGAGACATCGGCGGGGATGGTCTTGTCACCGAGATCCTGCACGTCCTTGCCGTAGATGGTGAAGACGGGCAGCCCCATCTGGTCATGTGCGGCGGCAGCGGCAGCGAGGTAGACAGCCCCTGGGCGGTCAGTGCCGTTGAAGCCCCAGATGGCCTTGGGGATGGCGGGGGTCATGTCGATGGTCTCCGTGCCGTAGCACCAGCAGGGGGTGACAGTGAGGGTGAGGCCGACGTTGTTCTCTTGGAACTTGCGCTGAGCAGCAGCGGCTTCCTTGAAGCAGCCGATGGTGGTGTCGGCGATGACGCAGCGTACGGGTTCCCCGCTGGGGTGGCGCAGGCTGGACTCGATGAGGGAGGCGGCGGACTGCGCCATCTGCATCGTGACTTCTTCCAGAGATTCGCGGACGCCGAGACGACGACCATCAATGGTGGGGCGGATGCCGATGGTGGGCAGCTGTGATTCTTGACGGTATGATGAGTTCATAAAAAAGAAAGGGGAGGGGTTGGGGGATTAGTCGTTGCGGTTCTCGTAGCGCACCATGTAGACGGAGTAGGCTAGGATGACGGAGAAGCAGACTGCGCTGACATAGTAGCTGCTGCGTATGCAGGCCTCCATGCCCTCATACATGGGGAGCAGGGAGGTGAGCCAAGCACCGTCGATGATGGAGCCCATGAGCGTGGGGATGATGGCACCACCTGCGATGGCCATGATGAGACCAGCGGCTCCGAGCTTGGTCTCCTCACCACCGAGTCTGCCGAGAGCAAGACCGTAGATGGTGGGGAACATTAGCGACATGCAGCCAGACAGCGCGATGAGGCAGGGGATGGAGTAGCTCGTAGGCAGGTAGACCGTGCCGATGGAGAAGGCGATGCCGAGTAGGGCAAAGGCAGTCATGAGCAGCGAGGGGCGCAGCACACGCATGAGTGCGGTACAGACCCAGCGCATGATGATGAAGGTGTAGATCGCCCAGATGCTGACCTTGACAGCCTCAGCCTCATCGACATTCCAGAGAGTCTTTGCATAGAGCACGGCCCATGTCCAGACGGAGATCTGTGCGCCGATGTAGAAAAACTGGGCGATGACGCCGAAGACATAGGGACGGCTGCCAAAGAGGGTCTTTGCATTCGCCTTCATATTCAGCTCGCCGCTCTCGTCTTTCACGCCTGACTTGTGGCGGAAGAAGTAGACCCAGATCACGGCCGCAATGAGGATGAGCCCGATGTAGGGCGCACTCAGCCAGAAGAGCTCCGTGTCACGGATGCTAGCGAGCTGCTGGGCATCCATGGCACCACGCTCCTGCACGCTGGCGGGATTGAGATTGGCAAGGATGACATACTTCGCAAGGAAGAGACCTGTGATGGAGCCCAGAGGGTTGAAAGCCTGGGCAAAGTTGAGTCGCTGGACGGCTGTCTCCTTGGGGCCGAGTGCGAGCACGAAGGGGTTGCAGGTCGTCTCAAGGACGGAGAGACCGCCCGCGAGGATGAAGATGGAGACGAGGAAGAGGCTGTAGCTCTGCAGTGCGGCAGCGGGGATATAGCCCATCGCGCCGATGGCGTAGAAGCCGAGACCCACGAGGATGCCGCTGCGGTAGGACCATTTCTTGATGAGCATGGCCGCAGGGATAGCGAGCACGGCGTAGGCACCGTAGAAGGCGACCTGAACGAGGGCTGAGTCCACCGCCTCGATCATGAAGATCTTGGCAAAGGCGGGCACGAGCGTGTCGGTCATGTTGTTGAGGATGCCCCACAGCGCAAAGCAGGTGGTGAGCATGATGAAGCTCACGAGCAGACCTTTGCCGAGCATGGGCTGCTTGTCATTGGTAGTAGTTTCCATGGCAGAGAGAGATCTTAGGATTTTTTGTTGGCGTGGACGACGTTGAGACCGTAGCCCTTGAACTTCTCAAGCACGTGGACGATCTCTTCATCAGGCAGCGTGGTGAACTGCCCCGCAGCGCGTACGCCCATGTAGACCTGGCAGAGGTACTCGACCTCGGAGAGCAGGACGAAGGCCTTCTCCAGCGTGGCTTCGGTGGCGACGAGACCGTGGTTCTTGAGGATGCAGGCTTTGCTCACACCCATGACGCGCTGGATATTCTCATTGAGCTCCTCAGAGCCGTAGGTGGCGTAGTCGGCGCAGGGGATGGCATTGCTGCCGCTCAGTGCGATCATGTAGTGGATGGCAGGCAGCTCATCGATGCCGAGGATGGAGACCATCGTGGCGTAGAGGGCATGGGAGTGCATGACGGCGTGGCAGTCGGGGCGCGCCATGAGGATAGAGTGGTGGAAGCGCCATTCGCTGGAGGGGATCTTGCCCTCTTCGATTGCGCCGTCGTTGCTGATGAAGACGAGGTCCTCAGGCTCCATGATGTCGTAGGGCATGCCCGAGGGGGTGACGAGGATGCCGCCCTCGACGCGGTGGCTGATGTTGCCGGCTGTGCCGTGGTTGAGTCCTGCCTCTTTCATCTTGAGGCAGTAGGCGATGATGTCTTGGCGGATTTTTAATGTGTCACTCATGGATGGTTTAGTGGAGTTGTTTGATGGAAAAGCTGTCGCGCACGCATTGGCGCGCTTGTTGGGGAGAGGAGAGGTGGCCGAGTCCTAGCCATTGGGAGAGGAGGTTGCCCACGGCGGTGGCATCAATAGGACCCAGTGTCATGGGGAGACCGACATGCTGATGGATGGTCTCGCAGAAGAGGCTGTCGCGGCAGCCGCCGCCGAGTAGGTGCAGGCTGCTGGGCGTGTCGCCTGTGACGGCGGTCATCTGCTGTACGGCCTCAGCGTGAGCGCGTCCGAGCCCCTCGTAGACGGCTGCGGCGATCTCGCCACGTGTCTGGGGTAGGGGCAGCTCGTGCTGCTGGCAGTGTTCGAGAATAGCGCTCTCCATGTCGCTGGCGGAGTAGAAGGCGGCGTCATTCACATCGACGACAAAGCCGCGTCCCATGGCGTCGCGCGCCGCATGCTCCATCTCGTCAAAGGAGATGCCCCACTGACGCTGGAGCTGCTGGAGTGTCCAGAGTCCATTGATGGACTGGAGGAATCGGACGCTGCCGCCGTAGCCTAGCTCATTGCCAAATCCTGCCGCAAGGGCATCGGGGCTCGTGATGGGCTCGCGTCGCTCCTGCCCGAGCAGCGACCAAGAGCCGCTGGAGATGTAGAGGGAGCGCTCGTCGGCGAGCGGGGCGGCGAGGACAGCGGAGGCGGTGTCGTGTGAGGTGGCGGCGAGGATGGGGAAGGGGGCACAGCCGAGCTGCTCGGCGAGGTCTGCCTTGAGCATGCCCTTGAGGCTGCCAGCGGGCTTGATCTCGGGGAGCATGCTCTCATCGAGTCCGAGCGTGCTGAGGATGTCGGCATCCCATTGCTGGCTACGTGGATCGAGCATCTGGCTGGTGGAGGCGATGCAGGGCTCGGTGCTGAGCTCACCTGTGAGCCAGTAGCCGAAGAGGTCGGGCAGCCAGAGCAGATGGCGCGCGGGGGCGAGTAGCTCACGGCGGCCTTGGAGATCCTCGTAGATCTGGTAAAGGCTGTTGTAGGGCATGGGTGCGATGCCCGTACGTGAGTAGAGCGTCTGGCTATCCAGCCCGAGGGCAGCGAGCTTGCCGACGGTGTGCGCCGTGCGCTCGCTGCGGTAGTTCACAGGATTGCTCACGAGCTCGCCCGAGGCGGAGACATAGGCTACGTCGACGCCCCATGTGTTGATGGCGAGCGAGTCAGGGGTGATGCCTCGCTTGAGCACGAGCTTGATCCCACGGATGAGCTCGCGGTAGAGGTAGAGGGCATCGGTGTAGTAGAGCTCCCCCATGCGAATAGGCTCGCAGGGGAAGCGGTGCACCTCTTCCATCTCCATGCGACCTCCGTTCAGAGTTCCGAGATAGATTTTACCTCCGGATGAGCCGAAGTCGCAGGCGATGGAGGAGATGACTTGTGTCATAGTGGTCTATAGTTGAGATTATTTGCCGAGGATGGAGATCTCAGCGGCGGAGACGTGGTTCTTTTCCAGAGCGGCGGTGCCGGTGAAGCGGAAGTAGCGTGCCTTGGTAGGGGTGAAGTTGATGCTCTGCTCGATGGGGTTGGCGCGCAGGTTGCCAAACTCACCCTCGGAGACTGTCTTGAAGGTCTTGCCGTCTTGGCTTACTTCCATCTTGTAGCGTGAGGTCATGCCGTGGAAGGTGCCGTCCTGACGAGGCAGGTAGCAGAAGCCTTCAACGGTGTACTCCTTGCCCATATCGACGGTGAAGCTCTGTGGGGGTGCGAGCTGACCTGATGTGGGGTGTGTGTGCCAGAAGGTGCTGGGGTTGTTGTCAAAGGCGGCCTTCGCATTTGCGAGGGGCTGAGCGACGACTTTCCAGCCCTTCTTGGAGATGCCGGGGTTCTTGTAGCCGCCATGTCCTGTCTCTGCCATATAGGGCATCTTGAAGAGTGAGATCTCAGAGATGGTGGGGCAGGCCTTTGCCGCGGTGATACGCAGGCGGATGTCGGTGACGGGGCGATCGTTGTCAAAGCGGAAGAGGATCTGATTGCCGATGCTCTGACCGGATGTCGCTTCGATCCACTGACCGTCGACCTTGATGTCAAAGGCCCATGCCTGCACGCGCTGTCCGAGGCGGATCTGCTCGCGGATGCGGACGACGTCCACGACGGCGGGCTCGACGAGCTTCGCCTCGATAGTGCCTGTCTTCACACCGTCATTTGTGCTCCAGTAGGACTCGATGTTGTCGTCAAAGAGGAGAGCGGCGCCGAAGAGTTCCTTGTTGTCCATGCGGATCTGGCTCTGATTGGTGACGGTGGCACCCAGCGCGTAGTCTTTTTTGTAGAGCTCGTCGCGCAGCTTGCGGAACGCGAGCAGGGATTTTACATCTGCGGCGTCGAATTGTCCCTTGTTGTCAAGGGCGACATTGACGAGGAGGTTGGCTCCGCGACCGACGCTGTCGAACCAGACTTGCATCAGATGCTCAGGGGACTTCACACGTCCAGCCTGGCCGCGATGCCAGAACCAGCCCGCGTGGTTGATGGGGGTGTCGCCCTCAGCGGGGACCCAGCGCTCGCCATTCGTAGCACCTTGTGCGTGGGCGTTGGGGTTCTTTGCCGTCAGGGTGTGCCAGTGGGGGTAGCCGACGTGACCCTTTTCACTGCCGCCCCAGCGGGCGTCACCGTAGGTGCCAGCACCCCAGATGATGCAGTTGGGCTGGAGCTTGCGGATCAGCTTGACAATGTGTTGGAAGTTGTAGTACTTCTCAGCGGCACCGATGTTGCGCCGCTCGCGGGCGCCGCCGTAGTAGCCGTCGCCGCCGTTCGCGCCGTCGAACCAGATTTCAAAGACGGGACCGTAGTTGGTGAGCAGCTCGGTGATCTGCTGGTAGTAGGCCTTCAGGTAGCCTTTTTTGCCGTATTCGGCGTGGTTGCGGTCCCAAGGGGAGAGGTAGGTGCCAAAGAGCATGCCTGTGGCAGCAGCAGCCTTCGAGAATTCCTTGACGATGTCGCCCTTGCCGTTTTTGTAGGGGGAGGCGGAGATGTTGTGCTTCGTGCTCTTGGTGGGCCAAGCGCACCAGCCGTCGTGGTGCTTGGCGGTGTAGATCATGCCCTTCATGCCGCCAGCCTTCATCGTGGAGAGTGCCTTGTGTGCGTCGAACTCTGTGGGGTTGAAGATGCCGGGCTTCTCATCACCGTAGCCCCATTCGCGACCTGTGAAGGTGTTGAGACCGAAATGGATGAATCCGTAGTACTCCAGTCGCTGCCATGCCACCTGCTGTGTGGTGGGGGTGGCGCCAAAGGGCTTGGGGGCGAATTTGTTGCCGACGTACTTCTTGACCGACGCGGCGTCGTAGTTCGTCAGGGAGGCTGCGCTGACGGGCTTTTTTGCATGAGCCGCGCTGGCAAGCAGGGGTAATACAACGAGTGCTGAATAGAGGGATGGTATCTTCATTATGAGAAAATGATATCAGCTCACACTCTATTAAAGATGAGGTAGGAAGTCAAGGAAATAGTTCATAATGAGCATTAGTGGTTAAGTAGTCAAGCAGTTATGTAGTGTCGATATATGAGCATTTTTTGCTGATTCAGTGTATGCAGCAAGCCTCGCACGCAGAAAGGCGACGAGGCTTGTTGAGAGGGCGAGAGGAGGCTTGGTTATTTGCGGCGGCGTCGACGCGCGGCAAGGGCGGCGAGGGCGAGCAGTGAGAGGGCACTGCTGCTGGGCTCGGGGACGCCCTCGACCTCGACGTAGAGCTGGCCGGTGGCTTTATCGTATTTCAACGCCGCGTCTTCGCCGAGGCTGGTGAGTGCTTCGGGGGAGAGCTCGAGGTATTGGGTGTAATCTGTTGTGGCGTCAGCAGCCATGCCGTTGATGCTGATGCCAGCGATGTCGGTGAAGAGCATGAGGTAGTTGTTCTCATCGAGTAGGGGCGTGCCTGCGAAATTGAGCGTGAGCTTGTTGGTCGAGCTGAGCATGAGCTGACCTCCTAGAGAGAGCGCGCGGCTCATGGTGAGGGCGTCAGCGGAGCGCAGGTCGAGATTGGCATTGAGCGTAGCTTCTGTCACGGGGGTGACGGAGAGCAGGTCGATGCCGCTGAGGCGAGTCATGCGCGCGACGTCGGCTGTGCTCTCGACGCGGAGCTCGCCCTCGACGATGAGGGTGCCTATCGTTGTTTCTGAGGATTGGAAATTGTTGTCGATGACGAGATGATTGACGGTGAGTGTGTCGCTCTTGTTGCTGAACTTCAGACTCGCTCCCTCATGCAGGGTGAGTGTGCCGGAGATGCTGCTCTCCGTGCCTGTGACGTGTAGCTCAGCACCACTGCTCACGCTCATGGAGCCTGTGAGCTGCGTGTTGTCCATTTTAAAGCTGCCTTCGCGCACCTGGACATCTTGGACGATGAGGGTGGTGTTGCGGAAGGTGGCGCTGCTGCTGCCCTCCTTGACGAGACTCTCGGCAGTGAGGCTGTAGTCGTTGCCCTCAAAGGTGTAGGCGATGCTGTCGTTGATGATCTCAATCGTAGGCGCACTCATGCTCTTGGCAAGGGTGACTGTGCGTGCTGTCGCTCCGTCGGCTTTTTGGTCATTGAAGATGACGCCGCGCGTGCTGTCGTAGCTGCTCGCATAGAAGCCATCATGCTCTGTACCAGCCGCATCTGCGTAGCGCATCCATCCGTCGGCTGCTGTGGGGATGCCGCCGTCGTCTTGTAGATTGGTGCCGCCCCATTCACTACTACCTCCACTCCATACCTGCTTGGTATCGGCGCGGTGGTAGCGTTCGTAGAGATCATTGAGACTGCTGGATGTGTTGATGTTGTAGACGTTGTCTAAGAGGCGTGGGGGCTTTCCTGCATCGCCCCACTGGGTGGTCATTTCTTCATCAGTATAGAGCACGAACTCATGGGCATTATCCTTATTCTGTTGGATGTAGATTTTGGTAATGCCGTAGAGATGGTCATCAGAATCAGCGATGTAGAGTGCTTTGAGCTCGCCTTTTTCATTGAGTTCAAATCCGTAGAGTGTTACCATGTGCCCAGTCGAATAACCATCCGCGGCTACGCGTATATTGGCGATTTGTCCTTTCTTTGTTTGGGTTAGGACACCATCGACCATTTCATAGCCGAGGGCGGAGGTGATGTCGGCTGTCACCTCGGCCATGGTTTCGCTAACTTTGGGAGAGGAATAGTTGAATTCGTTGCTCGTGTAGCTAGCCTCATGTTGGTAGTGAGAGCTGTAGTATCCGCCCGTGGGGTCTGTCATGCCATCTGCCTTTGTCGTTGTAGGGAGCATCAAGTTGATGTTGCCATTAAAATACCACTGTGCAAGCATTCCGAAGTTGGAGCCTACTTTGCCGTCGAGGTTATCGTAGAAATGCGCGGTGAGGTCGAGCGATAGTGCGCCAGCGAGATCATCGACGTATTCTTTGTTATAGGTGTAGCCCGAGGGGGTATCGACTCGATCGGCGAATACGCCGTAGGAGTTTTGCCAGTACTCAATCATATTGGCTCCCGCCTGATACCAGCAAGACATGCTATCGTATGTTTCACTTTTATAGCCGAAAGGTTGGAGGGAATTAAAGGAGACGTTATAACTATCCACATACGTGGATTCGAGATATTTTGATAGGTCACCTAAAACCTCACCCAAAGTGCCTTGCTTGTTTGTTGCAACGATTTTTTCTAGGTTTTCGCGTTCTGTCGTATTGACGACCGTGAAGAATGCACCCTTGCCCGAGTCATAAAACAATGTTGAGTCGGCGATTTGATCGATATCCACACCCTCGGCAATGTAGCGCTGGGCATGGAGGAGGGGGGTGGTCAGAAGGGCGAGGGCAAGTAGACTGGTGATTTTCATGAAGAGGGGCAGGAATGATTATCTTATTTCTAGCAAATTATTTTCTCTCTGGCAAGTGTTTTTTATAAAGTAGTTCTAAAATATTCCTCGCAAATACACAAGCAGATGGCACGCTAGCGCAAAACTCAGGCTTGACAGAATCCCTCTCTCTATATTATTATTTTTTTAGATTATTGTATTATGCTTCTTTCAATTAAACAATACGGAGATCCCGTTCTACGCGCTGTGAGTGCCCCTATCGAAATCGTTGATGCTGAGATTACAGCACTAGCAGAAAATATGCTCGAAACGATGTACGCCGCCAATGGTATAGGACTCGCTGCCCCTCAGATAGGGCTCAATCTACGCATGGTCGTCATCGACATCCCGAAGGATGAGGAGGAGGAAGGTGAAGAGCCTGAGCCGATCATCGTCAACGGGCAGGAGTGCTCGCTCTACTCCATCATGCCTATGGTGTTCATCAACCCTGAGATCGAGCCCTACGGGGAGCAAGACCTCTTTACCGAAGGCTGCCTGAGCGTACACGAGATCCGCGCCAATGTGATGCGCCCGCTGCGTGTGCGAGCAAAGCTCCCTCAGCTCGACGGCTCGGTGATGGAGGTGGATTGTGGTGAGCTACTCGCACGCTGCTTGCAGCATGAGTACGATCACCTCGAGGGCAAGCTCTTCGTCGAGCGAGTCTCCTCCGCCGCACGTATCACACTCACCAAGAAACTCAATCGACTCAAATCCTCCCTCTATAGGAAATAATTTTCTCGTCCATTCAGGATACATCTCCCTTGCTTGATCGCTTGGGAGATTTTTTTTATTTGATCTGTGATGGGATCATCACAAAAAAAAGCCCGCATGCAGGATCTGGTCACTTCCTGCTTGCGAGCTTCCGCTATACGTTGATTGTCTATTTATTAGAATGCGTCTGATGGGTCCGGCAGGAAATCGAGCATCGAGATTTCCAATTTGATCTCCATACCCGGGTGTAGGATAGAGGCTACAGGGCAGCTGCGCGAGATGCTCTCAATCTCATGTTGAATCGGGAGGAGGGATTCGGGAATAAAGATACTAAATACAAGCGCTGTGACCGCATTCTCCTGCTCCTCCAGTGCCGATTCGATGCGCAGACCATAGGCAGAAATGTCTATTTGCTTCGCTCTATTCTGGATAGATGCTGCCATACAGCTAGCTGTGGCACTGGCCAGCAGGGCGAAGGGGCTTGGCATCTCGCCGAGGCCGCCGCGTTCTATGGGGAGGTCGATGAGCCACTCCTGCGTGCTTCTAAGGGGGATATTCAGCGTGCGGGAGGTATCGAGGCAGGTTGTGAGGCATACGTGCTTCATATTAGAATGCTAGCGGATTGCTATTGATTTTTCAAGTTAAAATATCAAAAGTTATCCCATGCTTTAAATGTTTGCAAATCTTGTTTTTGTTATTCGTATGTCTCTAACAATGAGAATTGACCAGTAGAACAAGTGCTAATTTAGAATGATGAGAGATAAAACACATAGACTACCAAGTAAAAAGTAAAAGGTCGTGCAGGTATCTCCTCCGCGAGCCGCAGCTCTGAGTACGTGCAACGCGCGCCTCGGCAGAGAGCGTGAGTATGACACGATACTCTTTCTGCGGTGACGTTGTCTCAGGCCAGCGCATCTCGATGAGGATTTCCATAGAATGCACCTCTGCTGGTATCGTGAAGCATGTGCTGTAGCCTCCCGTGGGGAGATGATGCTGCTGCGTGAGGAGGCGACCAGGGAGGCGCAGCGCGACGTAGTAGGGTCTGCCTGTGTAGCTCAGAGTCGCCTGCATGCAGATTGTCTCATGTGCTCGCTTGTGCGATGAGATATCGCTATGAGAGCGTAGAGATGAGGGAGGTGCGGGAGGTGCGGGAGGCGAGACCGAGAGGAGGCACCCCAGTGCGACCGCGATAGAAGGGCTCAGGCTAGACATGGGGGAGGGGCCTACTTGTGCTGATCGAGGAAGTAGAGCCCTGTGTAGACGCGAGGGTCGATGAGCTTGCCCTCATCCTGTTGCTCGCGTAGCCAATCGAGGATGCAGCTGCGCTCAATCTCATGTACGATGATATTCTCATTGCTATCTCCACCACCAGCCCCCACGCGCTGGATGTCGGTGGCGAGGAAGAAGGAGACCATCTCGGAGGTGAGCCCTGGGGAGGAGGGACCGCTAAAGAGGTGCATGAGCTCGTCCGCGGCGTAGCCCGCCTCTTCGAAAAACTCGCGCCCCGCAGCTGAGGTCAGACTCTCTGCATCTCCCTGATCCCCGTGCAGACCTGCGGGAAAGCAGATCGTGGAGGCGGCGACGGGGGGGCGGTACTCCTCGACGAGGATGATTTTCTCATCGCGAGTCATGGCAAAGATCATAACCGCGGATTGCTCCCCCTTGCGCGCGCAGTATTCCCATCCTGCGCCGGTGACATGCATGTTCAGGAAGCGGCCTTCGTGTACGGTGGTGTTCATCACATTTCTAGTGTATCAAAGCAAACGACCTAGAACAAGTCTAGGCCGCTGCGATTGAAGTTTTTGATTGCGTTGATGGAGATCATTCGCGAACGAGCTTCTGGTAGCGCTCGAGGATCTTTTGCGTGATGGGACCTGACTGACCAGAGCCGACAGTACGACCATCGAGCTCAGAGACAGCGATAACCTCGGCCGCCGTGCCTGTGAGGAAGCACTCGTCGGAGGTGATGACGTCAAAGCGATTCATATCTTGCTCCTTGCAAGGGATGCCGAGCTCGGCGCAGATCTCGATGACCGCGAGGCGCGTGATGCCATTGAGCGCGCCCTCCGTGACGGGAGGGGTGAAGACGGTGCCGTCTTTGACGATGAAGATATTGTCCCCTGTACACTCAGCAATATTGCCCTGCGCGTTGAGGAAGAGAGCCTCGCCTGCATTCTGCTGCGCGCATTCAATCTTGGCAAGGATGCTGTTGAGGTAGTTGAGGCTCTTCACCTGCTGGCAGAGGATGTCGGCTCCTGCGCGGCGGTACGAGCTGGTGATGACGCGCAGCCCTTTGTCATACATCTCCTGAGGATACAGAGAGATGGTCTGTGCGATGATGATCATACTGGGGTTTGGGCACTTGCGTGGGTCGAGACCGAGATCACCCACACCACGTGTGACGATGAGGCGGATGTAGCCATCGGTGAGACCGCATTGCGCGACCGTCTCCTTGGTAGCTTCACAGACCTCGTCAAATGTCCAAGGCAGCTCCAGCATGAGGTAGCTCATGCAGTGGAAGAGGCGCTTGATGTGTTCCTCAAGTCGGAAAATCTTGCTATCGTAGAAACGAATTCCTTCAAAACATCCATCCCCATACAGCAAGCCATGGTCGAATACCGAGATCTTTGCATCCTGCTCCTCGACTAAGTTGCCATCAATCCATATTTTCATAATATATAATTTTGTCTAAGTTTAAACTTTGTTTAGATAATCCGCAGAATTATAACGCCAAAATCAGCCTATGGGAAGCCTAAAGTGTCTAGGCGTTCATTGTGAGTATGTTTTACCCCCGTTTTTGAGAATTGCAGCAGAGAATATAGTGATTTTTAGCAGTGGTGATTTAGGAAATCGTATTTTTTTGGCTCGCTATTACCTAGCGCATTTGGTACAATCCCCGCAAAACCCGAGGGTTTCTTACTACCCTTTATCACTCAACAAAGACAGAATATGAACGATCAATCGCAATCCTTCAAGCGACTCCCTGTCGCCGTCATCGGCACAGGCTCCTATGTCCCCGAACGCCGTCTGACCAACTCAGATCTCGAAAAAATGGTCGCCACCTCCAATGAATGGATTGTCGAGCGCACAGGTATCGAAGAGCGTCGCATCGCTGCCCCCGACGAGAAGACGAGCGACATGGCGACTCAAGCCGCTCTGCGCGCGATGGAGAATGCGAATATTGCCCCTGAGGACATTGACCTCATTATCCTTGCCACTGTCACCCCTGACACCTTCACCCCCTCTACCGCGTGCTACGTGCAGGCCAATATCGGAGCCGTGAACGCCGCCGCCTTTGACATCTCCGCCGCCTGCTCAGGCTTCCTCTACGCGCTCAAGACGGCTGTGCAGTTCATCGGCTGCGGTCAGGCAAAGACCGCCCTCGTCATCGCGAGTGAGAAGCTCAGCCACATCGTCAACTGGGAGGATCGCAACACCTGCGTACTCTTTGGCGACGGCTCAGGAGCCGCCATCCTCCAAGCCACAGAAGAATCTGAAACAGGTAGTGCCATCCTCGCCACCGACATCGGGGCGGACGGCAAGCTCACCGACCTCCTCCGCGTCCCTGGCGGTGGTACGGCTCTGCCCACGACGGAAGAAAACATCCACGAAAAGCTCTACACGCTCGCCATGCGCGGCAACGAAGTCTTCCGCCACGCTGTGCATCACATGAAGACCTCCGCGCTCTCCCTCATGGAGCGTACAGGTATCACGGGTGACGACGTCGCCCTCGTCATCCCCCATCAAGCGAATCTACGCATCATCAATGCCGTTGCCCAGCGCCTCAACATCGCGCCTGAGAAAGTATTTGTCAACCTGCAGAAATACGGCAATACCTCGGGTGCCGCCGTTGCCATCGCCTTTGACGAAGCACTGCGCTCGGGACGTGCGAAGAAGGGCGAGATCGTCATCCTCGTCGCCTTTGGCGCAGGTCTGACATGGAGCTCTGCCGCCATCCGACTCTGATCACTTGATTCTTTTCTACAAATACCATTATTCCCATGTCACCTGACTCTCCATACAACATGAAGACCCCCTTCCTTGCACCCGTCCTCGGGCTGCGTCCTCTCACCAAGGAAGGGAGTGCCAAAGAAAGCTTTCACATCGACTTCAGCCTCGAGGGCTCAGGCCTCAGCTACGTCACAGGCGACGCGCTCGGCGTCATCCCCTGCAATGATGAGAAGCTCGTCGATGCCCTTATCGCCGCCCTCGGGCTCGATGCCACCGCGACCATCGCCACCCCCGATGGCAGCGAGAGCGCGCTGCGTGATGCGCTGATTAACTCCTACGACATCACGAATCTCAAGAAGGCGAATATGACGAAGTGGAACGCCGTTGCCCAGAGCGACGAGCTCGCCGCCATCCTCGCCGACAAGGACGCGCTGAAGGACTTTATCTGGGGACGCGACTTCCTCGATCTCGCAAGCAATCCTGAGATGAAGGCGAACTTCCCCGATGCCGCGAGCTTCGTGGCCATCCTGGGCAAGATGGCACCCCGCCTCTACTCCATCGCCAGCAGCCCCGACGCTGTGGCAGGTCAGGTATCGCTCTGCGTCGGTGCCGTGCGCTTCACCACCGATGGTCGTGACCGCGGTGGCGTCTGCTCGACCTACATGGCAGACCGCGTCGCCGCTGGCGACCTCTCTCGCACATTCGTCCATAGCAACAAGAACTTCCGCCTCCCCACAGATGGCACTGTGCCCGTCATCATGGTGGGACCTGGTACGGGTATCGCTCCCTTCCGCGCCTTCTGGCAGCAGCGTGTGGCCGACAAGGCGACAGGCCCCATGTGGCTCTTCTTTGGCAACCCCTACGCCGCAACTGACGGCTGCTACGAAGACGAGATCCAAGACCTCGTCGATCAGGGCAGGCTCAAGTACAGCGTCGCGTGGAGCCGCGATCAGGACTACAAGATCTACGTCCAGAACCTCATGGACGAGCAGGCTGAGGAGCTCTGGCAGTGGCTGGAGAAGGGCGCTGCCTTCTACGTCTGTGGCGACGCCCACCGCATGGCGAAGGACGTCGAGACAGCACTCCTCAACCTCATTGCAAAGTACGGCGAGCGCACCCCAGCGGAGGCTAAGGCCTACCTCGCCGATATGAAGGCGAATAAGCGCTACCAGCGCGACGTGTACTAATACGATTTTTTCTCATGATACAGAAGCGGACTTGCAGGCTATGGCTCTGTGAGTCCGCTTTTTCTCTTGAGAGTACCTTTAAATTCTCATCCTTTTATTATTTCTGCGAAGATGCAGGAGTGCTCTATGATCCAAGCCCAATCCGCGATATCCACGCCTAAAACCAATGCTATGGGAGAAAAGCTGAGGGTAGAAGTAAACTTCTGTACAAAAGTCTATATAATTTTATAGAAAATTCTAAAAACTTCTTTACAAAAAGTAAAAAATCCTTATAATCACCGCACCATGACCCGCAAAGGTGGTATTAACAAAACACGTAAGGCTGTTGCCAAGCGTTTCAAGGTTACTGGCACGGGCAAGGTTCTGCGTCGCAAGCAAGGCAAGCGTCACATCCTCCAGAAGAAGTCCAGCAAGCGCAAACGCGCTCTCGGACGTCCCGCTCTGGTCGACGCTACCCAAGTTTGGGCCGTCAAGCAGAACATGCCCTTCGCATAAATAACCTGAAACCCGGCAACTGTGCCAAGAACTCGCTCGCGAATCGAGCGACCTTCATGCAGCCTTCCCCTAGCTAGGGGAACGAGCGAACGAGACTGCAAGGAGGTGAGGTAGAACTGTTCGTTCACAAGATAAAACGTATAATATATGGCACGTGCTACAAATGGACCGGCTTCACGCCAGCGTCGCAAGCGCATCCTCCTTCGCGCCAAGGGCTTCCGCGGTTTCCGCAGCAAGCTCTTCCGCTATGCGAAAGATGCAGTATACAAAGCATGGCAGTATGAATACCGTGACCGCAAGAAGCGTAAGGGACAATTCCGTCGCCTCTGGATCACACGTATCTCCGCTGCTTCCCGCTCCCTTGGCCTGAGCTACTCCCGCTTCATGGAAGGTCTCAAGGCTGCGAACATCGAGCTTGACCGCAAGACTCTCGCCGATCTCGCTGTATCGAACCCTGAAGGCTTCAAGGCCGTTTTCGACCTTGCCAAGCAGGCAATCGACAACAAGGAAGGTGCGACACTGTCCGCATAAGCTAGGTACATCCTAACAAAACTTAAAACAATCAGGGTCTTTTCTATCTGGAGAGACCCTGATTGCTTTGTTATTTCTACTTTCCCCCTTTTTTCTATGAGTATCATCAAGCATCAGCTCGCCACCCACACACAGGGCAGCGAGTACCCCAGCTTTGCCCGCGCGGCGCTAGCCGAGCTGCGCGACAGCCTCGAGCCCGCGCACAGCAATGCCTTCTTTCAGATCCTCATCCTCGAGGAGGGAGAGGGACGTTACTTCGTCGGGCTAGAGCAGTTCTCCATCGTAGCACCCTGTGTCTGCTTTATCTTCCCGCGCCAGATCTCGAGTCTGGCGCTCTCGGCGGAGGCACGCGGGCAGGTGCTCATGTTTGACGAGAGCATCTTCTGCTCCGCCATTCTCTCGCAGGAGCTGCGCGAGTACAATGTGGACCTCTATCAGAAGGTGAACTATGTCGCCTTCTCGGACAAGCAAGCGCAATTCGCCGAGATCTGCGATATGGTGCAGCACATCGCCAGCCTCGCGCGCCCGCTGAACAACATACGCCAGATCGAGCTCAAGTTCCTCGTCAAGATCATCATCTTCAAGATCATCGACGCGGTCGCTGATCACGCCTTCGCCGGCGTGCAGGATTCCGATCTGGACACCTATCTGAGCTTTCGCAAGCTCATTGATGAGCGCTACAGCCAGCTGCGCAAGGTGGAGCAGTACTGCCAGCTGCTTGCCATCACGGCAAAAAAGCTCAACTCACTCTGTAAAAAATACGCGCACAACACCGCCCTTGAGCTCATCCACGACAGGCTGAGCCTCGAGATCAAGAAGCGTCTCATCTTCGAAGACGCCCCGTTGAAAGAAATCGCCTACGAGCTCGGCTTTGAATCCCAGTCCGCGCTCAACAAATTCATCGCGGCCAAGTTCTCCTGCTCTCCCTCGCAGCTCAAGAGCAAGCTGCGACAGGAGAACACGATGATCTCTTCCCTCAGCCCCGAGGGCGAGTGACGCTGAGGCTACTCACTCGGGCGTGACCCACTCAATGACGCTATCAATCTGCTCCGTACTCTCAATAAAACTCGGATCGCGGAAAGGGGCATAATCACCCGTCCTCTCCGTGCCTATCACACGCAGAGTGCCCTTCTCATAGCTGAGCTCTAGCTTGTATTGCGTCGCGATTGAGCCTATATCATTTAGATCAACTACGTTTTTCTGGACGGTTCGCAGTAGACTCAGTGACGCGCGTGTGGCGTCTATCTTGGAGTAAGTGACCTCAAAGAGCTCCTCCTCGCGCTCCTGCCATCCCTCCGCATCGCGCATCATAGCGAGCTGAGGATTGATGAATCGCAGCTCCTGTATCTGCAAGCACCCGCCCATATCGACGGAGGCTGCGCGCAGTCGCGTCTCTGTCGCTACAGCGTCGGGGAGCTCATGCGCCTCGGTCGCATTACTATTTGCTGTGCTTCCCTGACTGCTACCCCCACCGCCGCAGGAGGGGAGGAGGTGAGTGGTCACGCATAGGCAGAATAAGGTGCATTTATACTTCATCACATGACAATAACAAATTGGCAGTCACATGGCAAGAGTATAAAGCCATGAATATTTATGAGATTTTTTGTCTATATCACACTAAATTTCACAATTAAAAATATACATCATCATATTTTTTGAGAATCCTATCTATCCGTGTTATTGCTTTGGCTATAGGGGATCTTGCAAAATTAGCAGCTTTGGATTTTGCTAGCAAATTCTCGCCAGACTGCTGCAAAAGACGTGCTGTGGCGCTCATTTCCGACATCTGCAATTTCTGAAAACTATTTTTGCAAGGTCCCCTATAGATAATGTAATAAAATACAGTGAACGCATTTTATCAGAATCATCATATCAAATCTTACTTTTGTTGGGCTATTTATTATCAAGCAGTAAGACCCTGTTGCTGCATTAAACCTAGCCAGAGTAATAATGAAGCTAAACTCGCTCAGATATTCCGTGGTTTTG